>JBKOVK010000244.1:0-21123 GCA_046724475.1 Acidobacteriota bacterium | reverse complement strand
AAGACCGCCGAGCAGATCGTCGAAATCTGCCGGCAGCTCTCGCGGGCGCACGACGTGCTGGTCACCCGGCTCTCGCCCGAAATGTGGGAGGAAGTCGCGGTCTCCCCGCTCCCCGGTCGCGCCGACTACGATCCCCGCTCCTCGACGTTGCACCTCTCGGTCGGAAAGCCCATGCGCCGCGTCGAAGGCACGGTCGCGGTCGTCACCGCGGGAACGTCGGACATGCCGGTGGCCGAGGAGGCGCGAAAGTCGCTCGAGTACCTCGGCGTCTCCTCGACACTCGTGCCCGACGTCGGGGTCGCCGGCGTCCTGAGGCTCCTCTCGCGGCTGGAGGAGATCGAGCGCGCCGACGTGATCCTCTGCGTCGCCGGCATGGAGGCATCGCTCTTCTCGGTTCTCGGAGGGCTCGTGGGACGGCCGATCCTGGCCGTGCCCACCTCGCGCGGCTACGGCGCCGCCTTCGGCGGACTCGCCTCGCTTCTCTCCGCCGTCAACTCCTGCGCCAACGGAGTGACGGCGGTCAATATCGACTCCGGCTACGCGGCCGCGATGGCGGCGTACCGGATTCTTTCGGGAGGGCCTCGCCGATGGGATCGAAGGGAGCAAAGCGCCTCGACAGCGCCAGGGAGTACATCCACGCCGCGGCGGTCGGCGTCGACCGCAAGAGGAAAAAGGAGCTCCTCGGCCGTCCGACGACGCCGGTAAAGGTCGGCAAGACCACCACCGTCGCCGAGCTCCTCGACGGCTACCGCGAGGCCTCGTTCCAGGCCCGGGCGCTTGGCAAGGCCGCGGCGGTCTTCGACGCGATGCTCCGCGACAAGGACCGGCCCACGATCTTTCTGGGAATGGCCGGCTCGCTCATCGCCGCCGGGATGCGCCAGGTCATCACCGACTTGATCGAGCAGAACATGGTCGACGTCGTCGTCTCGACCGGCGCGATCATCTCGCAGGATTTCTACCAGGTGCGCGGCGGCCGCCACTATCACGGCACGCCCGAGGCCGACGACAAGGAGCTGCGGGACCTCTACATCGACCGCCTGTACGACACGTTCATCGACGAAGAGAAGTACTGGGCGACGGACCTCGTCGTCTCGCAGTTCGCCGACAAGCTCGCCGGAAAAGTCCTCTCCTCGCGCCAGTTCCTCGCGCTCTTGGGCGAGCAGGCGAAGCACGACGAAGGCTCGATCCTCGGCGCGTGCGCGCGCAACGGCGTGCCGCTGTTCGTCCCCGCGTTGAACGATTCCTCGATCGGCATCGGCTTAACCGAGCACTACCACCGGCTGCGCACCGAGGGAAAGACGCCGTTCCAGATCTCCTCCATCGCCGACAACTACGAGCTCACGCAGATCGTCGTGCAGAGTCCCGCCACCGCCGCCCTGTACGTCTCGGGAGGCGTGCCGAAGAACTACATCAACGACTCGATCGTGATGTCCTACATTTTCGGAATCGACACCGGCGGCCACCGTTACGCCCTCCAGGTCACGACCGACGCCCCGCACTGGGGAGGGCTCGGCGGCTCGACGCTCTCGGAAGCCACCTCCTGGGGCAAGGTGTCCAAGAAGGCAACGCACGAGATGGCCTTCGTCGAGACCTCGGTGGCTCTGCCGCTGCTCTACGGCTATGCGCTGCAGAAGGATTCGGCCAAAGGGCGCAAGCGTTTGAAGTACGACTGGGACGGCGACATTCTGAAGAACGTCCGCCGCGCGTGACGGAAGACCCGTGTTCGAGCTCGGCCGCGTCGTCCGATTGCAGGTCCAGACGGACACCTTGAAGCGCGGAGAGCGTCCCGATCGCGTCTACGACACCGCGCCGCTCGTCGAGGTCGTGCGCCTTTCGTTGTCACCCATCGGCGCCGTCGGCCGATCGGCCTCGGGCGAAGAGCACCTGGACGTGCACCATCCGGCGCACCCGCGCACCAAGAGCACTCCGGGCCGGGAGGTCTCCTTCGGTTTCACCAGCCATTACGGCCGCATGCGCGGCCGATACGGCAAGCACGTTTCGACCGGATGCGCGGGTGAGAACATCCTGATCGAGACCGGCCGCGTCTGGAGGCTCGAGAACTTCGCGGCGGGCCTCGCGTTTCGGGACGCGGCGGGAAGGCTGCTGCCTCTGGATTCCGTCACCGTCGCCGCACCCTGCGTCGAGTTCTCCCGCTTCTCGCTCGCCGAGCCCGCGGCCACGCCCCAGGATTTGAAGCCCGTCCTGCAGTTCCTGGACGAGGGAATGCGCGGATACGTCTTTACGCCGGGCGCGGAGGGCGAGGTGGCCGTCGGGGACGCCCTCGTCCTTCGAGCGTAGGGACGCAGACCTGCCGTGCGCGGTCTCGCGCGCATCCTCCCGTGGATCCTCGCCGCCGTATTCGCGGTTGTCAGCGCCGTGCTCGTCGTCCGGCTGGCGACGAGCGTGCGCGAGTCGCGCCGCGCGGACTCGGCGCCCGTCGTGTCGGCGATGCGCAAGATCGCGCAGCTGGCGACGGTGGAGGCCCAGATCTCCGACGTCCTGCGCTTCGAGGAGGTGAAGTCGTTTCTCATTTTCGACTTTCCCAAGACCGCCACGATCCGGATGCGCGGAAAGGTCATCGCCGGGTTCGACCTTTCCTCGCCCGACTTCTCGATCGACACGGACTCAGGGAAGCGGGTGATCCGCGTGCGGCTCCCGGCGCCCCGGATCCTGGCGCTGGATCCGCGCCTGGAGTGGTTTGACGAGCAGAGCGGCCTCTTCAATCCGATCACGCCCCAGGACCGCACGCGCTGGATGCTGTGGGCAAGAGGTCAGCTCGGCCGCGCGGCGAAGGACTCGGGGATCGAGGCCACCGCGGTCGAGCACGCGCGGGATCTTCTCTCGGGAGTCGCGGAGTCCTTCGGATGGAAGGTCGAGGTCACGAGAGGCTGACTTCGGCGGGATCACTCTTGCCGTCATCCCGAGGAGCCCAGCGACGAGGGTCCCGTGCTCGAAAAGTCCGGGATCCCTCGGCCTAAGGCCTCGGGATGACTGGCTTGCGCTGACCCTTGGTCCCTTCCGTACCAATGTCACAGACCCGTCGGTCGGAATTCGACATACTGTCGAAAAAAGGGAGGCCAGACGTGTTTGCTTCAGTCGCGGCCGTTCTATTCCTGGCTGTTGCGTCCCCCCCGGCGGAAACGGCGTACTACCGCATCGAGCTCTCACCGTCCGGAAGCTACGTGGCGATCGGGGCGCCCGTCGTCAAAGGAACGACGTTGCTCTTCCACGGATACCCGGACGGCAAATTGATGAGCCTCCGCAAGTCCGACGTCAAGGGCGTTTCGGCGATCACAGCGCAGGAAGCCACGGCGCCTCCCAAGAAGAATCTGGTCTCGATCGGCAACCTCGCGATGCAGGGCGGCAGCGCGACGATCACAGGAGGCGGGTCGGGAGCGCGGACCGTCACCACGACGGGAGTCACGGCGGGTGCTGCGGTGCGGCCCACGACGGCCACGACGGCGGCGCACGCGGCGACGAGCGGGCCATCGGTCGTCGCCACGCAGGACGGCCTAGCGGTCACGACGGCGCCCCCGAAGTGACACGCGGAGCGCGCTAGCGCCGCCGCGTGTCATCCCGAGGGCCCCCGGCCCGAGGGATCCCTTTCGAGCAAAACGAAAAACGCCCCGGTTGCCCGGGGCGTTTGAGTATTCGATGCGAGGGTACGGCCTACAGCGCCTCGCCCTTGAGCGGGATCTCGATGACGGCCTTCTCCTTGTCCGACGTGTGGAGCGTGACCTTGCCGTCCACCGCGCCCTTCTTGACCTTGTCCGACGCCTTGACGACGACCGTGTAGGAGACACCTTCCTGCGTCGGCACGACGTCCGTCTGGAAGCCGGGCACGCTGACCTCGGCCTTGGTGACCTTCACGGGCGTTCCGGGCTTGTTGTTGGTCACGACGATGTTGCGCGTGATGGGGTCCTTGCCGGCTGTGAAGTTTCCGAAGTTGACCGTGATCGGCGAGACCGAAACGCGCGGCCGCACGATGCCCGACACCGGAACCTCGAGCGTGGGCTGCTGCGCCACGCCGGTCGTCACGCGCACGGGCGCGTTGAGAAGACCCTCGGGCGCATCGGGCGTGACCGAGATCGCCAGCTTGTACTGGTCACCCGGACGTCCCGCGATCTTGTCCTTGTCTCCGGCGGGTGAGATCTCCGCCTTCACGTAAGCCTGCGCGGTCTCGGCGACGGTCGGCTTGAAGCCCTTCTCCTCGGAGATGAGGATCACGTCCTGCGAGGCCGGATCTCCCTTGACGACCGAGAAGCGGACGTACTGCTGCGGCGCCACGTCCACGAACGGCTTGACGATCGCCTTGACGAAGAGGTTCATCTGCGGGCGGTCGGGATCGTTGGAGACGACCAGGACCGACTTGGAGATCGGGCCCGAGAAGCTCTTGGTGTCGACACTCGTGTGGACCTTGCCTTCGGCGCCCGGCTTGATCAGCTTGTCGAAGTTGGAGACCGTGCAGCCGCACGACGGGCGGGCGTCCGAGATCACGAGGTCCGAGCCGCCGGTGTTCTTGATGACGAAGTCCGTCTCGATCACCTGGCCCTTGGGAACCGTGCCCATGTCCCGGGTCTCCGAAGAGATCTCGATCTTCGGAGCCGCGACCGCCTTGCCCTGGGCTTGGGCTCCGGCGGCGGGCTTGGCCGGTTGCTGAGCAGCGGGCTTGGACTCCGCCGGCTTCTGGGCCAGGGCAACCCCTGCGACCAGGAGCGCGCCGACTCCAAGCCGGCCGATTTTAAAAGCCTGAATCATCTGAGTTTCCTCCTGCTTGTGGGGATGCCACAGCCGCTAAACCTTCGGAAACAGCTTCCTATTTCCGAAATTGCCTCCATTAGACCAAACTCCGGGCCCGGGATGCCGGAATCTCTTCGTTTTCACTTCGTGCCGGTCGGGGGAACCGCCATGGTCCCTCTGGCGGCCCTGCTCCTCGAGGAGGGCCATCGGGTGACCGGCAGCGACCGCGCTCTGTACCCTCCGATGTCGACGACCGTCGAGCGCCTCGGGATTCCCGTGGCGGAGGGCTTCGCGCCCGAGCATGTGCCTTCCGACTGCGACGTCGTCGTGGTCGGAAACGCCGCGCTCCGGGACAACGTCGAAGCGGCCGAGGCGAACCGCCGCGGGCTTCCTGTCCTCTCGCTGCCACAGGCGGTGCGGAAGTACCTGCTTCCCGGCAAGACTTCCGTGGTGATCACGGGCACACACGGCAAGACGACGACCTCGGCGTTGACGGCCTGGCTGCTTCTCGACTCGGGCCGCGACCCCGGGTTCATCGTCGGGGGGGAGCTGAAGAACCTGGGATGCGGCTACCGGCGTGGAGCCGGCGCGCACTTCGTGCTGGAGGGCGACGAGTACAACGCCGCCTTCTTCGACCGCGGACCGAAGTTCCTCCACTACGAGCCCAGGCACCTCTTCGTCGGCAACATCGAGTACGACCATGCCGATCTCTATCCGGATCTTCCGTCGATCGTCGAGGCGTTTCGCCGGGTCGTGAATCTGGTTCCGAGGGACGGCGCCGTCGTCGTCAACGCGGACGATCCGCGCGTCATGGAGGCCGCGCGCGGGGCGGAGGGGCCCCTCGTCCGCGTGTCGCTCGAGGATCCGGGTGCGGACTTTTCGGCGCGCGACATCGCGTACTCGCCGGAAGGAGCGCAGTTCACGCTGCTCGAGGCCGGGATGCCGGTCGCGCGCCTGTCGTCCCCCTTGTCCGGCCTCCACAACGTGCGCAACGCTCTGGGCGCGATCGCCCTCGTCCGCGGGCTCGGCCTCTCGGATTCGGAGATCGCGCGCGCGCTTCCACGTTTCCAGAGCGTCAAGCGGAGGCTCGAGGTCAAGGGAGAGAAGAACGGCATCCTCGTCGTCGACGACTTCGCGCATCACCCCACGGCCGTCGCCGGGACGCTCCAGGCCGCGCGCACTCGTTACCCCGGCCGGAGGATCTGGGCCCTCTTCGAGCCGCGCTCCAACACCGCCGGACGGAAGATGTTCGAGGAGGAGTACGCCAAAGCGTTCGACGGGGCCGAAGCGCTCGTCGTCGCGCCGATCTTTCATGCCCAACGTCTGGGCGCGGAGAACCGTATCGATCGTGGAGCGCTCATACGCAAATTCCAGAACGCCGGAAGGCTCGCCTTCGCTCCGGATACGATTGACGAGATCCCTGCGATCCTGCGGCGCGAGGCGCGCCCGGGCGACGTTTTGATCCTGATGTCGTCGGGCGCCTTCGGGGGACTTCCGGAGACGCTCGCCGAGAGGTTGTGAGCGGGCGCCGCACTCTCGTTCCCGCCTTCTGGCTCCTCCTGCTCGCGGTTTGCGGCGTCTACGTCGTCGGCGCGTTTCGCTCCGTTCCATCGGCAACGCCGTCCGCGCCCGACTTCGATCTCGTGCGCATCTGGCGGGAGACGGGAAGCCTGACCACGCACCCGACGGATTCCGCGCACCTGACGAAGCCGGGCTGGATCGCTCTCCTGCGCGGATTGTTCCCTCGAGGCGCCGCGGATCCCGGGGACGCCCGGCGTTTCCTGGTGCTGAACGCGCTTCTCATGGTCGCGGGAATCGGGCTCGCGACGATCGCACTGAGGAAAGCCGAGAGGCCCGCGAGCGTCGCGTTCCTCGCGTTTCTATCGTGGATGCCACAGGTGCGAGACGCCTGCGATTACGTCGCCAGCGAGGCGACGGCCTCCGGTCTGGTCCTGCTGGCCTTCGGCGCATTCGTCCTCGGTCGGCTCGGAAGCCGATTCTGGGCTCTGTTCGCCGGAGTCTGCATGGGCCTGCTGTTCGCTCTACGGCCCAACGTCGGCGCGCTGGTCGTCGCCGCAGCCGCGCTCATGGCGATCCCGGCCGGCACAGCGGCGAGATCCGGACTCTGGAGGGCGGCCATCTCATTTCTCGGGACCGTACTGGTCGCTTTTACGCTTTTCTACGCCGCCGGCTATCGGTCCTCGCCGCGTGCCGATGCCACGAAGACCCTGCTCTGGGGAACGCTCGACTATTACTGGCGTCCGGACGCCCAAGGCTGGCCCACAGGGCACACGCCGGAGGAGACGGCACGGCTCCAGTGGGCGAGAGTCGGCGAACGCTGGCGCTCCGTTTTGCGCGACGGGAACGAGGATCAGCGCCGCTCGCTCGAATGGAAGACGCTGCACGGCTTCGTCTCGAGCGAGGAGCTTCCGTCGCAATGGAGGGGCGGCCGTTACCAGAGACTGGACCGAACGCTGCGCGAGTGGTGGTGGCTCGCGGCCTCGACCCTGGCGGGTCTCTCGGTGCTCGTTGCCGTGGGGGGCCGTGGGCCCTTCCGGTTCATCGGAGCGCTCGTCGTCGCGTTCTGTGTTCTTCAGTCGATCGCCTGCGGCGCGGATCCTCGATTGACCCTCCCCGTGCTGCCGTTGCTGGCCGCCGGAGTCGCCGGTGCCCTGCCTGCCGTTCGATGGAGCGGCGTCGCCATCGCCGCCGGGACGCTGACACTCGCGCTTCTCGTCTGGCGGGTCTCTCGGATTCCCGACGCCGCCGGCTACGACTTCGCGCTCGTACGCGGCCCGGGGCATCGAATCGAACAGACCCTGCGGTCCTCCGGGCTTCCGGCGCGCGGCGGCGCCCGCGTCCACTTCCGCCTTTACGAGGAACCGCCGTATCTCTTGGGATTTCGAGCATCGATCGGCGGCACGCCGGTTCTCGAGAGAAGACCCGGCGATGCCTCGTCGTATCCGGCCTATTTCTTGGTCTGGCTCACGGCCCAACAGGTCGCGGCGGCTCGGCAGTCCGGTTTGAGCCTTTCGATTGAATCGATCGGACCTCCCGGCTCCGAGGGCTTCTTCGATTTTCCTCTGACCCCCCCTGTCTTCGGACTCCTATGCCGCGTCGATGGCGACGCGCGCGTTCCTTCGGGATTCGGCGGGACGGCCTCCGGAGGAATCCCGGTTTGGGTCACCGCGGACGAAACGGCCGGCAGCGGCGTTCGATGAACATCCCGCGGAGGGCCGCGGTGGTCGTTCTCGGCGCCGTGGGACTCGTCCTCTATCTCTGGCCGGCACTCCGCGCTCCGGTCGTTCTCTGGTCCGACAGCGCCGCCGATCTCGGCTGGGCGCGCAGCGGAGCCGGCATCGTCACGCCGGTCGTCTCGACACACCATCCGCCCAAGCCCGCCTACATCCTCTTCCTGCGCACCATCCTGGCGCTCGGGCCCGACAACGGCGCTTCCGCCGAAAGGCGGATCGTCGTCGTTCAGTCGATCCTGCTCTGGCTCGCGGTCGCCATGTCGTCGGTGCTCGTCGCCCGGAGGTTCGGCCCGCGCAGCGGCGTCGTGCTGTACCTGGCGCTCATCCTGTGTGCGCGCCTGCGCGATGCGTCGAGCGCCGTGATGTCCGAGGCTTTGACGGCGGCGCTGCTCCTCCCTCTCGCGGCGCTGCTCCTCGACCCGCCCCGGCGAATCGCGGGCGCGACTCTCCTCGGCGTCGCCTCCGCGGTGCTCTTCCTGGTGCGTCCCAACGCGGGGGGAGCCTCGCTCGTGCTCTCGGCCGTGAGTCTTTGCCTGGCCGGCAGCGCCAGGCGGATCGTGCCGCTGACGTTGGGCTTCGCAGTGCTGTGGGCGCCGATCTGGCTCGCGACGGCGATCCCGGGAGATCCCTTCCGCGGGATGGCGCCGGCGTTCATCACCGGAAGCGTGGACTATGGCTGGACGCCCCAGCACGCGCAGCCGCCTCCCGAGCCGCCGCCGTTCGTCCAGGTCGAGAAGGCGGTCGCCAACTGGAGAGCCACGTTCGCGCAGGACCCGGCGGATCGAAACCGACAGCTCGCGTGGCGGGCCTTTCACGCTCTGCTCGGCACAGAGTTCTACGACTCCGACTGGTCTCCCGCCTACGCGCGAGCGTCGCGGGTCTCTCGAATCCTGACGCCGCTGGTGCTCCTCGCGTGCGTCAGCGCGCTGATCGCGGCCCCGTTTTCGGGCCGTACCCGCGCCGCAAAGACGCTCGGGCTGATCCTCGTCGGGATCGTCGTCGTCCAGAGCCTCGTGCTCGGATCGCTCCCGCGCCTCGCGACACCGTTTCTGCCGGCGCTTCTCCTTTTCGGAGTCGTCGCGTCCTTCGGGCTCGAGAGCACGGCACGCCGCGCTGTCGCGGTCGCGGTCTTCGTCCTGCTCGTCGCCCTCGTCGCCTGGCAGCCTCAGTGGCTCGATTGGGAGTGGGGACAGATCGAGCGCTCGGGCATCCGTATCGCTCAGACCATCCCGAAGGGCCGGCTGCCCGAGTCGCCGCCCGCCACGCTGCATGTTCGCGTCGCTCCTCTGCTGGTTCCGACGAATGCGCGGCTCGAAGTGCGGGATCCCGCCGGAAAGATTCTTTGGGCGACGCCCGACTCGGGTTGGGACGAGAAGCCATTCCTCACGGTCCCGCTGACGCCGACACTGCTCGCCGCCAACCGGGACGGTCCCGTCGAGCTCACCCTAGTTTCAACCGGAGTGTACGGACCGACCCACTTCCTGCTCTTTCCCCTCGTACCGCCCCCTTGGCGGCCCCGCGCCCGGCGCGAGGCGAGCGCCGAGCTCTCGCCCACGTCCGGAATCCGGGAGGAGTCGCTCGACTGGTGGGCACACTCCGGAACGCGCTAGGTCGGCCCGTCGTAAGCTGATCCCCGCATGATTCCGCCTCGCGGTTGGAACCGGGCCCTGCCGTGGCTCGGCGCGGTGGCGGGATTCTGCGTCGGGGTCGCGCTGAGCCGGACGATCTCGATGGCGGCAAAGCCCGGCCAGCTTCCGGGAATCGCGGCGAGGATCGGCTTCGATCCGCACGGCTACATGTGGCGGCTGTTCGTCCTGGTGGCGTGTCCAATCGTTGGCGGTTTCTTCGCAACATGGATTGCGAGAGCGGGCGAGTCCTCCTCGGAGGCGGCCGCACTGCGTCCGCCGCTCCCGCGAACTGCGGTGATCCTGCTCGCCTGCGCCGTCGCGACGTTGTGGTGCGTCTCCTCGCTCCGGCACCGTGCCACCGTCAACATCTACGAGGACGGCCACAGTCTTCTTCCGGCCTCGGAATACCTGCGTGGCGAGCTCCCCTATCGGGACATCGTGCCGGGTCATGGCCTGATAAGCGACGGACTTCTCCAGGCCGCGGGCCTCCGACTCTTCGGAAACGATTACCGCGGATATCTGCGAACGGAGACATTCGCAGCCGCGCTTTTCTGGCCGTCGCTGTGCGTTCTGGCGCTCGTCGCGACGGGAAGCGCCGCAGCCGCGTTCGGAACGCTGCTGATGACGTTCCTGTCCTATCACGAGCCCGGCTACCTGCGCGTCATTCCCTCGTTCTGGGTCCTCGCGTTCGCTCTGGCGGCGTCACGACGGGGACGAGATCGACTTTGGATCGTCTGCGGCATGCTCGTGCCGATCGCCCTCCTCGTGGCCGTCGAGTTTGCCGTGTATTCCGGGGGAGCCGCGCTCGTCGCTCTCTGGGTGGCGCGCGGACCCAGGCTCCGACACCTGGGACGATTCGCCGCCGGCGCCGCCATCTCTGCATTGGCGATCGCGCTGGTGTTCGCCGCCATGGGGATTCTCGGAGGATTCGTCGAGACCACGTTCTTCTATCTTCCGACGCTCCTGCCGGCCTACGGAATACCGCTCATGCGGCCGGCGCTTCCGTGGTCCCCGGGATTCTCGAGTCTCGCCGCGTTTCTCTCGGATCCGACGATGTTCCTCTACAGCGTCGTCACGCTCTCGGTGCTCGTCCTGGGTTCCGTGCTTCCGCTCGGTGCACGGATCGGCGATCGCGCGCGCGCGGCGCTTCCGGTCCTCGCCTGGATCGTTTTCGCCATGGTTTCGGTCGTGGAGCGGAGGCACGTGAGCTATCCGATGTTCCTGGTCCCGCTGGGGCTCGTGCTGTTGGCCCTGTGGTTCAAGGGCGAACGGCGATGGACGAGTCCGCGCGGCCTGGCCGCCGCCGCGGCGCTCGCCGTCGTGGTCGTACTCGGGAAGCCCTGGAGGCTGGCGTCTATGCTCGCGAGCCCGGACATCTCGTGGCTGGCGACGTTCGAAGAGCCGCAACGTGCGCGCGGCGGCCTCTTCATGCCTGCCGACGCGGCGCTCGTTCGCGCGACGAACGCGCTGATCCGGGAGGCGAATCTCTCGCCGGAGGAAACGTGGCTCGACTTCGCCAACGCTCCGGGACTCCATTACCTCTTCGCCCGCGACTGCCCGATCCGTTACTTCGAAGTTGCCTTCTACGAGTCCGAGGCCGCGCAGGACGAAGTTGTCGCCGCCCTCGAGCGCAATCCGAACGTCCGCGCCGTTCTCGTCCGCTCCGGTCTGCCCTCGGATCCGATCGACGGCGTGCCCAATGCCGTGCGGGCGCCGAAAGTCGCGAAGTTCCTGGAGCTCAATTTCCAGCCGTTCCTGAAGCAGGACGGTGTGGAGTTCTGGATCCGGCGGCCGAGGCCATGAAGGCGGTCGGCAGCCTCGCGCCGAGGACGAGCGTGAATGCCGGGAAGAGGCTCATCGTCAGCCGCCCGAGGGCGGTGTCGATGGCAAAGGAGGGGCCGAACGCCGAGACGGTGAAGGCCATCGTATAGACGACGAACTGGCCCGCGAAGGTCGGTATCAGCGGATCTCCGATCCCTCTTCGCGTCGCCAGGAAGAACAGAACGATCGCGAGGATCGGCACGAGCGCCTGGCGAGCCTCCCCCCCGACGATGTGGCGGACGACGAGACCGTAGCGGCTCGCAAGCTCCGGCCACCGCGCCGGCTCGAGGAGCGAGAAGTCGAAATCCCGCGGATGCTCGCTGCCCCGCAGGAGTCGCATGAGAATTGCGTGCGCTGCGACCGGCAGAGCCAGAGCGGCGGCGGCAAGCCAGCCGGCCGGGCGCTTCCCCGCTCTTCGCGGCCGCCACCAGAGAACGGCCGCAAGGAGCAGAACGAAGAGCGCGCCCTCCTGTTTCACGCTCGCGCAGAAAAGGGATGCGATGGCCAGCTTCGCCGCGCCGGAGGCGTCGTCCTGCTGGAGGAAGTCGATGGCGGCCGAGGTTGCGAGCACCAGACCCAGCGCCAACGGAATCTCCGCGGTCCCCGCGTTGGCCGGACGGTAGAGAAAGAAACAAAGGGACGAAAGCGCCGCCGCCGCGGCTCCCGCGACGCGAGAGACGCGCCTCGCAAGGAAGCCCGAGATCGCGGCCAGCGTCGCGAGAGCGCAGATCGGATACAGGAGCGCCAGGGCCTGGTCGTTCCATCGGCCGACGAACGAGGCCAGGGCGGCGAGGGTCAGCGGGACCAGCAGCGGGTACTCGGGGTGCGCGAAGTAGAGCGCCGGATCGTGGAACAGCCGCTGCGGGATCTCTCCGGTGAGGAAGACGATCCTGCCCTTGTAACCCCAGAAGGCGAGAAAGTCGGTCGCCCACATCGAGTCCGCGAGCGACCCCACGAAGAAGACGAGCCATGCGGCTCCGGCGACGCACGACAGCAACACAACGAGGGCTCGGCGGTCGCCCATGTGTGCGGCTCGCGTCGCCGAGACGCGCGCGGCGGCAACGCCCCGCGACCGTGCCGCCAGCGCCGCGATGACGGCGATGAAGGCCTCGAGGGCGAGCATCTTCCACGCGTCCGGCCGCGCACCAACACCGAGCAGCAGCAGAAGGCACCCCGCCTGGAGCAGAAGCCCCGTGGCGAGGCCCCACGCCAACCTCTCGCGACGGGTCAGCGTCGCGGTGAAAGGCCGGATCAGCAGTCCGCCCGCCACCGTCGCCGCGGCCAGCCCCGCGAGCACGACGCCCAGATCGGGAAATAGCGCCGGCGTCACCGGGTCCAAAGCATTCCGCCGGTGATCGCCGTGCCGCCCGGCCCGCGCCCGACCTCGGTGCGGTACGTCGCGATCACGTCGGCCTCGTCCTTCCAGCGCTCCTCGACAACGCGGCGCGGGGCGAGGCGGTAGTACGCCTCGTAGACGTAGAGATCGGGCTGCTTCGGGACGAGGATCGCGACAGTCGAGGTCTCGGGCGTCCGGCGCTTCACCTCGTCGAGAAACGCGGCGTAGTCGGGGTCGAACCAGAAGCTGGCGCGGTCGGAGCGCCATCCGGCTTCCCGGGAGATCGCGCGCGCGAGGCGGTCGAGGCGTTCGGGCACTTCCCTCGGCTGGAGCGAAGACGCGAGCGAGACGGCGAGAACCAGCAGGGAGAAGACCGCGAGGACGCCCCGGGGCTTAGCCCTTCCCATCCTTCACCGCGTTGCGGAGCACTCCCAATCTTTCGATCTCGACCTCGACGACGTCCCCGGGCGACAGCGGCCCGACACCCGCGGGCGTACCCGTCAGGATCAGATCGCCCGGGTAGAGCGTCATCATCTGCGAGACGTAACGGACGAGAAACGCCGGCGAAAAGACCATGTCCGACGTGCGCGCCTTCTGGCGTACCGCGCCGTTGACACGTGTCTCGATCGAGAGGTCGGAAGGATCCAGATCCGGCACGATCGCCGGACCGACCGGGCAGAAGGTGTCGAAGGACTTGGACCGCGAGAACTGCTTGTCCTTTTTCTGGAGGTCGCGCGCCGTCACGTCGTTGGCGCAGCAGATGCCGGCGAGCGCCTCCCGCCAGCGCTCCTGGGGCCAGGACTTGATCCGGCGCCCGACGACCAAGGCGAGCTCGCCCTCGTAATCCACGCGCTGCGACTCCGGAGGCAGGACGATGTCTCCGCCGCCGAAGAGGAGCGCCGAAGGCGCCTTCAGGAACAGCAGAGGCTCGTCTTCCGGAGCCACGCTGCCGAACTCGGCCGCGTGCTCGCGATAGTTCTTTCCGACGGCGACGATCTTCGAGGGGAAGGCGGGCGCTTCCGGCGAGCCGAAAGCGATCGGTCTTCTCGTCATCTCGACTTCGGGATCCCTCGCTGCGCTCGGGATGACACGCTTATTCCTGCCACGCCTCCGGGCACAGCTCGCCGGCGTAGACCTCGCGGGCGTCACCGGTCAAGCGGACGCCGGTGATCTGGTCTCCGTCCGAGCGGAACTCGACGGTCAGATCCACGCCGCTCTTGGTGCCGCAGACGACCGGCGACGCGGCGAACCCCTGCCGTCCCGCGACGATCGCGGCGGCGACGACGCCGGAGCCGCAGGACAGCGTCTCGGCTTCCACACCCCGCTCGTACGTGCGCACGGCGATCCGATTCCCCTTGCCGACCCGCACGAAGTTGGCGTTGGCCCCGTCGGGCATCGCCGCGTGGTGGCGCACCAGTGGGCCCAGGCGGTCGATCTGGATCGTGTTGAGGTCGCCGCGCATGAAGACGACCAGGTGGGGAACGCCGACGGACATCGGGATCGCCGTCGGGGGCAGTCCCCGCCCCGAGATCGGAACCGGATCCAGCGGCACGCCGACCGGCGGCAACGACAGCGTCACGCTCTCGCCGTTGACATGGGCCTCGATCGGCGACCAGCCGGTCTCGAGGACGGGATCAGCGCCCCGGGCCATACCGCGCCGGACGGCGTACCGGGCGGCGCAGCGGGTGCCGTTGGCGCAGAACTTCGCGAGTCCGCCGTCGGCGTTGTAGTAGTCGACGCGAACGCGGCCGTCGTCGCCGGGCACGAGGAAGAGCGCCCCGTCGGCGCCGACCGAGAGGCCCCGACGGCAGACGAGCGCGAGACGCCGCCGATCTTCCTCGGTCAGCGAGCGGCCGTCGGATTCGAACACCAGGAAGTCGTTTCCGCCTCCGGCCGTCTTGATGAATCGGTTGGGAAGGGACATGGGAGCGGGAGTGTAAACGAAACCGGGCACGGTCTCACAGCAGCGCCGCGGTCGCCTCCTTCGACGGGGGGCTCTGGTTGCCCGCCCGGTCGATCGCCCGCACCACGTAGCGGTAGCGCTTGCCCGGCTTCGCCGTCTCGTCGTTGAAGAACGGATCCGTGACCGGATCCTTCGTCAGGCGCTCGAACGGTCCGTTCCCCTCGGCCCGATACACGACGTACCCCGCCAGATCCGGCGCGTCCACGGGATCCCAGAGCAGGCGCACGAGGCTCGCCTCGGAGAGCGCGTCCAGCCGCGCGGGCGCGGGCGGCGGATAGATGTCGCGATACTCGAGGGCGAGCTCGTCCGCCGGAAGACCTTCGACCTTGGGATTCTTCTTGAGCACCGCCCGCACCGTGTAGGCCAGCGGCACGCCGTAGGGAGCGCCCACGTCGACGAAGCTCGTCGTCGGAACGGGCACCGGGTTCAAGGGCTGGTCGTACTCCTCCTGCGAGAGCGGGCGGCGGTAGACCTTGTACCCCGCGATCTCGACGGGCTGCTGGAGCACGTTTTTCTCGGGAGCGGTCCATTCGAGGCAGATACGGCCCTCGCTGACGATCGGCTCGAGAAACACCGGCGCCTGGGGTGCGATGTCGGGAGTGAGCGCGACGATGTTGGACAGGGGGCTGCGCTCCTTGTTGCGCCGCACCGACACGACGGCGTACGCCAGCGGATACGGACTCTCCTCCTGCGTGAAGAGAGTCAGCAGGGAGTCGCGGTATTCGAGCGTCGCGCCGTGCGTGGCTTCGGCGATCGCCGGCAGCGACAGAGACGCCACGCGCTTGGCCTGGCGGTAGAACGCCTCCTCGGCCATCCGGACGTTGGTGGCTTCGCGTCGCTCCATCTCTCCGGGCAGGTGCACGACCCCCGTCGCCCCCGCGGCGCCCGGCACGGACGACGGAGGCGCGCCGGCGCCGGTCCGCCGCGGCGCGGTCAGCTCGGAGGGAGGCTTGTCTACGCGGAAGATCTCGATCGAATCCAGGTCGGTCAGCGGGTCGCCCGTCAGAAGGCGATCCGGAAATGAGAACCTCAGCACCGCATCGTCGCCCTCCTGCTCGATCGCGAGGTCCGACACGGCGCGAGGGCCTCGGGGCAGCGGCGGCTGGGGATCGCCCTTCTTTCCGCAGGCCAGGGTCAGAAAGACGCACAGGCCGAGGAGGGCACTCTTGTGTGTCATCCCGAGGAGCGAGCCGGCCACCATGGCAAACCCGCGGCCGTAGGCAACGCCGAGCGAAGCTCGGCGGTAACCGACGAGGGATCCCGAGCTTGTCGAGTCCGGGATCCCTCGCTGCGCTCGGGATGACAGCCGAGGGCGACGGACTTGGGTCGACACAGGACGTCTAAAGCACGTAGCGCGAGAGGTCCTCGTCCTTCACGAGATCGGCCAGCGCGTTCTGCACGTCCGCGATCTCGATGCGGATCGCCTTGCCCGCGTTCTCCGGGCCCGCGAACGAAATGTCCTCGAGCAGGCGCTCGAGGATCGTGTGGAGCCGCCTCGCGCCGATGTTCTCGAGCGCCCGGTTGACCCGCTCGGCGTCGCGGGCGATCTCCGAGATCGCCTCCTCCGAAAACGACAGGTCCACGCTCTCGGCCCCGAGCAGCGCGCGGTACTGCTTCAGGAGCGCGTTCTCGGGCTCGGTCAGGATGCGCACGAAGTCGGCCTCGGTCAGCGAGTCGAGCTCGACGCGGATGGGAAAGCGTCCCTGGAGCTCCGGGATTAGGTCGGCCGGCTTGGAGACGTGGAACGCGCCGGCGGCGATGAAAAGCACGTGGTCCGTCTTGACGAAACCGTACTTCGTGTTGACCGACGTTCCCTCGACGATCGGCAGGAGGTCCCGCTGCACGCCTTCGCGTGAGACGTCCGGTCCGCGGCCGCCCGACTCGCGCCCGGCGACCTTGTCGATCTCGTCGAGAAACACGATGCCCGAGGACTGCGCGCGCTCGACGGCCTCGCGGGCAACCTGGCCCGGATCGATCAGGCGCCCTTCTTCCTCGGCCTGCAGGATCTGGCGTGCCTCGGCCACGGTCGTCTTGCGGCGCTTCTTCTTTCCTCCGAAGAGGCCCGGCAGCATCTCCTTGACGTTGATGTCCATCTCCTCGACACCCTGGTTGGTCACGATCTCGAAGGACGGGAACGTCTTGTCGGCGACCTCGACTTCGACGAGGCGATCCTCGAGCTTGCCGTCGCGCAGCAGCATCCGGAGCTTGCCGCGCGTCTCCTCGGCCTCGGTGTCGGGAATCGCCGGCAGGAGCAGATCCAGCAGCCGCTGCTCGGTGCGCGACTGCGCGCGGTCGCGGATCTCGGCCGTTTTCTCCTCGCGGACCATCTGGACCGCGACCTCGGTTAAGTCCCGGACGATCGACTCGACGTCGCGGCCGACGTAGCCGACCTCGGTGAACTTGGAGGCCTCGACCTTCAAGAACGGCGCGTCCGCGAGCCGGGCGAGGCGCCGCGCGATCTCGGTCTTGCCCACGCCCGTCGGACCGATCATCAGGATGTTCTTGGGCAGGATCTCGCGCGACATCTCGGGCGAGAGGCGCTGCCGGCGCCAGCGGTTGCGCAGCGCGATCGCCACCGCCTTCTTCGCGCGCTTCTGGCCGATGACGTATTTGTCCAGCTCGACGACGATCTCGCGAGGTGTGCGCGCCGCGGCCGGAGGCGCCTGCGCCTCGGTCTCGCCGGGCATCATGAAGACCATCGGGACTCCCGCCAGGCTTCCGCGCGCATCGCGGGCAGGATACCAGAGGGGGCGCGGCGGACCGCGCCCCCTCGACTCAGGGCGTGAAGAACGTGCGCGTGAGAAAGACCGCCATCTGACCGCGGGTCGTCGCATCGCCCGGACAGAAGTTTCCGCCGCCGCAGCCCGCGGTGATGCCGCGCGCGCTCAGGTCTTCGATCCAGGGCGCGAACGGATCGCTCGCCGGTACGTCGGCGAAGATGCCGTGTGCCGGGGGCGGAGCGTATGCGCTTCCCTCCAGAGTCTTCAGCAGGAAGACCGCCATCTGCGCGCGCGTGACCGGCGCGGAGACGCAGTACGCGCCTCCGCCGCAGCCCGCTGTGATGCCCTGCGTCGCGATCCACTCGATCTCATTGGCCCCGAAGTCCCCGCACGAGACGTCGGAGAACAGGTGACCCCGCGCCTGCGGAGGCTGGAAGCTCGCCCCGTCCGCCGCACGCACGAGGAACACCGCCATCTGCGCGCGCGTCACCGGGCTCGGCGCGCAGAAGTTGCCCGAGCCGCAGCCCGCCGTGACGTGCCGGCGAAAGATGGTCTCCACGGCGTCGTGAAACGGATGCGCGGCGGCGACGTCGGAAAAGTCGACGACGAAGGCCTCTTCGAGCGATTCGATGGACGCGTCCGGGTTGATGACCGTGACGGGCAGAAGAGAGCCCGCAGGGAGGGCCGGCGTTGTCGCCTGGATGCCCGTCGGACCTCCGACGTTCGCGTCGCTGGCGACGGCATCCCCGACGAAGAGGGACGCCGACGGCTGGAAGGCTGTACCGGTCACGGTGAGCGCCGTTCCGCCGGCCGCCGGACCCGACGACGGGGAGACCGAGACCAGATCCAGCCCTGGAGCGATCTCGTGAAGGCCGTAAAGGCCGCCGGAGAAAAACCGTTGGTTGACCCCGGCGCCCCGCGCGACGACGCGTCCGAAAGGAGCGCCGTACTCCGCGCTCTGCCACGACGCCGTCCCATCGAGCGACGTGTAGAAGCGGAGCACTCCTTCGGCGCCGACGAGCGCGCCTCCGCCCGAAAGGGTGGTGACGCCGTCGACCGCACCGACGCCGAGCGTGTAGGTGGCCGAGGAAATGTACTTGCTCGCGCCGCGGTCGTACCGGATCACATCGCCCCGATCCGTACCGAGCAGGATCGAGCGGCCCGGCGCATACGGGTCCGCGCGGAGGGACGTAAACGAGTCGGGATCGATTTGCAGCGGATCGCCGGTCGGTCCGTCGAAGGCGTACAGGGCGTCTCCCGGCACGACGCCGACGACGTCGGGGTTGCCTCCGCCGGCCGTCAGGACCGCGACGTCACGCACCTCGCCCCAGTAGGGCCCGAGCTGGAACGTCTGCCATTTCACGTCTCCGGCAGGATAGTTGAAGACGGTGATGAAGACGCCGAGAGCGCCGGTGTGGGCACGGCTGCCGCCCCCCACGATGTCGAGCTGTCCGTCCAGATCCACGTCGGCCACCTCGACGGAAGCGAAGGGCGCGCCTTCCTCGCCGTCGGGGTTCTTCCATATCCGCGTGAAGGTGTTGGTTGCGTCGTCGAACTTGTAGATCTCGATTCTTCCGTTGTAGAGGAAATCGGTGCCGATGACGATCTCGAGCGCCGCGTCGCCGTCGACGTTGCGCAGCTTCAGGTCTCGGATTCCGAGAAGAGACCCGTTGTCGGCGATCGGATCTGAGATCGCCCGCAACCTCCGCGTCTTGCCGTCGAGGACAATGATCCGTCCGCTCGAATACGACGCGTTCGACTCGCTCGACGCGAAGACGATCTCGGGCTCTCCGTCGCCGTCGACGTCTCCGACCTCGGGTCCGATGAAGGGGCCGACCAGGTCGGCGTTCTGCCACAGGATCGCCTGCGTCGACGGGTCCGCGGCGTAGAGATAGTCCGGACCCGAACTCGTGGCGCCCGCGCCCCACAGCACCTCGAGCCTCCCGTCGCCGGCGGCGTCGCCGACGGCGATCGCGGTGATTCCATGCTCGGGATTGGCAATCTGCCACTTGAGGGCTTTCGTCAGGGGATCGAAGGCCAGGATGCTGCCCCACTGGTCCTGGCCCACCAGAACCTCGAGCTTCCCGTCGCAATCCGCGTCGGCGACCTCGAGCGCTCCGATGTCCTGGCTCGTCGTGATCGACCATTTCGGAAGCTGCGTCTCGACGTCGAACGCCCAGACGAAGTACCACTGATCGGCCGAAACGATTTCGTCGCGGCCGTCGCCGTCGATGTCCGCCGCGCGCAGGTGAGCTCCAAATCCGTCGGGCCAAGTCCACTGCACCGTCTGCGTCGCGACGTCGACGACCTTGCCGTCTGTCGCGGCGATTTCCAGCGACGGATCGTCGTCCATCTGTCCGACGGCCAGGTCGGTTCCGAAGACTTCGTTGAGGCCCCAGAGAAACGATCCGTCACCCGAATAGACGACGAGTCCCGTCCCGCAAGTCAGGATGATCTCCGCCTTGCCGTCGCCGTCGAGGTCGTGAAGCGCCATGGCGGCGATGAACGACGGGATCGTGAAGGATCCCCGCTGTCGCTTCGAGGCGGGATCGTAGAACCGCAGCTCACCCGACTCCATCGCGACGACGAACTCGTCTTCGCCGTCGCCGTCGACGTCCGCCGAGCCGATGCGCACGATCCGGCTGGGCATCCGCTCGCTGACGAAAGTCTGGACGAACGAGGACGTGGGCGGGTCGTAGCGCAGCGCGTACCAGTAGTCGAACCCGATCTCGCCGGCACAAAACACCTCGCTGTGTCCATGCGGGCGGGCGACCAGAATGCCCGAGAGCCCGATTCCCGAGGAAAACGACGAGTAACCCCAGGTGGAAAGAACGGTGGGAATCGTGCCCGCGGCTCGCTTGCCGGAAATGTCACTGGCTTGCACGAAAGAAGCGAGGAGGACGGCGATGGCCAGGGTGCCGGGCAGGCGGCTGCGCATCTTTGGCCTCCGATTCGTGGACGAATTGTATGACGAGGATCACCTGCGCGCCGGCGGGCGCGCCTAAGACCATGAGGAGATGGGGTTTAGATCTCTTCGATCGTGATGTGGGCGTTGGTGTAGATGTCGATCTCGGAAGCGATCAGGAGCGCCTCCCTGGCGATGTCGCGAGCGGAGAGATCCGATCGGTGCTTCAACAGTGTCCGGGCCGCCGCGAGCGCGTAGGCGCCGCCGGAGCCGATCGCCAGAACGCCTTCCTCCGGGGAGATCAGGTCGCCGGTGCCGGAGATCAGCAGCGAGCTCTGCCGGTCGGCGACGATCAAGAGCGCCTCGAGCTGACGGAGCATCTTGTCGGTGCGCCAGTCCTTGGCGAGCTCGATCGCCGAGCGTTCGAGATTGCCGCGATGCTCGTCGAGCTTTGCCTCGAAGCGTGAGAAGAGGGCGAAGGCGTCGGCCGACGAGCCCGCGAAGCCGGCGATGACCGTGCCGCCAGCGAGGCGGCGGATCTTGGCCGCCGTCTGCTTCATGACGGTCGTGCCGAGCGTGACCTGTCCGTCGGAGGCCATCGCGACTTTGCCCCCATGGCGCACGCACAGAACCGTCGTCGAATGCCACCGATCCATTGCCGGCGAGGATACCGCAGTCACCGCGAAAGGGACCGGATCGCGCGGTCGAGGATCGCGTCTTCGACGCCCGCGGCGGGGACGTCGGGGACGACACCCT
>JBKOVK010000212.1:0-14267 GCA_046724475.1 Acidobacteriota bacterium | reverse complement strand
GCGTGGATGCCGGTCAGGATGAGGCTCGCCACGAAGGCGGGAAGCAGGATCTCGAGGACGGTCACGGCTTGGCACCTTTCTTCGCGGCCAGGGCGTCCGCGAGGAGCTTGACGTCGTAGTCGAAGAGCCCGAAGTAGTCCTTGATCTCGGGAACGCCGCCGACCGACGGGATGAAGACCAGCAGCGTGGCTCCGGTCTTCTCGGCGATCATCTGCGGCGTCTTGCGGTCGAAGTAGGGCTCCATCAGGATCACGGGGATCTTCTTCGCGCGCATGAGCTCGATGAGCTCGACCGTGTGCGTCGGCGACGGGGGCACGCCAGGCTTAGGCTCGACGTAACCGGCGGCGACGAGCTTGAAGTGCTTGACGAAGTTGGGCCAGGAGTTGTGGTACGTGACGACCTCCGTGCCGGCGTAGGACGCCAGCGCCGCGTCCCAGCGCTTTTCACCCTCCGTCAGCTTCGTCTCGAACGCCGCGAGGTTCGCCTTGTACTCGGCGGCTCCGCCGGGATCCAGTTGCGACAGGCGATCCGCGATCGCCCGGGCGATGATCCGGCCGTTCTCGGGGTCGAGCCAGAAGTGCGGGTTTCCGAACGGGTGCACGTCGCCCATCGCGCGCGTGACGGTGCCCGTGGGCCGCTCGAGGATGTCGCAGCCGTTGGAAGCGTCGAGGTAACCCGCCGCGCCGGGGCGGATCTTTTCGTTGCGGCTCTGGTCGATCAGCGGCGGCAAGTACCCGATCTCCAGCTCCAGGCCCGCGACGATCAGAAGGTCCGCCTTGGACAGTTTGAGCACGAAGGAGGGCTTGGGCTCGACGAAGTGGGGATCCTGATAGCCCTTCGCCAGCGCGAACGTCTCGACGCGCTTGCCGCCGATCGCGTCGGTGATCGAGGCGAAATCCTGGAGGCTGGTGACGACGTGGACGGCCGCCAGGCTCGGCGATGCGGCCAGGAGCAGACCGAGGAGAAGTCCGATGCGTTTCATGCGTTCACCTCAGAAAGGATGGGCGCCGTGGGCGCCGATTGCGTACTGGATCTGGAGAAACCCCTCGTTGGCCTTGATCCCGGGAGCGTACTCACGGTAGCGGTACTCGGCGCGGATGACCGAGAACTCGCTCGGCATGAAGGTCAGTGTCGCGGCGACGCCCTTGTCGCGCATCGCGGCGTCGGTCGCCCGGTCCGAGAACTCGTAGCGGGCGCCGGTGAACCATCGGCGAGTGAGTTGCCAGTCCGCGGCGACGAAGAAGCCCTGGGCTTTCTGTTCGCCGTCCGGCTGCTCGCGCTGGCTCCAGAAGTACTCGCTGCGGACGATGAGGGAGCGATAGGGCCGGCCCTGAAGGGGCTTCCAGCGGTATACCAGCGCGGCGTTCTGAAGGCTCGTCGTGTTGGTCGGCGACGTGCCGTTGTGGCCGTACGCGTAAGAGAACGACATCTCGAGGTTGTTGTCGTCGCCGAAGTCGCGGAACACGCGGTACTGGCCGTTGTAAGTCAGGTCGCCCTTCGCCGGTCCGATGAACAGGCCGTCGCCCGACGTGCCGTCGATGACCTGGAAGAAAGCCTCCGAGAACGTGTCCGCCGGAAGCTCGATCAGCCTCGAGACCGAGATCCCGTCGCCCGCCCAGCTTTCGAACTGGGGCTGAAGAAGGATGTCGGTGATCGGAAGCGGTTCGTCGACCCATGGGAGAACGTGGAGGTGGAACGTGTTGACTTTGCCGAACTGCATCTTGAACCGGCCGGCCTTGGCCTGGAGCTGCCAGGGCAGCGTCAGGAACGTGACGTAGCCCTCCTCGACCTCGACGCCGTCGTTGCTGAACGAAAGAAAGAGATCGGCGCGTGCGTACGGGTCCACGACGGCCTGAAGCGAGACTTCGGATTCCTGGACCTGGAACGCCGGGCTCGGCTGCACCGGGTTGTGCCCGACGTTTGCCAGGAAATTTCCGATCACGGCGATCGCGGGGTTGAAGAAAGTCGGGTTGACGGCTCCTCCCGCAGACGGAGCCGGAGCCGGAGCCGGAGCCGGGGCCGGGGGTGGTGTCGGCGCCGCGGGAACGGGAGGCTCGGGAGACGGCTCGGGTGACGGAACCGGCGTCGGCGTGGGCGACGGCGGTTCCTGCGCCCGCGCCACTGCGAACGACGCGAACGACGTCGCCGCCAGAAGCACGATTGTTCGAATCTTCAAGATTTCCTCCTGCAAACGTTCGTCCTCGGATGGGCGCGCGCGGACTGCGGGCGCCCGCCAGGCTACGAACGCGCGGGAGGAGAGCGCCCCGGAAGGTCGAGTCCGGCGATCCGCCCGGTGGCGGGCGGTCCGGCGATCCGGTAAAGGGGAGCCGAGGGCTGGCTGACGGCAAGCGCGACTGCGAAAGGCTGGACGAAAGCGGCGACGTGAGACAGGCACGCGAGACACGCGTGCGGCCCCTCGTCGATGTGGACCTTGGCGAGACCGCGGTGGGCCGCCAGGGCCTCGTTTCCGATGGGTTCCGGGTGGAGGCCGAACGAGCCGGCGAGCGCCAGCAGGGCCGCGACACAGAGTGCTGCGCGAATGGCCGGCGACGTTCGGATGCGGCGAAACATCGGAGGGTTCAAAAGCCTTGCACGGCGATTGTATTCCGAGTTCCCGGGCCCCGGGCGGGCGTACATAGAATGCGCCCGTGAAAGCCGTGACCCCGCCCGCCAGCCCCGTCCGGGTCGCCTCGGCCGACGGGGCGCTTCGCCGGCGGATGTACTGGTTGCTGGGGCTGACGTTCCTTCATGTCTTCGGGGAGGGCGGTCTGGCCCTGTTCGAAGCGATCCGGACGGGAAGCCTGGCGCTACTGGCCTTCGGGCTCGAAAGCATCATCGAGGGAGGAGCCGCATTCCTGGCTGTGCGGCACCTTGCGCGTGTCGCCGACGAGGAGGAGGACCATGCGCATCGCGACCAGGTCCTCGCGCGCTGGATCGGCGTTTCGTTCCTCCTGCTGGCGGCGTACACGGCGATGAGGGGCGTGCTCGAGCTGGTTCACGGAACGCACGTCGAGGCGAGCGTGCTGGGGCTTCTGCTGACCGTTTTCGCCACGTTCGGAATGCCCGTGATCGGGTACTTCAAGTTGAAGACGAGCCGGCAGCTCGGCAGCAAAGGTCTGGCCGCCGAGGCCAAGGAGTCGATCGCCTGCTCGATCGATTCCGCCCTGACCATGCTCGCGATGGTGGGCCATCTGATCGGCGCGCCTTCCTGGATCGACCCGGCCCTTTCGATCCTCATGGTGCCGTGGTTCCTGCGGGAAGGGCTCGCGCACGTGCGGGGAAGAGTGCACGCGCACGTGCATTAGAGAATCCCCTCTCCCCGGCGGCGGGACCCGACCACCGAAGGCAGGCCCGCGGCAGTAGGGAACGCCGCGCACCGCGCGGCGGTAAGGGCAGGGGCTGAGGGGGCGGGGTTTCAGTTACAATGCCCCCGTTCCGGCGCTTGAATCCCATCGGGGGATCTGCGCGTAATTTGAGGCCTAAGGAGAGTTTTGCCGATGTCCAACGAGAACGTGACCCAGGTATCCGACGCGAGCTTTGACGGGGACATCCTGAAGTCCAACGTCCCTGTTCTGGTGGATTTCTGGGCACCCTGGTGCGGCCCCTGCCGCTCCGTGGCCCCCATCGTCGACGACCTGGCGACGCAGTACGCCGGCAAGATCAAGGTCGCCAAGATCAACGTGGACGAGTCCACGGAGGTCGCGATGCGCTACCAGATCACGTCGATCCCGACGTTCATACTCTTCAAGAACGGAGAGGTGGCCGACCGCGCCCTGGGCGCCCTGCCCAAGAGCGAGTTCGTCAAGCTCATCGACCGCAACCTCTAAACCCGGACCGAGACAGCGCGAGGAGGGGAGGGAGAAATCCCTTCCCTCCTTTTTTCGTGCCGTAAGATCAGTTCATGGGCGATTCGGCGGCCTTCCCGAGCGTTCCCTCCCGGTCGCTCGACACGCTCTGGTTCCAGGTCGCCGGAACCGTCTGCAACCTGCAGTGCACGCACTGCTTCCTGTCCTGCGCGCCCTCGAACCACAGCCACGGGATGCTGAGCCTCGCAGACGTCCACCGCCGCCTCGAGGAGGCCGGGCCCCTGGGCGTCAAGGAGTACTACTTCACCGGCGGCGAGCCTTTTCTCAATCCCGAGATGCTCGCGATCCTGGAGGAGACGCTCCGGCACGGCCCGGCGACGGTCCTGACCAACGGCCTGCTGCTGCCGCCGGAACGCTGCGCGCGCCTGAGGGCCCTGGCCGATGCGAGCCCCTATTCGCTGGACATCCGCGTCTCGATCGACGGCTACACTCCCGAGACCAACGATCCGATCCGCGGCGAAGGGACTTACGAACGCATCCTCGGAGGTATCCGCAACCTGGCCCGCGCCGGGATCAACCCGGTCGTCACGGTCACCGAGGCCTGCGAGGATGCCGCGAACGCCGAAGGCCGGGCGCGCCTGCTCGACTGGATGCGCTCGATCGGGCTGTCGCGTCCGCGGCTGAAGATCCTGTCGCTGTTTCGCATCGGCGCCGAGACGTCGAGGCTTCGCGGCTACCAGCCGTGGGAAACCTTGCGAGGACGAACTCTCGCCGACGACGAGCTCGACGCGCTCCAATGCTCTTCGTGCCGGATGGTGACTTCCCGCGGCGTCTACGTCTGCCCGATCCTGATCGACGAGCCCGCGGCGAAGATGGGGGAGAGCCTGACCGAGACCTTGCGGCCCTTCCCGCTCCGCTACCAGGCCTGCTACACCTGCCACGCGTACGGGGTCACATGCCGGACGTAACGAAGCTCGCCTTCTTCGGCGGCATCTACAGCAACGCGAGAGCGCTCGAGGCCGCGATCGCGGACGCTCGCCGCAGAGGCGCCGACGCGATGTACGCGCTGGGCGATTTCGGCGCGTTCGGCCCGCATCCGGACCGGATCTTCCCCATCCTGCGCGACGCGGGCGTCCTGGCGATCCAGGGCAACTACGAAGAGTCGCTTTCCGAGGGAGCCGACGACTGCCGCTGCGGCTACACGGACCCGCGCGACAATCACTTCGCGCAGCTCTCCTACGACTACACGGCGGCGAAGACGGCGGAGAGCTGGAAGCGCTGGATGGCGACGCTTCCGAAGACCCGGCGGCTCACGGTCGCCGGACGCCGTGTCCTGCTCGTCCACGGGTCGCCGAGGAAGATCAACGAGTTCCTTTGGGAATCGACTTCGTCGACGGACTTTCTCGAGAAGCTGCTCGCCGACGCGGAGGCCGACGTCCTGGTTTGCACGCACACGGGGCTGCACTGGGCGCGCCGCCTGCCGTCCGGCCGTCTCGTCGTCAACTGCGGAGCGCTGGGGCGGCCGGCCAACGACGGCCGACCGAACGTCTGGTACGCGCTCGTCAGCTTCGCCGAAGAGGTTTCCGTGGAGTTCGAGCCCGTAGACTACGACTTCGAGGCGATGGCCCGCGAAATGGAGGAGGAGCGCCTGCCGCCGGAATTCGTCGAGACGATCCGCACCGGCTGGTGGACGACATGCCTGGAGATTCTGCCCGCGAAGGAACGCGACCGCGGCCGCTTCTGACTCGTGAAAGGAGGCGCGGCATGTCCTGGGCTCGGACCCCTCCCGGTTCGGGTCGCTTTTCGGGCAACTCGCGCCCCGGCCGCCCCGGCCTGGAAGAAGCGGCGCTAACGTCGGGTTGGAGCGTTTAGGCATGAGAAAGACGCTGATCTGGACGGCCATGGCCGTGGCCATCGCCGCGGGCGCGTTCCTGTTGCTGGGCGGCCGCAAGCGCGCCGAAGCTAAGTACCGCACCGCGGTCGTTGACAAGGGGAACGTGACCCAGACCGTGGCGGCGACGGGCACGCTGTCGGCCGTGACGACCGTCAAGGTCGGAAGCGTCGTGTCGGGCAACGTCGCGGCGCTCCACGCCGACTTCAACAAGCAGGTCAAGAAAGGCGATCTCCTCGCCGAGCTCGACCCGGTGCCGTTCCAGGAGAAGGTCAGCCAGAGCAAGGCGGCGTTGGAGAAGGCCCAGGTCGACGTTCGCAACTCCGAGATCGCGCTGCGCCGCCAGAAGGCGCTCTGGGCCCAGCAGCTCGCCGCCCAGGCGGACCTCGACCAGGCGCAGGCGAACTACGATTCCGCCGTGGCCGCGGTCAACCAGGCCAAGGCCATGCTGGCCTCGGCGGAGACGGACCTGCGCAACAGCAAGATCATCGCGCCCATCGACGGTGTCGTCGTGGACCGCCAGTACGATGTCGGCCAGCCCGTCGCGGCGTCGTTCCAGGCGCCCACGATCTTCACCATCGCGCAGGACCTGACGAAGATGCAGGTCTCGGCCGACGTCTCCGAATCCGACATCGGGATGTGCAAGGTCGGGCAGCCCGTGCGATTCAACGTGGACGCCTATCCGGACCAGACCTTCCGCGGCAAGATCGCGCAGATCCGGCTCAACGCGACCGTCAACCAGAACGTCGTCACATACCCGGTGATCATCGAGGTCAACAACGAGGACCTCGCCCTGCGGCCGAGCATGACCGCGAACGTCTCCATCGACGTCGCGACGGTCAAGGACGTGCTCCGCGTGCCCAACGCCGCGCTGCGCTTCCGGCCTGAGGAATCCGAGAAGCCCTCGGGGAAGCCGACGCCTCAGCCCGTGGCGGGCCAGGCGCCCGGAAACCAGGCGCCCGCGCCTGGAGGCCCGGCGCGCGGGGGCCCCGGGGGACCGGTAGCCGACGCGTCCCACCAGTTCGATCGCAGCGGCGGCGGACCTCGAAAGAAGGCCGGCCAGACCGTCTATACACTTCCGGCTGCGCTGGCGGATTCAGGGGAACTGAAGCCGGTCGAGATCCGCACCGGCATCACCGACGGCCGGTTCACCCAGGTCGCCTCGGGAGACTTGAAGCCCGGCGACACGGTCGTCGTCGGCCTCGTCACCACGAAGGCCGACTCCTCGGTAGGACGGCCTCCCGGCATGGCAGGCCCCGGCGGACCGGGCGGAGGCCCTCGCAGGTTCTAGCCGTGGCTGACCAGCACGACGTCATCCGCATCGAAGGCCTCGTCCGGGTGTACCAGATGGGCGAGGTCGAAGTGCGCGCGCTCGACGGCGTGTCGCTCGCGATCCGTCCCGGCGAGTTCGTGGCGGTGATGGGGCCTTCGGGCTCCGGCAAGAGCACCTTCATGAACATCGTCGGATGCTTGGACCGGCCGACGTCGGGACGCTATTTCCTCGACGGCGTCGACGTGTCGAAGCTCGACCGGGACCAGCGCGCCGAGATCCGGAACCAGAAGATCGGCTTCGTCTTCCAGTCGTTCAACCTGCTCGCCCGCACGTCGGCGCTGGAGAACGTCGAGCTGCCGCTGATCTACTCCTCCGACGGGAACTCGGCGAAGGATCGGGTCGAGAAGGCCCGGCGGTGCCTGGCGATCGTCGGCCTCGAAGGCCGCGAGGATCACCACCCGAGCCAGCTTTCGGGCGGCCAGCAGCAACGGGTCGCGATCGCCCGCGCCCTGATCAACGACCCCAAGCTCATCCTGGCCGACGAGCCGACCGGGAACCTCGACACCAAGACCTCGGAGGAGGTCATGGCGGTCTTTCAGCGCCTGAACGACGACGGGAAGACCGTCGTCCTCATCACCCACGAGCAGGACATCGCCCAGCACGCCAAGCGCACCGTGGTCTTCCGCGACGGCCGTGTCGTCGACGACCAGGAGGTCGCTCGCCGCCGGAGGGCCGGGTGAGGAGGATCCGATGCTGAAATTCCTGACGATCCTCAAGGTCGCTCTGAAGGCGATCGGCCGCAACAAGCTGCGATCGGCGCTGACGGCGCTGGGCATTATCATCGGCGTGGCCTGCGTGATCGCGATGATCGCCGTGGGTCAGGGTTCGCAGGCCGCGATCCAGGCCCAGATCACCTCGCTCGGAACGAACTTCCTGATGATCTTCCCGGGAGTCGCGACGCAGTCGGGCGCCCGCATCTTCACGGGACAATCCACGATCACAGACGACGACGTCGACGCGGTGCGCGCCGAGTGCCCGGCGGTCGCCTACGTCACGCCGGTCTCCCGTTCGGCGGCGCAGGTCGTCAACGGCAGCCTCAACTGGGGGACCCAGGTCCAGGGCGTCGGCGTCGAGTGGCCGTTCGTGCGCTCCTGGAACGTCGAGAAGGGCGCCTTCTTCTCGGACTCGGACGTGCGTGCGGCATCCAAGGTCTGTCTCCTCGGTTCGACGGTCGCCAACTCGCTCTTCGAGGGACAGGACCCGGTGGGCCAGATGGTGCGGATCAAGAACTTTCCGTTCCGCGTCGTCGGGGTGCTCGAGACCAAGGGCGGCAACACGATGGGACAGGACCAGGACGACGTCGTCATCGCGCCCTACACGACGGTGATGCGCGTCCTGAAGAAGACCTCGAAGATCGACATGTTCATGGCCTCGGCCGTCTCGCGAGCGGCAGTCGACGAGGCGCAGAAGGAGATCGAGGCGCTGCTGCGGCAGCGGCACCGGCTGGCGCCCGGCCAGGACTCCGACTTCATGATCCGCTCGCAGCAGGAGATCGCCCAGACCGCCGATCAGACCTCCCACACGCTGTCGGTCCTGCTCGCATCGGCCGCGTCGATCTCGCTCTTAGTCGGGGGGATCGGGATCATGAACATCATGCTGGTCTCCGTGACGGAGAGGACGCGCGAGATCGGGATCCGGATGGCGATCGGCGCCAAGAGCCGCGACGTGCTGACACAGTTCCTGGTCGAGGCGCTCACGCTGTCGGCCGCGGGAGGAGGCATCGGGGTCCTGCTCGGCATCGCGGCGTCGCGGACGCTGGCGTGGAAGGCCGGCTGGCCGATCCTGCTGTCGCCGGCCGCGGTGGTTCTCGCGTTCGGCTTCTCGGCGGCCATCGGGATCTTCTTCGGCTTCTACCCGGCCCGGAAGGCTTCGCGCCTGGATCCGATCGAGGCGCTACGGTACGAGTAGCGCCGCCGGCGCTACAATCTTTCGGTGTCCCCCCTCCCATTCGAGAGGCTCTGGAGGCGCTTCGACCCGCGCAAGAGCATCGCCGCGCGGCTGCTGATCTCGTCTTTCCTCGCGTTCCTTCTGCCGGCGAGCGTCTTCTTCTTCCTGGTCCAGCGGCGTCTGACCAGCCTCCAGTCCGCCTCCGCGGAACAGGTCGCGGCGGTCCGCGTCAGCGAGACCGCGATCCGGCTGGGCCAGGATGCGAACTTCCGGGCGGAGTGGCTGGTGCGGCGCCTCCGGACGATCGAGGAGGCCGCGTGGTCTCTGGCCACGGCCGCGAGCCTGGCTCTCGAGAGCCCGGGAGCTTCCGGCGCCGACGTCTCCTCTCCGGCGGCCGACGCCCACGGTCATGTCTGGACGGCGCGCGCGGAGGGTGGCTCGATGGCCGCAATCTCCTCCCGCGCCCCGGATCTAGAGTCGGCGAAGAGAGACCTGGCCCGTTCGCGCAGTCTCACGCCTCTGATGGAGGAGCTGCGGCGCCGCCGCCCGGCGATCAAGACCGTGAGCCTGTGGACCGCGTCGGGCGCCGTGCGCCACTCGCCCTGGATCGACTTCCACCGGGCGAACAAGGAGTCCGGCGGTGAGCTCGAGCGGTTCGTCTTCAATCAGTTCGCGCGGTTTCCGGAAGCGCCGCCCGCCGGGGGGGACCTCGCCGTCTGGGCCGAGTCCCATGTCGGACCGTCCACGGCGCCGCCGAAGGAAAGCGACGCGAGCCTCTACGTTCCGGTCCGCGGCTCCAACGGCGCGCTGCTCGGCGCCGTGGCGCTCGAGGTGGACGCCCGCCGCTACGTGGCCGAAGCGATGGAGCCCTGGGATCCTCCCGGCGACTTCTGGTTCGTCACCGATTCCGCGGGCCACGCGATCTCGATGACGCCCCGAGCCGCCGCGGTCCTGGGCTGGGACGGCGGCAACGGCCGGGCCCTTCAGGATGCGCCTTCGCCCGAGTTGAAGCGCCTGGCCTCGCAAACCCGTCGCGGCGCACGCTCCAGCGAGGAATACCTCGTCGACGGCAAGCGCCTGCGCATCGCCGCGGCGCCGGCGGGGCAGACAGGGTGGATCTTCTACGAGGGTCTCTCGCGCGAGGCGCAGGAAATGATCCGGAACGAGGCCGAGAAGGCCCTTCCGCAGTCCTCCTTCTCGATCCTCAGGCGCGACGTGCTGCTCCTCTTCGCGCTCCTTCTGCCGGCCGTCGCGGTGATCTTCGGCATCGTCTCCCGCCGGATCACGGCGCCCGTCTCGGAGCTGATGCGGGCCGCCGAGGACATCGGCCGCGGCAAGTCCGTTGCGATCCAGGGCAAGGACGCCGCAGACGAGCTCGGACGTCTGGCCGCCGCGGTCGACACGATGAGCCAGCGTGTCGACCGGCGGGTCGAGACGCTCCGGCGTCTGCACCAGTTTTCCCGGTCGGCCTACCGGATGACCGATTTCAAGGAGGTGCTGGCCCGTTCGGCGCAGGCGATCGCCGGCTTCACGGGGGCCGAGCGCGTCTACGTGCTCCTCTACGATCGAAACACCAACCGGCTCGAGGCCGTGCTTCCGGCCTGGAACCTGACCGAGGAGCAGGCCGAGAAGCTCAAGGTCTCGGTGGACGCGCGCTCGATCGCGGGCATGGTCTTCCGCACCGGCGAGCCGTACTCCAGCAACGACGTGGCCCGCGACCCCTACGCGAGCCAGGCGCTCCACGGCGTGCTCGGTGCGACGACGGCCGCGTTCGCGCCGCTGAAGACCGAGGAGGAGACGCTGGGCGTGGCCGTCGCGGTCAATCGGCCGGGAGGATTCGGGCAGGAGGAGCTCGACGCGCTGCAGTCCTTTGCCGACCTCTCGTCGCTGCTGCTGAAGAACGCGCGCCTCTATACGACGCTGACCGGAACGGTAGACGAGCTGCGCCGGGCCAGCCGGCTGAAGGACCACTTCCTCCAGAACGTCAACCACGAGCTGCGCACGCCGCTGACAGCGATCGTCGGCTGGACCGACCTCTTCGAGGAGGAAGACATCGATCCGAAGACCACGCAGCGCGGGATCCGCCAGATCCGGCAGTCGGCGCGCGTGCTGCTGGCCTTGATCGACGATCTGCTCGACCTCGCCCGCCTCGACCGAGGGGCCCTCACACTTTCGCTCAAGCCCGTGTTCCTCTCGGAGGTCGTGCAGCGTTCGATGGAGACGGTCCGGCTGATGGCCGAGGCGCGCGGCGTGGTCCTGATCCTCGCGCCCCTGCCCGAGCCGATGCCTCCGGTCCGCGCCGACCCGCTGCGCGTGCAGCAGATCCTGTGGAACCTCCTCGCCAACGCAATCCAGTTCACGCCTCCGCACGGCCGGGTCGTCGTGCGCGTGGAGCGGGAGCCCGAGCGCTATCTCGTCAGCGTCGAGGACGACGGCATCGGGATCCCCGAGAGCGAGCTGCCGCACGTCTTCGAGCGGTTCCGGCAGGTCGACGGGTCGGCGACTCGCGGCCATGCCGGAATGGGAATCGGGCTCGCCCTCGCGCGCTCGCTCGTCGAGTTGCACGGCGGGACGATCTGGGCGTCGAGCGTCGTGGGTCAGGGAAGCCGATTCACCTTCGCAATGCCGATCCGGGCGGCCGAGCGCCGCGCCTCGGATTCGGGAGCCGTTGCCGTCGCGCGCGAAGCGAAGGCGGAAGAAGAAGAGGAGAGCGGGCCGGTTTAGCCGCTAAAAGACGGTTCGCTCAGCTCGATCGCCGACTCCAGATCAGTATCGGGTCGCAAAGTACGACGTTCTACATCTTCGAGGCCACATCCATGTAGTTCGCGGCGCGAGGAGTCTCCGCGAAGTAACCGAGCGGAGGAGCCTCGCGCCGCGGGAGCCAGAGCGCAGCGAGGGGGTCAGGCTGGCGGTCGAGCGCTGTCCGCGAGCCGCCAGCCGGTGGCGGAGCCAGGCCCCCGAGCAAGCGAAGGCGACGGTTTAGCCCGACGCCGCCGGGAGACCCGTGCCCTTGAGGAGGTCCTTGACGATCTTCGCCGTCTCCTCCTTCCCGGGCACGCAGAGGTTGGGGTCCTTCTCCTTGCCGGAGGCGAGCGCCGCAGCGTAGCCCTCGCAGTCGTAGCCGCACGCGGTGCAGTCGGTCTGGGCCATGGCCGCGTAGAGCTTGAGAGCGAGGTCGCCCCCCTTGGCCATCTCCATGCGCTTGGGAAGCGGAATCGTCTCGTCGTGGAAGGCCGGCGCCTCCTTCTTCGGCTTGGCGGCGACGACCTCTTCCTCTTCGCGTCCCGTGTCGATCCACTCCCCGTGCGAGAGGCAGTTGGGGCAGATGAAGCTGTAGTCCCAGCCCTGAGGCAGAAACACCGCCGGCGTGCGGTAGACGACGAGGGGTTCGAAATCCTGCGGGCAGGTGGGTGTCTCGCGCTCCTGCGCGTCGCGGACCATCGTCTTCAGGTGGGGCCGCGAGAACTCGATCTGCTTGGGCTTCTGGGCGAAGCGGAAGATTTCCTTGCCCTTCGGGCACACCATGACGACCTGCGGCTTGTAGACGCGGTCGACGAAGAAAGTTCGCATGGGCACGTCGTGCGACGGGCAGACCGACGCGGTGTCTTTCCAGAAGGACGCGACGAGCTGGGATTTCTCGGGAAGCGAAAGTCTCATCGGGCTCCGATTATAGCGGGTCAGCCGCGCACGAACGGATTGGCGCGCTTCTCCTCGCCGATCGTCGTTCCCGGTCCGTGGCCGCAGACCACCGGCGTGTCCTCGGGAAGCGAGTAGAGCCGCGTGCGGATGGATTCCAGGATCGTGTCCGTGTCGCCGCCCCAGAGATCGGTGCGGCCGATGGATCGGCGAAACAGCGTATCGCCTGCGAAAAGCGCGGGAGCGTCGCCGGAAAGCAGGTAGCAGGTCGAGCCCGGCGTGTGGCCGGGCGTGTGGATCGCGGTCACGGACTGGCCTCCGAAGGAGATCTCTTCGCCGTCGGCGATCGGAGCGTCGATCGGAAGGGGATCTCCGGCCGGGATCCCGAACATCGCGGCCTGGTCAGGCAGGGCGTCGTAGAGCGGGCGGTCGGCGGGATGCAAGCGGATAGCGGCGCCCGTCTTCTCCTTGACGACGCGGGTCCCGCCGATGTGGTCGAAGTGCGCATGCGTGTGGAGGAGCGCCACGGGCCGCGCCTTCAGCGCATCCAGCGCGCGAAGGATTCTCTCGGGCTCGTCGCCCGGGTCGATGACGAGGGCGTCGCCCGTCGCCTCGTCGAACAGGATCGAGCAGTTGCACTGAAGAGGCCCGACCGGAATGGTCTGGATACGCGGCGCGGCCGTCACGGGTTGACCGCGACGACGGTGTCCACGTCGTGGCGCTCCTTGCGGGCGGGACTAGTCCAGACCTTCTCGGGGGAAGAGAGGTTGAGCTGGACCGCCCACTCCTGATTGTCGCTCCGGCGATGCTCGGAGGCGAACAGCTTGCGGCGGCTGCGCGGCGTGAAGATCTCCCAGCGCACATATCCGAAGTCCGCCAGCTCGTCGTGGAGATAGAAACCCGGGACTCTTTCGCCCGGCTCGATGTCAGTCTCGCGGACCGTCGCGAGCGCGAAACCGTTGGCGGCGAGTCGCTCCTCGAACTCCGCGCACACGAGGCGCCCTTTGAGCCGGAGGCTGTGGCGTCCGCGCGCCACGCCGCGTCCGAGGATCAGGTCGTCGAGGGCGTCGGAGAGTTCCTTCTCCATGTTCCGATCTTAGCGCGCGGTCAGGATGTCTTCCCGGCGCTCCGGATCCAGCCGGTGGAGGACCGCCCCTTCGGCTTTCGGAAACGCGAAAGCGGGAAGGGACTCGGTCCGCCGGCGCAGGTCCGCCATCGGCGGCTCCCCGGCGAGAACCAGCCAGGCGCGCTGCCCGGGTTTCCACGCCCACGTCAGCCGCACGGCCTCGCCCTCGAGATTGGCGATGTCTCGCGAGGGCGTTCCCGTCTTCTCCATCGATTCGTAGAGCCAGTCGGGCCCGACGAGGTAGTAGGCCAGACAGAGCTGCGCGTACTGGTTCTCGGTAAAGATGCGCTCGGATGGTGCGGCCTGGCTCTCTAGCAATCGCGCGAGCGTTCGCCAGTCGGCGCGGCCCTCGCGAAAGTAGACGGAGAGTCCGCGCGCGCCGAAGAAGACGCATCCCGCCAGAAGCGCGGCACCGACGACGCACGTGACGCGGCGCTGGAGGAGTGCCGCAGTGGGCAGCGCCGCAAGAATGGATAGAGCGAGGCCGGCCGGAAGATAACGCCGTGTGCCGTACCAGTGCGGATGAAGGCGGCCGAGCACCTCGATCACCGCAAATCCGGCGACGACCCACACGGCGAAAAACCGGGC
>JBKOVK010000251.1:0-42633 GCA_046724475.1 Acidobacteriota bacterium | reverse complement strand
GCCGCGGCGCTTCACCTTGACGGGCTCGGCAGGCTCGAGGCCGCCGGAGGCGGACGTCTCGGAGAGGTGGTCGCGCACACTGCGCAGGTCGCGGGCGAGGTCCTTCGTGGATGCGTAGCGCTCCTCGGGATCCTTCGACAGCAGGCGCTCGACGATCCAGCGCACGGGGGCCGGCGACTTCGGGGCGGCCTGCGTCAAAGGCTCGGGCTCCTCACGGATGATCGCAACGAGAGTCTCCGCGCCGGTTTTCCTTTGGAAGGCGCGCTTGCCCGTGGCCATCTCGTAGAGGATCGCGCCGAGCGTGAACTGATCGGAGCGGTAGTCGACCGACTGACCCGAGGCCTGCTCGGGAGACATGTATCCGGCTGTGCCCATCACCGTGCCCGGCGTGGTCGGCGCGGCCACGGCCGTGGGCAGCACGGAGGCATCCTGCGACGTCGGCTCGATGAGCTTGGCCAGGCCGAAGTCGAGGATCTTGACGAATCCGTCCTTCGAGACCATCAGGTTCTCGGGCTTCAGGTCGCGGTGAACGATGCCCGCGCCGTGCGCCTTGGCGAGGCCCTCGGCCGTCTGCGTCGCGACATCGAGCAGCCGCCGCATAGGAAGCGGCTCGCCCGCGGCGACCAGCTCGCGCAGCGTCTTGCCCTCGACGAGCTCCATGGCGATGTAGACGGTGCCGTCGGAGGAGCCGACGTCGTAGATCGTCAGGATGTTGGGGTGGTTCAAGGCCGAGGCCGAGCGCGCCTCTTGCTCGAATCGGAGGCGGCGATCCGGATCGGACGCCGTTGCCGAAGGCAGCACCTTGATGGCGACCTCGCGGGACAGCCGCGTGTCCCGCGCGCGGTAGACCTCGCCCATCCCGCCGGCGCCCAGAGGCGCGACGATTTCGTAGACACCGAGACGTGAGCCCGCGGTGAGAGTCATGAATTCACTTCAGCCCCGTCAAGAGAACGAGCTCGTCGAGAAGGCGACGATACGAATAGACGTAGGACTTGCCGTCCGGCGTGATGAGAATCGGTCCGATCGAGAGCACGCCCGCCGGATCCGGGGGAACGATCTCCTTCCAAAGCCGCCGCTCGCCGGTGGAGACGTCGCAGAGGTCGATGCGCGCGGGGTTGGTGATGAGGCCGAGGTAAACGGACTTGCCGTCCCCGGTCCAGCCGAAGGCATGCTCGTCCTCCCGCGCGCCGGGCAGAGGCCGCGGCGGCTCAGCTCCACTGGTCGAGCAAAGCTGGATCTTTCGATCCGGGCCGATCGCTGCGACCGTGCGGCCGTCCGGGCTGACGGCCTTCTGAGGAATCGTGTACCCCTCCGGGGTGATCGCGCGGGGCTTGCCGCCGTCTAAGTCCTGCACGTAGATGCGGGCACCGCGGCCGGGCTCACTGGCGGTGAGCAGGAGGCGCTTTCCGTCGGGAAGAAACGATCCCCACTGGTAGATGAGGCCGGACTTGGGGATGACTCGCGGGCTTCCGGGTCCGGTCGGCAGGAGCGTGAGCTGGCTCGCGTCGGGGTTGATCGTGAGGGCCCATCGTCCGTCGGACGACAGCGCGAAGCCTCGAGCCGTGCCCAGCAGAACCGCCGGCGAGCCGTCCGTCTTTCGAGCGTAACAAAGATAGTTGGCGCGCCCGCGCTGCTGCTCGTCGAAGAGAAGAGTGCGGCCGTCTTCCGAAATGTCGTCCGGGTAAGACCAGTCGAGCCAGGTCAGGTTGCGCTCGCGCGAGTCGCCCGGAGACGTGCCGACGATCTCTCGCCGGCTGTTCGTCCCCTTCGCCAGCAAACGCCCGTCGGCGGTCAGATCCTGAGGCAGCAAGCTCGCGGCAAACCCCAGGATCTCGTGAATCGATCCCGAGGGGGAGACACCGACGAGGCCCCCGAACCTATTGAGAACGACGTCTCCGCGCGAAGACCACGCGATCCCAGAGTTTCCCCCGAAAATGGGGCCGAGGACTTTCGATTTCTTCTTCAAATCCAGAATGACGAGCCGTCCCGCGCTGTCCCCTCGTTCCGGGTGGTCGAAAAACGCGATGTAACGGCCGTCCGGCGAGAAGCGCGGGTGGCTCAGCCAGCCGGTCGCCTCGTGGAGAACGGTGCCGATCGGATACTCGAGTCGCACTCGATCGGCGACGCGGTGGCTGACCGCCAGGCTGCTGCCATCAGGAGACCAGTCCGCGTCCTGGACGCTCTCGAGAAGCTCTCGCGGCGCGCCGCCGCTCATGGGCACGCGGGCGAGCGTACCGACAGTTTCCCATCCCACCAGGAGACGCTGCCCTAGGGAGATCGCCAGCTCACCCGTCTTGGATACAGCGAGGACGTTGGCGGAGGGAAATCCGAGCGACTTGGACTCGGGACTTTCCGGACGCGTCGTGAAGATCTCGACCGGGCTGCCCTCGACCGCAGCACCGTAAATGACGCTGTTCCCGTCGGGCGCGAAGCGCGCATTCAGGATGGTGCCGCGACGAAACGTCAGCTTCTGGAAGCGAGGTGGCGCCGGCGCGTAGAGCTGAAACTTCCAAGCCGCGAAGCTCGCCAGCCCCGCGCCCAGAACGAGGCAGAGCGCGGCCGGAAAGAGCCAGCCGCGCCGCCGGACCTTCGCCGGCACCGTCTCGATCGCTCCCGAGGCGGAAGTTTCGGTGAGGTGGTCGCGGACGCTCTTCAGATCCCGCGCGAGATCCTTCGTCGAGGCGTAGCGCTCCTCGGGATCCTTGGACAAACACCGCTCCACGATCCAACGCACGGGAGCGGGAGCCCTGGGTGCCGCCTGCGAGAGGGGCTGGGGCTCCTCCTTGATGATCGCGACGAGTGTCTCCGCGCCCGTCTTCCTTTGAAACGCCCGCTTGCCGGTAGCCATCTCGTAGACGATGGAACCCAGGGTGAACTGGTCGGAGCGAAAATCCACGCTCTGACCGGAGGCCTGCTCGGGTGACATGTAGCCGGCTGTGCCCATCACCGTGCCCGGCTGCGTGGGCGAAGCCACCGCAGTCGGCAACACCGACGCCTCCTGCGGCGCCGCCTCCGTCAGCTTGGCCAGGCCGAAGTCGAGGATCTTGACGAACCCGTCCCTGGACACCATCAGGTTCTCGGGCTTCAAGTCCCGATGCACGATCCCGGCCGCGTGAGCCTTTGCCAGACCCTCTGCGGTCTGCACGGCGACGTCGAGAAGCCGGCGAGTAGGGAGGGGCTCGCCGGAGGCCACCAGCTCGCGCAGGGTCTTTCCCTCGACGAGCTCCATCGCGATATAGACGGTCCCGTCGGTCGTGCCGATGTCGTAGATCGTCAGGATGTTGGGGTGGTTGAGGGCCGAGGCCGAGCGCGCCTCCTGCTCGAAGCGCTGGCGCCGGCCGGGATCCGACGCCGTTTCGTCGGGCAGGACCTTGATCGCGATCTCCCGCCCGAGCTTTGTGTCGCGGGCCCGGTACACCTCTCCCATCCCGCCCGCGCCGATGGGCGCGACGATCTCGTAGGAGCCCAGACGAGAGCCCGCCGCCAGAGTCATGAAGAGGCAACGGATTCTATGTCGCGGCGAGGAGATAATCGGCGGCCGGGAGGGACGCGTGCTCGACCGCACGATCTCTCACTACCGCGTCGAAAGGCGCCTCGGGGCGGGCGGAATGGGCGAGGTCTTCCTCGCACGCGATCTCGCCCTGGGCCGGATGGCCGCGGTCAAGGTCCTCTCTCCGTCCCTGACGGCGGACTCCCGCGCGAGACTCTTCCGCGAGGCGCAGGCCTGCGCGCGCCTGCAGCATCCGGCGATCGCGACGTTCTTCGAGGCCGGAGAGTCCGACGGACTGGCGTTTCTCGCCATGGAGTTCGTCGAAGGCGAGACCCTCCGTGACCGCCTGCGGCACGGTCCTCTGCCGTTCCCGCAGGCTTTGTCCATCGCCGGCGCTCTGCTCGAGGCCCTCGGCCACGCGCACGCCGCGGGCGTCCTGCATCGCGACATCAAGCCGGAGAACGTGATGGTCACGGGAGACAACCTCGGCAAGCTGCTCGACTTCGGCATCGCGAGGCTCCAGGACGGCGTCGTGGAGAGCGAAGCGGCCACCGAAATCGGATTGACCCAGCCGGGCGCCGTCATCGGAACCATCGGCTACATGTCGCCGGAACAGTTGAAGGGAGAGCCGCTCGACGAAAGGACGGACGTCTTCTCCTTCGGCGCCGTTCTCTACGAGATGCTCGCGGGCCGACCCGCGTTCCCGGGCGACAGCGCCGCGTCGCGGATCGCCGCGATCCTGTCGGCGGAATCGCCACTCCCACCCGCCGATGGACTGACGGCCGAGGCCACGGGCGTCGTGGCCCGTGCGCTCGCCCGCGATCGCGAGCGCCGCTATTCTTCGGCCGCGGCGTTTCTGTCGGATCTGCGCGCGCTCGCCTCCGGGGATCTGCGCGTTTCGCTGCCCGACACGCTCGCGATCGTCGATTTTCGAAACCTTTCCGCGAGCGCCGACGACGACTGGATCGGCAGCGGATTCGCCGAGAGTCTCTCGGCCGATCTCGCCCGCGTGCCGGGCGTGTCCCTGGTTCCGAGGGAGAAGGTCCTGAAGGCGCGGGCCGGCGCCGAGGAAGGTTCGGCTCTCGGCCGGATCCTGGGCTGCCGGTGGGTCCTCTCGGGGGCCTACCAGCGCGTCGGCAAGCGGCTCCGCGTGACGGCGCTCTTGACCGACGGTGTGACCGGAGACCTGGTGTTCTCGGAGAAGCTCGACGGCGAGCTCGACGAGATCTTCACGCTCCAGGACCGCCTGTCGGCGCTCGCGTCGGAGCGGCTGCGCGGGGAAGATGCGTCCCGGGAGGTGCGTCCCGCTCCGCGCATCGACGTTTTCGAGCGCCACGCTCGCGGCCGCCGATTCTTCCACCGGCTCGAGAAGGGCACGATGGACCAGGCGCGGATCCTCTTCGAAGAGGCGGTCGGCGTCGACCCTTCCTACGCGCCGGCGCTGGCGGGCCTTTCGGCCGTCCACGCGATGCGCTTCCCGTTTCAGACGGATCCGCGCGAACTCGAGATCTCGGAGAGCTACGCGCGGCGCGCGATCGCCAGCGATCCCGGGCTGGCCGAGCCGCGGCTCTGGCTGGGCTACAGCCTCACACGCCTGGGCCGCCACGACGAGGGATTCGAGCAGGAAAAGAGAGCCATGGAGCTGGATCCCGCGAGCGCCTACGCTCCCTACTTCGCGGCGCTCTGCCGCTTCCAGACAGGCCAAAAAGAAGAGGCTCTGCGCCTGTTCCAGCGGGCCGTCGAGCTCGATCCGCGCCACGGGTTCGCCATGCTCGCCCTGGGATGGACACACCTGGAGCTGAGTCACCTCCCCGAAGCGCGGTGGTGCCTGGAGAGATGCGTTGCGCTGGAGGGGGAGGCGCAGATGGGGCCGACTGCGGGCGTCGGGGGCTATCTCGGGGAATGCCTGCGCCGTTCCGGCGATCTCTCCGGCGCGCGCGCCGCCTGCCTCCAGGGTCTCGAAGCGGTCGAGCGCTCCGATTTCATGTATCGCGACACTTTTCGGGGCGTCTGCCTCTGCGTGCTCGGGCGCAGCGCCCTGGCGGAGGGCGACACCGCGGCGGCGCAGGCCGCGTTCACACAGGCGGTGGCGCACCTGCGCGGCCGGCCGCGAGCGCTCGGCGGCGGCCAGCTCCTCGTCCAGGCGCTGGCGGGCCTCGCGCGCTCGGAGAAGAAGGAAGAAATCCTGGACCAGGCGTGCGATCTTTTCGCTCGCCGCGACGGTCACGACTTCTCGCTGATGTGGGCGTGCACCGACGACGTCACGCTGCTCGAGCTCTCGCGCGCCGCGGCATCCTTCAGCAAGACCGACGAAGCGGCGGAGCTTCGGCGCAGGGCTCTCGCGGCGGGGTCCAGTGAGGCGAGCGGACCCGCTTAGGAGCGGCCGCCTCCTACGGTAGAAGCCGCTCGGCGATGTGCGCCGCGTGCTGCCGCAGCTCTGCCACGGCCGTCGCTTCCCAGAACTTGGCCTTCAGGAGCGGTCCCACCAGATACAGCGTCTCGGACGGCCGGCCGTGGTTGTCGAGGAGGGCGAGCTCGTCGGAGACTTCGAGCCCGAGGCTCAGCAGATCCGGCGCCACGAGCCCGCGCTTGCTGAGCGCGTCGAGAAGCCGGTCGCCAAGGTGCCGCACGTCGCTCGACGGGCCCGTGCAGTTGACGACGCGCTCGACGAAGAGGGCCTCGGCGCTCGACGTCCCGCGCGGCCGGATGAGAACCCGGACGCCGTCGCGCGTCGTTTCGTAGCGAAGGACTCGCGCCGCGCGGATCTGCAGCTCGCCGGCCTCCCGCATCCGGTCGATCGCCGCGCGGGTCGCCGGAGCCGCGCGATGCCGGTGCACGTCCCAGTAGGGACGCACGTGCCGGAGAAAGCGCGAACGCTCCGCGACGTCCATCTCCTCCCAGATGCCGGGAGTCGCCGGGCGCAGCGCGCCGACGGCGCCGCGCCAGTTTCCGTTGAGAGACTTCGTCGCGCGCCGCACCGCGCGGACCAGGCCGCGCGCGGTCAGCGGCGGGTCGACGAGCTCCGCCGGCGGATGCGGCCCGATTTTCGCGGGAGTGTGTGGGTGGGGAAGCAGCCCGTGGCGCGAGACCGCTCGCAGAGGCAGTTTGACCCCGCGGCCAGCCAGGTCCAGTGCGATGTCGAGCGCGGTCAGGCCCGTGCCCAGCATGAGAACCGATTCTCCGGGTTGGATGACGTCGAGCGAGCCGCGGATCCAGGGATCGCGAACGTAGCGCTCCGAGGAGTAGAAGTCGGCGCCCTCGGCCGGTGGGTTCGCCGGCGAGTAGTTTCCGAGCGCCAGCACGACGCGGTCGACCCGCCGTCTCGAGCCGTCGGCGAAAGTCATGCAGGCCCCGCCCCCGTCGGCCTCGATGTCGAGCACTTCTCCGACGACGCGCTCGAGCACTCCGGCTTTCGCCATGCCTTCCGCCTCGCGGAGCAGGAACTCCATGTACTCGCCGTAGATACGCCTCGAGACGTGGGTGTCGGCCGTGATCGCGGGATCGCGTCCCTTCGCCCAGCGGAGAAAGTGTTCGGGATCGTCGGGGAGGCCGCTCATCCCCCCGGCCGGGACGTTCAAGACGTGCGTTTCGATGCGCGTGCGGTAGGCCACTCCCCGGCCCACAGGTCCGAATCGGTTGACGAGCGTGACGTGGACGGGACGCCCGCGGCGCAGCAGCTGCGCGGCCACGGCGACGCCGCTGAAGCCCCCGCCGACGACGGCGATCGAGGGAGGGGCGGCGGGTTCGCCCGGGCGGACGAGTCTCAAGGGTCCGCTCATGGGCGGAGAATCAGCACGTCGGCGGTCCCGCACTCATCGGGACGGCATCACCGGTTCGGCGAAACAGGGATTGGCCGTATTCGAGCAAACCCTTGGCATCCTCCTCCCGACCGCACTTTATATGGAAGCTGAGGCTATCGATGTGAAGCCTGGGCGAGCGGAGCCCGAATCCGCAGGCGCGACACGTGCATAATTGCCGGTTCCATGGCACGCACGCCCGACGGCCAGACCCAGCGCGAACGCGCCGAGGCGCTCCAGGAGCTCCTCGCCGAGCGGATCCTCGTCCTCGACGGGGCGACGGGGACCTGGCTGCAGGGGCAGAACCTGACCGCCGAGGACTTCGGCGGCTCGGACCTGGAGGGCTGCAACGAGAACCTGGTCCTGACGCGGCCGGACGTGATCACGCGGATGCACAGGGACTACCTTGCCGCCGGCGCCGACATGGTCGAGACGGACACTTTCGGCGGGACGCCTCTGGTTCTCGCCGAGTACGGCCTGGCCGACAAAGCGATCGAGATCAATCGCTGCGCCGCGGAGATCGCACGGGAGGCCGCGGCCGCGGCGTCGGCGCCCGGGCGCCTGCGCTTCGTGGCGGGCTCGATGGGTCCGACGACCAAGGCGATGACCGTGACCGGCGGCGTCACCTTCGATGACCTGGTCGTCCACTACCGCACTCAGGCGATCGGCCTCTTGACGGGCGGCGCGGACGTCCTCCTCCTGGAGACCACGCAGGACACGCGCAACCTCAAGGCGGGCCTGATCGGTGTCGAGCAGGCCTTCGCGGAGGTCGGCTGGCGCGTGCCGATCATGGCCTCGGTCACCATCGAGCCGATGGGGACGATGCTGGCGGGCCAGGCGATCGACGCGCTGTACGCGTCGCTCATGCACGCGCCGCTGCTCTCGATCGGCTTGAACTGCGCGACGGGTCCCGAGTTCATGACCGACCACGTGCGCAGCCTTTCCGCTCTTGCGAAGACCCGGACCTCCTGTTATCCCAACGCCGGCCTGCCGGACGTGGACGGCAAGTACGCCGAAACGCCGGAGAAGCTGGCGCGGGAGCTGACCCGCTTCATGGACGAGGGCTGGCTCAACATCGTAGGCGGCTGTTGCGGCACCACACCGGCGCACATCCGGTTGCTTTCGGCGGCGGCCGAGGGACGCAAGCCCCGCCGCCCGGCGATTCACTCCAAGACGCTGGTCTCGGGCGTGGACCTTCTCGAGGTCGACGTGGACAACCGTCCCGTGCTCGTGGGCGAGCGCACGAACGTCCTCGGAAGCCGCAAGTTCAAGCGGCTGGTGGCCGAGGGCCAGTTCGAGGCGGCGGCCGAGATCGGCCGGGCGCAGGTGAAGAACGGCGCCCAGGTCATCGACGTCTGCCTCCAGGATCCCGACCGCGACGAGGCCGCCGACGCCAACGCCTTCCTCGACCGCGTGATCCGCATGGTCAAGGCGCCTCTGATGCTCGACTCGACCGACGCGAAGGTCCTGGAACTCGGGCTGAAGTGGAGCCAGGGCAAGGCGATCCTGAACTCCATCAACCTCGAAGACGGGGAGGAGCGCTTCCGCACGGTGCTGCCCCTGGCCCAGAGGTACGGGGCGGCTCTCGTGGTGGGGACGATCGATGAGGACCCCGAGCACGGCATGGCGGTCACGCGCGAGCGCAAGCTCGAGGTCGCCCGGCGAAGCTACACGCTGCTGACCGAGAAGTACGAGTTTCCGGCCGAGGACATCATCTTCGACCCTCTCGTCTTTCCGTGCGGGACCGGCGACGAGAAATACATCGGCAGCGCCGTCGAGACGATCGAAGGGATTCGCCTGATCAAGGCGGCGTTCCCGGAGTCAAAGACGATCCTCGGCATCTCCAACGTCTCGTTCGGTCTGCCGGAGGCGGGCCGGGAGGTGCTGAACTCGGTTTTTCTCTACCACGCCACGAAGGCCGGCCTCGACATGGCGATCGTCAATTCCGAGAAGGTCATGCGCTATCCGTCGATCCCGGACGAGGAGAGGCGCCTGGCCGAGGACCTGATCTGGAATCGCGGCGACGACCCCATCGCCGCCTTCGCCAATCACTTCAAGGCGAAAGGGGCGGCGCCGAAGGTCCCTCGCGCCCGGGCCGGCACTCCGATCGAGCGCCTGCCGCGCTACATCCTCGAGGGCTCCAAGGACGGCTTGATCGACGATCTCGAAGCCGTGCGTCAGGGAGGAATGGCTCCGCTCGACGTCATCAACGGCCCGCTGATGGACGGGATGCGCGAGGTCGGCCGCCTTTTCAATGCCAACGAGCTGATCGTGGCGGAAGTGCTCCAGTCAGCCGAGGCCATGAAGGCGGCCGTTTCACATCTGGAAAAATTCATGGAGAAGGCGTCCGGGGCGCGCAAGGGCAAGGTCATCCTCGCGACCGTCAAGGGCGACGTTCACGACATCGGGAAGAACCTGGTCGAGATCATCCTGTCCAACAACGGCTACGAGGTCGTCAACCTCGGGATCAAGGTTCCGCCCGAGAAGCTCGTCGAGGCCTACACCACGCATCGGCCCGACTTGATCGGTCTCTCCGGGCTTCTGGTCAAGAGCGCGCAGCAGATGGTCACGACCGCCGAGGACCTGACCCGCGCGGGCGTGGATGCGCCGATGCTCGTCGGCGGGGCCGCGCTCTCGCAGAAGTTCACCGACCACCGCATTTCCCCGGCCTACGGCGGTCTTACCGTCTATGCGGAGGACGCGATGCGCGGTCTGGCTCTGGCCGACCGCATACTCTCGGGCGAGGACGCGCGCCGCGCGCTGGCCGCGGAGGCGGAGAAGCGGCGCGAGACGATCGCCGCGACGGTCCGGCCCGACACCGAGATCCCGCTTTCGGCGCCGGCAGTTCGGAGCGAGGAGGTCTCGATCGTCGACCCGATCGCACCTCCCGACGCCGCCGAGCACGTGCTGAACGAGCTCGACCTTCCCGAGATCTGGGAATACCTCAATCCGCACATGCTCTACGCCAAGCACCTGGGGCTGCGCGGCAGCTATCGCAAGCTCAAGGAGGCGGGCGATCCGAAGCTCGCAGAGCTCGAAGAGGTCATCGAGCGCGTGAAGGCGAAAGGATGGATTCGCGCCCGCGCAATGTATCGGTTCTTCCCGGCGTGGTCCGAAGGCAACACGCTCCACGTCGGCGTGCCCGGAGGCGGCGACGCGTGCTTCACGTTCCCGCGCCAGGTCGCGGGCGAGCGGCTGAGTCTCGCGGACTTCGCGCATCCCAGGGATGGCGCGAGCCCCGACTCGATCGCGATGTTCCTGACGACCGCGGGGGAGGGCGTGCGCGCTCGGGCGGAAGAGCTCAAGAACAACGGCGAGTACCTTCTCTGTCACGCGCTGCAGGCTCTCGCCGTCGAGACGGCCGAGGCCGCCGCGGAATGGCTGCACGCGAAGCTGCGCACGCAGTGGGGATTCCCCGATCCGCGGGAGCTGTCGATGGTGGACCGCTTCCAGGCGCGCTACCGCGGCAAGAGGTACAGCTTCGGCTATCCGGCGTGCCCGGAGCTCGCGGATCAGGCGACGCTGTTCCGACTCCTCGACGGCCGAAAGGTCGGAATCGAGCTGACCGAGGGCTTCATGATGGATCCCGAGGCGTCGGTCTCCGCTCTCGTCTTCCACCACCCGCAGGCGCGGTATTTCGCGACATAGCGGCGGCGGGGGACGCGCAAGTCCCTGATTCGGTTAAGGTTTGACAGATTATTCGCCGAAACAATAGAATTGGCGAATGATCGACAGAACTGACGCAGAAATCCTGAAGATTCTTCAGGCAAATGCCCGCACCTCCAATGCCGAGATCGCCCGTCAGGTCGACCTGGCGCCGTCGGCGGTCTTCGAACGCATCAGAAAGCTCGAAGAGCGCGGCGTGATCGAGGGCTACACGGCCCGTGTCAACCCGAAGGCCGTTGACCTGCCCCTTCTCGCTTTCATCTTCGTACGCGACGAGGAACGACCCGGCGTCGAACGGACGTCGCAACTCGTGTCGGAGATTCCGGAGGTCCTCGAGGTCCATCACGTCGCCGGCGAGGATTGCCTGCTCGTGAAGGTGCGCACGGCCGACACCGACGCACTGGGAAAGCTCCTGCGGGACCGTCTGGGACGCATTCCGACCATCGTCACCACGCGGACCACGATCGTGCTCGGCACCGTCAAAGAGTCCGCCGAGCTGCCCATCGCCGTGGAGCCGGCCGAGGCCGAAGCCGAGACCGTCCGTGTCTGAGTCGCGCGAGAGACCCTCGACGGCCAGGCTCGTCGCGGCCTTCGCGGCCGTGTACGTGTTCTGGGGGTCGACGTACCTGGGCATCCGTTTCTCGATCGAGACGCTGCCTCCGTTCTTCACTCAGGGGGTGCGCTTCACTCTCGCGGGAGCGGTGCTCTACGCGTGGGCGAGGTGGAAGGGAAACGCCGCCCCGAGTCGGCGCGAGTGGCTCGGCGCGGCGATCAGCGGGGGCCTTCTCTTCGTCGGCGGCACCGGGGCCGTGGTCTGGGCCGAAAGATATTTGCCGTCGGGCGTGGCGGCTCTGGTCGTTGCAACCGAGCCGATGGCCTTCGTGTTGATAGAAGCCGTGCGCCACCGCCGGATACCCAAGGGACTCGTCCTCTCCGGTCTGGCCCTGGGGACGGCGGGGCTCGCGGTCCTGGTCGGCCCCGGGAATCTTCTCGGGGCCGGCCGTTATGACCTCCGCGGGATCCTGGTCCTCGTGCTGGGGACATTCGCGTGGGCCGGGGGCTCGCTCTTTTCGCGGGGCTCGCGGCTTCCGTCTTCTCCGGTGATGGCGACGGCAGCGACTCTGCTGACCGGCGGCGCGCTCGTCGCCACCGTGGCCCTGGCCGCGGGGGAGCTGTCCCGGTTCAACCTGGCCACCGTCTCGACGAAGTCGGTCGTGGCCACGGCATATCTCTTCATCTTCGGCTCTCTCGTCGGGTTCTCGGCGTACCTGTGGCTGCTGCGTGTCACCACGGCATCGCGCGTGTCGACGTATGCGTACGTCAATCCAATCGTGGCTGTGTTCCTTGGCTGGGCGCTCGCGGGGGAGGAGCTGACGCCGCGGGTCTTCATCGCGGCCGCGGTGATCGTGGGCGCCGTCGCGCTGATCATCCGTTACGGGGGAGAAGAGGTCGCACCTGAAAAACCCGAAGAGGCCGACCTGGGGTGCGGGAAGGCGGAGGAGCAGCTCCATGCCTGAGAAGACGAAGAGCGGCGCGATCCGCCTCGCCGCGAAGCCGGGCCAGATTGCGCTCGCGTTCGCGGCCGTCTACGTCCTGTGGGGCTCGACGTACCTCGGGATCCGCGTCGGCGTCGAGACGATTCCGCCGTTTCTTCTGGCGGGAGTGCGGCACCTGACGGCCGGAACGCTGCTTTACGTCGTGCTGCGCGCCCGGGGCGCCCAGCGCCCGACGCTGCGACACTGGCGGTCGGCCGCGGTCATCGGCGGCCTCATGCTCGTCGGCGGAAACGGTCTCGTCACGTGGGCGGAGAAGAGCGTTCCGTCGGGTCTCGCCGCGCTGATCGTCGCGTCGGTTCCGATCTGGATGACGGTCCTCGACGGCCTCCAGCATCGCCGGCGCCCGCACGGCGTCGTCCTGGCAGGCCTCGCCATGGGAATGCTCGGGATCGGGCTTCTCGTCGCGCCCGGCTCCCTCGGCGGTTCTTCGCATGTGAATCCGATCGGGGCGGTGGCGCTGCTCTCGGCGTCGCTCTTCTGGGCGATCGGATCGCTGCATTCCCGGCGCGCCTCGCTGCCGTCGTCGGTCTTTCTCGCCACCGCGATCGAGATGATCGCGGGAGGGGCTCTGCTCCTTCTCACCTCCGCGGCGACGCGGGAGTGGGCGGGGTTCTCGCTTTCGGCGGTTTCCCTTCGCTCGGTCCTCGCGCTCGGCTACCTGATCGTGGCGGGCTCGCTGCTCGGTTTCACGGCGTACGTCTTCCTGCTCGCTGCCACGACTCCGGCGCGCGTCTCGACCTACGCCTACGTCAACCCGGTCGTCGCGGTCTTCCTGGGCTGGGCGCTGTTGTCCGAGCCGATCAGCCTCCGCATGGCGGTGGCCGCCGTGATCATCGTGGCGGCAGTGGCGCTGATCATTCGGCACGGCGCCCGTCGGGTCGCGCCGGTCGAGGAGAACCTCGCACCGCTGCGCGCGCAGGGGGGACGCCGCTGAAAGAGCCGGCACTGCTGCTCGCGATTCTCGACGAGGCGTACGAGAAGAAGGCCTGGCAGGGCCCGAACCTGCGAGGGTCGCTTCGCGGCGTGACGGCGCGCCAGGCGGCCTGGAGGCCGTCGCCGCGCGCGCACAACATCTGGGAGCTGACCCTGCACGCGGCCTACTGGAAGTACGCGGTGTGGCGCCAGCTGACGGGAGAGCCCCGCGGGTCCTTCGGAGAGAAGGGGAGCAACTGGTTCACACGACCCGCTTCGGCGACGGAGAAGGACTGGCGCGCGGATCTCGCCCGGCTGGACGCGGTGCACCGGGACCTGCGGCGCGCGGCGGCCGCTCTCCCCGCGGCGAGGCTTCCGCGAAAGCCTCCCGGGAGCAAGCACGCCGCCGCGAAGCTCGTCTACGCCGTCGCCGCTCACGACGTCTACCACACCGGTCAGATCCAGCTGCTCAAGCGCCTCTGGAGGGAACGGGGCCGCCGGACCGTCTGATAGCCTTCCCGCTCCATGGGCCGCCTCGTCGAGCTCTCGCACCCCATCGAGCACGGCATGGTCACGTATCCGGGATTGCCCGGCCCCGTTGTCTCGGACTTTCTCGCTCGCGAAGCGTCGCGCGGCCACTACGCCGAGGGGACGACGTTCCACATCGCGCGCGTGCGCATGGTCGCCAACACCGGCACGTACGTGGACGCCCCGTTTCACCGATTCGCACACGGGAAGGACGTGGGCTCGCTGCCTCTCGAACACCTCGCGGACCTCCCGGGCCTCGTCGTCGACGGGACGGGCCGCGGGCGCGCGCTCGACGAGGATCTCTTCCTGGGCAGGGACGTCTCGGGCAAGGCGGTGCTGGTGCGCACCGGATGGGACGCCCACTGGCGCACGCCGCGCTATGCCGAGGGCCACCCGCATCTGACCCGCGGCGCCGCCGAGTACCTCGCGGGAGCCGGACCTGCGCTGGTCGGCATCGACTCGCTCAACATCGACGACACCGGCGACGGCGTGCGTCCCGCGCACACGCTCCTTCTCGCCGCGGGCATCCCGATCGTCGAGCACCTGGCCAACCTCGGGGCCCTGCCCGAGTCGGGCTTCCGCGTGCATGCCGTTCCGGCGCCGTTCCGGGGTCTGGGCAGCTTCCCGGTGCGCGCCTACGCCGTCATTCCGTAGCGAAGGGAAACCCTGCGGCCTTCTGGCCGTAGGAGCGGGTAATGATCGGTGCGATCTTCCTCGCTCTCTCATTGGCGTCCCATCTGTCCCAAGAAGTCTCCGAAGGTTTCGTGACCGTCGAACCGGGTGTGCGCCTTCACTACCGGAAGGTCGGCTCGGGCAAGAACGTCGTGATCATCCCGATGGGATCCTGGCTGGAGGGCCCGCTCGCGCCGCTCGTGCGGGAGAACCGGACGCTCATCTTCTACGACACGCGCGGCCGCGGACGCTCGGACCTCGTGCCTCCGTCGAAGGTCTCGTTCGCCAACGAACTCTCGGACCTCGACGCCGTCCGGAAGCATTTCGGATTCGAGAAGGTCGCGTTGATGGGCTGGTCCCACTACGGAATGATGACGGAGGTCTACGCGATCAAGAATCCGGACCGCGTGACCCGCGTCGTGCTCATCACTCCCGGCGAGCCGCGCAGCGACCCATACCTCGCCGAAGGAATGCAGGAGATCCGGGCGCGCGTGGATCCGAAGGCCTACGCGGCGTTCGAAGCCCGACAGAAGGCGGGCGAGTTCGCCAGCGACCCGGCGGCCGAGTGCCGCGCGCACAACGCCGTGCTGAGACCGGCGTTCTTCGGCGATCAAGCGGCGATCCCGAAGATGACCTTCGACGCCTGCGCGTTCAAGACCGAGTGGAGCTCCAACCAGGATCCCTGGTGGGAGGCGCTCTTCGGGTCCATGGTTCCCTGGGACTACGTCAAGGAGGCCCGTGCCTCGACGGTGCCGCGCCTCGTGATCCAGGGCGAGAAGGACTTCATCCCGATGGCCGCTTCGCGCGAGTGGGCGCATGGAAGTCCCGCCGCGCGACTCGTCGTGATGAAGGGAGTCGGGCACCACCCGTTCGTCGAGAACGCGCCGGTCTTCTTCTTGGCGGTCAACCCGTTCCTGGACGGTGGCTGGCCCGCAAGCGCCGAGGCCGTGCCCGCTCCGAAGAGCTCGGACGAGCTGGTGAAGGAGGCCCGCGAGGCCTACGACAAGGGCGATCGGGAAACGTTCCGGAAGAGCTATGAGGAGCTCGTCCGACGGCGGCCCGGCGACGTGTACTTGCTCTACAACCTCGCTTGTGGCCAGGCGCTGACGGGCCAGAGTGAGGCCGCGCAGAAGACGCTCGCCGACTTCGCGGCACACCGCGTCTGGTCGGACCTCGACGCCGACGACGACTTCGCCTCGATCCGGCAGACCGACGGATACAAGAAAGCAAAACAGTCGCTGGAGGCGGTGCGCACGGATCGCGTCTCCTCCGGCGAGACGCGCGCGTTCGTGATTTCCGAAAAGGGTCTGGTGCCCGAAGGCGTGGCCTACGATCCGAAGACGAAGTCCTTCTTCGTCTCGAGCATCCGGCACCGGAAGATCCTCCGCATCGGGCCGGACGGCAAAGTCACGGAGTTCGTATCATCGGCCCGCGACGGGCTCCGCAGCGCCGCCGGGATCCGGGTCGATCCCGCGCGGCGCACGCTGTGGGTCGCGAGCGAGGCGATTCCGTCGATGGACGGCTACGTGAAGGACCAGCCTCCGTCGGCGGCGGTCTTCGAGTACGACGTCGACACGGGCAAGCTTCGCAAAGAGCACGTCCCCCCGGCGGCCGCGGGGGACCCCCCCGGCTTCGACGATCTCACGGTGGCATCCGCCGGCCGCGTCTACGTCAACGACGGTCTCCACCCTCGCATCTGGACGATCCCGCCGGGCGGGGAGCTTTCGGTGTTCGTCGAAAACGACGCGCTGGGCGGCACGCAGGGCCTCGCGCTCTCCGCCGACGGAAAGATCCTGTACGCCTCCGACTACCGCGGCCTCTTCGCGATCGACGTGGCGACGCGGCGTGTGCGGCGCCTCTCCGTTCCGCCGGACCTGGCCCTGAACGGAATCGACGGCCTCGTGATTCACGGTAGCAGCCTCGTCGCGATCCAGAACGGCGTACGCCCGCACCGCGTCATCCAGGTCGACCTCGCACCCGACGGGGTCACCGTTTCCGGCGTCCGGATCCTCGTGATGAACCACGATGACCTGGACGAACCGACCCTGGGTGTCGTGGTGGGGGACACTCTGTACTTCACGGCGGACAGCCAGGGTCAGAAATTTCTGAACGAGAAGAAGCGGATCGCGCCCGAAGAGATGCGCGAAGCCATCATCCTGAAGTTACCCTTACATTAGGCTCGCCGGCGGCCCGGGATTTGCAGCCGTATCATCCCCGCGTGAAGAGGCGAGTTCATTTCCTCGCCGCGGCGGCCCTCGCGCTCGCGGCGACGGGCATTTGCGGCGCATTGGCCGGAGCCGCGGCGGCGCAGGCGCAAACCACGGCTCCAAACGTCGTCCTGGCGCCGGTCACGAACGGTCTCTCCGGGATCACGGCGATCACGAACGCCGGAGACTCGCGCCTGTTCGTGACGCTTCAGCAAGGCCAGATCGTGATCTGGGACGGCGCGGCCGTGCGGGCGACGCCGTTTCTGGATATCACTTCGCTGGTCCTTTGCTGCGGCGAGCGCGGACTTCTGTCGACGGCCTTCCATCCGAACTACGCTTCCAACGGTCGCTTCTTCGTCTACTACACGAACCAACAGGGAAACCTCGTCATCGCGCGCTATCAGCGCTCGGTTTCCGATCCCAACGCCGCGGACCCCTCCAGCGCCGCGATTCTTCTGACGATCAACCACCCGACCAACGCCAATCACAACGGCGGGCAGCTGCAGTTTGGTCCGGACGGCTACCTCTACATCGGCGTCGGCGACGGAGGCTCCGCGAACGACCCTCCCTGCAATGCCCAGCGCACCGACGTTCTTCTCGGGAAACTCCTCCGCATCGACGTGGACCGGGAGGCGGACGTGCCTCCCTTCTACTTCGTCCCTACCGACAACCCCTTCCTCGCAACGGGGCCGCCCGAGGCCTGGGCCAAGGGGTTGCGCAATCCCTGGCGCTTCTCCTTCGATCGCCTCACGCACGATCTCGTCATCGGCGACGTCGGGCAGGGGTCGCGCGAGGAAGTCGATTTCCAGCCGGCGGGCTCCGCCGGCGGCCAGAACTACGGCTGGAAGATCATGGAGGGAACACTCTGCACGGGAAACACCACTAATTGTCCCGCCGACGTTCCCCCGTGCGACGACCCGAGCTACACGCTTCCGGTTCTCGAGTACGACCACGGCGGCGGGCGCTGCTCGATCACCGGCGGCTACGTCTACCGCGGCCTGGCGATTCCCGACCTCTACGGCATGTACGTCTACGGAGACTACTGCGCGGGAACGATCTGGGCGGTGTTACCGCAAGGATCGGCGTGGACGCCGGTGGCGCTGCCGATCCAGACAGGTTCCCTGACGACGTTCGGCGAGGACGTCCACGGCGAGATCTACGTCGGGACAGGCGGCGGACAGCTTTTCCGGATCCAGGCGGCGACGGTTCCCGCGCCGGTTTTCACGGCGATTCAGCCTCTCCAGGGACTCGAGCGCGGCGGCGAGACCGTCCAGATCACGGGCGCCAACTTCACGTCGCAGACGCAGGTCTCGTTCGGCGGAGCGCCGGCGGTCGTCCACGTCCTGTCGCCGACGCTGCTCGAGGCGGTCGCGCCGGGGCACGCCGCCGGCGCCGTCGACGTCGCGGTCGCGAATCCCGGAGCAACCCCCGCCGTGAAGGCATCGGCCTTCACCTACGTCGTTCTCGAGCGCGCCGACGCGACGCGTCCCGGAACGCGCGTCGTCGTTCGGCCGTAGACCCTAGGCCGTTCCCGGCCTCTCTCCCCAGGCCAGGAACGCGGCGGCCGAGATCCCGGTCAGAAGCACGCCGTAAGCCGCCGCCACGCCGATCTCCTGGAGCCGGAGCGAGGAAAGGATCTCGATCGAGATCGGCCGCGTCGAGTACGTGTAGAGAACGACGGAAACCACGAAGTCCCCGAACGCCGCGAGAAACGCGAGGCTCGTACCCGCGGTCAGCGCTGGACGGAGCAACGGCAGGACGACGCGACCGAGGCGACGAGCGGGCGACGCGCCGAGCGATGCGGCGGCCTCTTCGAGAGCGGGGTCCATCTGCGCGAGGCCCGCGAGAGACGAGCGGCCGGTCAGCGGCAGACCGCGCACGAGATACGCGAGCGGAAGGATCAGCGGGGTTCCCACGAGAACGAAACGTCCCGCCCACGGAGCGTCGACACTGAAGGCCGTGGCGAGCGCCACGGCGAAGACGGTCCCGGGCAGCGCCCAGGGCGCGGCGATCAAGGCTTCGAGCGCGGACGACGTCCGGGAGCGTCCGCGGCGGGCAAGGTAGGCCGCGGCGAAACCGAGAACGAGGGCCGCGGCGGTCGCGGCCGCCGCCATCCAGAGCGAGTTGACGATCGGCCGCAGATGCTCGGGCTCCGAAAAGACGCCGGCGTAGTTGGACAGCGAGAGGACCGGTGGAAATGCCTCGGTGGTCCAGGTGTTGCGCGGCACGAGCGAGACGATCAGCAGCGTCAGGTGCGGGAGAAGGAGCAGGATCGCCAGGACCCAGCCCGCGGCCGTCGCCGCCGACCGTGCTCGGCCGAGCTGTCGGCGGGGCGCTACGCCGCGGACCGCGCCGGCGACGTCGCGCGCCCTCTCGGCGCGGCGCAGCAGCACGAGGCCGACCAGGCCGATCGCCGCCAGCGTCACGGTCTCGACCATCGCCAGGGCGTCGTCGCCGTTCAACTTGGAGGCGACGATCTGCGTCGTCATCACGCGGAAGCTGCCGCCGAAGACGTAGGGCGCGCTGAACGAGGACAGCGAGGTCATGAACGTCAGGAGCGCGGCGCCGGTCAGCGCCGGAACGAGCAAGGGAAGCGTCACGCGGATGGTCGTCCGCGTCTTCGACGCACCCAGGCTCGCCGCGGCTTCCAGGAAGGCGGCGTCGAGTCGCGCGAGACCCGCGCGGGTGAAGAGATAGAAGTAGACGTACATCGAGTAGGCGTGGACGAGGAGGATCGCGCCGGGCCCGGAAAGGCGCCAGGGCGGCTGCTCGAGTCGGAAGAGAGACTGGATCGCGCGGGACGCGAAGCCGCTCTCCCCGTAGAGGAACAGGAACGCGACCACGCCGACCAGCGGAGGCAGGGCGACGGGCAATGCGACCAGCGCCGACAGAAGGCGCCGTCCCGGAAACTCGGCGCGCTCGAAGACGAACGCCAGGGGCACGCCGACGGCCGCCGAGAGCACGACCGTCGCGACCGAGATCCAGAGACTCGCCCAGAGCGCCTGCCATTCGGCCGGCCGGCGCGCGAATTCGGCGAAGTGCGCCAGCGTCGGGTGCGGCGCGCCGAGCGCCGCGGCGAGCGTCAGGAGCAGCGGGTAGCCGACGAGCCAGAAGAGAAGGAGCAGCAAAACGACTCGCAGCACCCTCATGCCGACCTCGGGAAGACGCGCGGCGCCGGTCCGGCCGCCGAAGGGACCACGGCGACACGGTCCCCCTCGCGGTGGGCCGCGGCGGGAGCGAGAACTTCGATCTCGCCCGCGGCCGTCGCGACGCCAAAATACGCCGCGAGACCCGCGAAGCGCCGTTCCGAGATCGGTCCCTCCAGAGCCCCGGCCGCCGAGGTCCCCGCGAAAGCCAGACCTTCGGGGCGAACCACGAGATCGGCTTCGGCGCCATCCGGAACCGGAGCGCCCTCGACGGCGGTCCACGCGGGGCCGCCCACGATCCGCGCCTCGGGCTTTCGCCAATAGGCGGGAAGAACGCTGGACCGGCCGATGAACGTCGCCACGAAGCGCGTCGCGGGCCTCTCGTAGAGGTCCTCCGGTGTGCCGATCTGCTCGAGGCGGCCGGCGTTCAGCAGAGCCACGCGGTCGCCCAGCGCGAAGGCCTCTTCCTGCTCGTGCGTCACGAACAGAGTCGTGATCCCGATCCGACCTATGAAGCGTTTGAGCTCGCGGCGCGTCTTCTCGCGCAGCGAAGGATCCAGGTTGGACAGCGGTTCGTCCAGCAGCAGGACCCGCGGCGAGGGAGCCAGGGCGCGCGCGAGGGCCACTCGCTGCTGCTGGCCTCCCGAGAGTTGCGTGACCTTTCGCTTCTCGAGACCCGACAGCCCGGTCGCGGCCAGCATCTCGGCGACGCGTTTGGCGATCATGTCGCGGGGCGCGCCCTGACTCTCGAGACCGAAGGCCACGTTCTCGCCGGCCGTCATGTGCGGAAAGAGCGCGTAGTGCTGGAAGACCATGCCGAACCGCCGCCGCTCGGGAGCCAGACCCGTGACGTCCTCGCCCTCGACGACGATGCGCCCCGCGTCGAGGCTCTCGAATCCCGCCGTCAGGCGCAGGATCGTCGTCTTGCCGCTCCCCGACGGGCCCAGCAGCGCGACGATCTCGCCCTTCTGCGCCGTGAGCGACACGCCGCGCGTGACGGGCAGGTCACCGAAACGCTTCTCGAGCGAGTCGAGCTCGAGGAACCCGGTCATCGAAACGGCATTATTCACACGAGGAGGAGCGACACCAGCGTCATCGCGGCAAGGAGGGAAAAAGATACCGGAACGAATCTCCGCCAGAACGTCCGGATATCGCCGCCCTCGCGCGCGTAGAGCTGCGCGCCGATGAGGCTCGCGACCGATGCGATCGGCGTCCCGCAGCCGCCGGTGTTGACTCCGTACAGCAGCGCGCCGAAGCCCGAGGCCGTCGACGTCGTCGGAGCGAGCAGCATCGCCGCCGGCAGGTTGGAAACGAACTGCGAGAGAAGCGCTCCGGAGAGGACCAATCCGCGGGCGTGCGTTCCGAAGATGCGTTCCGGCGAGAGCTCCCGGTAGAGGGGCCCGCGCTCGATACCCGCCACTCCTACGAACAGGAAGGCAAAGATCACGACCAGCGAGAAGTCGGCTTCGCGGACGCGGCGGCCCAGGAGGGCAATGCCCGCGAGCGAAAGGGCCAGCGGCATCCAGTGGTGGAGATACCCCAGAAGTGACGCAACCTCGGCGGCCAGGAGGACGAGACAGGCCGTCGCCAGTACCGGGTGAACGTCGAACGCCGCGGTCTCCGGATGCGCGAGCTCCCGGCGCGGCACCAGCAGGAAGACGGAGACCGCGAGCAGCGCCGCGGCCGCGGCGACCCACGGCGCCTGGTGCGCGAGAAAGCCCGACAGAGTGAAGCCGCCGCGCGCATACAGATAGAGATTCTGGGGATTGCCGAGCGGTGTCAGGCTGCCGAGGAGGTTTGCCGAAGCGATTTCCAGCACGACGATCGGCGCGAATTCCAGGTGGGCCACCCTGCGGAAGAGCATCGTGAACGGAACCACGAGAAACAGCGCGACGTCGTTGGTCAGGATCATCGCGAGCACGCCCGTGACCAGGATCATGCCGAGGGCGAGCCCCCTCGCACTTCGCACGCGCCGAATGACGGCGACGACCAGCCGATCGAAGAGATCCGAGGCCTTGCCGAGTTCGATGGCGATCGTCAGCACGAAGAACAGCGTCAGCAGCCGCATGTCCAGAACGCCCGGGATCTCGGCGGGCCGGACGCGGCCCATCGCGAGCGCGGCGAAGGCCAGCGCGCCAGATCCGGCCAGGAGAAGCCGCTCGAAGAGGAGCGACTTGACGACGTGGTGGGGAAGGAGAACCCGGGGCGAACGGGTCACTTCGCTCCGGCGGCGCCCCGGCCGCGGACCGTGCGATCCCAGGTCGCCATCCACTCGGAGCCGTGCTTGTCGACGAGGTCCCAGTCCACGTCGGCGACGACCATGTCGCGCTCGACGTCGCGGGCCCACGCCGGCAGCTCCTCGCCGAGATCCGTACGGGCCGGCAGCCGATACGTCTTCGCCGCGGCGAGAGCCTGAACGGGCTTGGATCCGAGGAACTCGATCAGCGCACGCGCGGGCTCGGGATGCTTGCAGCCGGCGACCAGGCCGACCGCGTCGTCGATGACCGGCGTGCCGCTCTTCGGAAAGACGTATTGGAGAGGAGAGCCGCGCTCGCGTTCGAGCAGCGTGTCGGGAAGGTCCCAGATCGTGAGCAGGCCCTCCTGACGCACGATCTTCTCGTAGAGGAGGATCGGGTTGAACACGTATTCCTTGGTCTGGGCGTCGAGCCGTTTGAGCCAGCCGAAGCCGGCGTCGGTCGAGCCGGTCTCCTTCACGGAGCGCGCGAGGATGAATCCCCAGACCGCGCGCATCGTGCCCGAGGCCAGAGGGTCGCGGATCAGGATCTTGCCCTTCCACTTCGGATCGAGGAGGTCGTCCCACTCGCGCGGCGCGTCGGCGGCGGAGACCGCTTTCGAGTTGTAAACCGGCATGGCGGGCGTGCGGTAAAGACCGAAATAGAGATCTCCCGCGTGGCGGCTGGCCGGCGGGACGGCGTCGGCCCAAGTCGGGCGAAACGGCGCGAGCAGTCCCTCGCGGGCTCCGCGCGCGAAGGTGGTGTCGGGACCTCCGTACCAGACGTCGGCCTGGGGATTGGCCTTCTCGGAGCGGAGGCGGTCGTAGATCTCCTGCGAGCCCATGTCGAGCCAGCGCAGGTCGACGTCGGGATGCGCCCGCTCGAATTCCTTCTCGACCAATCCGAGCAGGTCGCGTCCGTGCGGCGAGTAGACGGTCAGGGGAACGCGGGTGTCGCGGCGGCAGCCGCCCGCGAACACGAGGAGAGCGGCCGCCCACACTCCAAAAGACGGGCGGCGCGCTCGCATTGCGGCGATCGTATCAGCGGGTTCCCGACCGGTCCTCAGGGCTTCGGAGTCGGCGGCGCGCTGCGCCGGATCGCGTCCTCGTAGGCCTTGCGTTGCTCGGGCGTCATTTTCTCGAGCATGCGTTCCCGCGCGTCGTCCATTGCCTTTCGCTGCTCGGGCGTGAGGCCGCCGATCGCCGCGTCGGTCTGCTTGTATCCCGCGGGCACGTCGAAGAGGGAGGCGGGCAGCGACTTCTTCTCCAGGTGTGTCAGCTCCATCGTCATGAACGGCTCGGTCTCGTCCTTGCGGAACATCGACCACCGGATCGGAAAGCCCTCGAGGCCCTTCTCCTTGAGCGCCCGGATCCAGTTGCCCGCCCGCTCGCGGCGGCTCATCGCCGAGATCCAGTCGGCCGAAGCGCCGAGCTCGCGGCTCATGCAGACCTCGAATCGATCTCCCTTCGACGACGTCACGAGCGCCCTCTCGCACGCGATGCCCGCGGCGCTTCCGGAGCCGAGCCTCTCGACCGTATACGTGTCCTTCGGCATGTTCCCCGCCGCTGCCTGCGTGGTATCCCAGACCGAGTACGTCTTGTTCTCGTCGTCCACCATGTAGAGGACGTCGGGTTTCGAGACCTTGCCCAGCATCGTCATCTTCATCCGCTGCGGGCCGGCTCGGCGCGTGCGCGCCGACTCGGGGACGGTCATCTCGAACTCGGTGCGGTAGGCCGACGGCGTGACGAAGACCTTTCCGGTGCCGAGCAGGGCCTTGCCCTTCTCGACGTTGGTCTGGATGCGAAAGTCGGCGACCCCTTCGAAGGGCAGCGCACGGACCGTCGACGACAGTCCCGTGACGAGCAGCACAAGGATCAACGCACGCTTCATCCTCAGGCCGTCATCCCGAGGAGCGGAGCGACGAGGGATCCCGAACTCGATGCGCGATTGTCCCGTGTCGAGTCCGGGATGAACGCGCGGGCTTCGCCCGGCGTTGCCTAGTGCCGAGGGCTTGCCTTCGGTGGTCGGCTGTCTCGCTTCGCTCGGGATGACGTACTTCATCATCTTCATGGAACTCCTCTCATTTCCAGGCGAGAAGGTTCGCGAGCAGCCGGTATGCGCCCGGCACTCCCGCGGGGAGCTGACGGAAGAAGGCGAGACCCGTGTAGACGTAGCGTCCCTTGCCGAGCCGCGCGACGAGGAGGCCGCCTTTGAGCTCCGGTCCCCCCGGATCGGCCATCGCCAGGAGCGGCGTGTACGCGGAATCCCACGTGTGGGCGAAGTAGAGTCCGCGTTCCTGCACCCAGCCCTCCCAGTCGGCCTCGGTGATGCGGTTGGGCGTCTGGAAAATCGAATGGTTCGGATCCAGAAGCACGACCTTCGCCGTCTCGTCGGTGATGCGGTCGTGCGGGCGGGCGATCTCCATCGGATACGGCGCGTAGGCGCCCTGCAGGAACGGGTACTGCTGGTACTGGACGATCATCAGCCCTCCCGCGCGCACGTAGTCGAGGAGACGGCTGTTGGCGCGGGGAAGCGCAGGATCGGTTTCGTAGGCGCGGCTTCCCACGAGAATCGCGTCGAAGCGGGACAGGTCGCCGCTGTCCAGATCGCGCGTGGAGAGTACCTCCAGCGGAACGCCGACCGCCGCGAGGGACTCGGGCACCTTGTCGGCCGCGCCCCGCACGTAGCCGACGCGCCGGAGCGGAGGAAACCGGATGTCGGCGGCCGTCACCGCGACTTCCGAGGCTTCCGGCATCGGCGTGCGCGGGATGTAACCGTAGTCGATGAGGCGGATTCCGCGATTCATCGTGCGCCCGTCGTCGAGCACGGCGGAGACCGGAAAGGCGAAGTTGCCGGACTTCATCGCCGGCGGCGCCGGGATCGAGACGTCGAAGAATCGGTTCTCTCCCCGCTTCGCGACCGAAAACGTGCGGGCTTCCGGCGCTTTCCAGCCGGAAGGACAGTTCACCTGGAGGCGGCCCGAGACCGGCTTGCCGGTGCCGGAGGTCAGCGTGATCTCCAGCCGCTCGTCGGGTCGGCCGATCAGCCAGACGATCCGCTCAGGCTCGACAGAGACGTCCAGCTCGTCCACGGCGCGCACCGGACGCCGCACCTCGCCGATGGCCTGGTCGCGAAAGCGGAACGCGGCCTCGCGCGCCAGAGTCACGGGTGCCCCGGCGATCTTCAGCCGAACCACGGCCCGCACGGGTCCCGACTGAAACGGCTCGCCGCGGACTCGGGGCGGCGCTTCGCTCCAATCGTAGAGTGCGCCTTTCAGCGGCCGGTACAGAAAGTAGGGAACCGTAGGTGCGGCGCCCGCAGGAGGCGTGGCGCTGGACTTCCACTCCTCGAGCTTCCCGGCGGCGACGGGTCGCGGAGCGCCGGCGTCTCCCGCGGTCCAGCCGTCGGCGCTCTCGAGCGAGAGCTTTTCGACTTCGACGCTCTGACTTCCGCCGTTCCACACCGAGATCGTCACGGCGAGCGGTTCGCCCGGAGAGGTCGTCTCCCTTTCGGCGAGGACGTCGAGCGTGACCTCGGCGGCGCCGGCCAGTGCGGCCTGGGCGACCACGATCTTTTCGTCGAGCAGCGCGCTCGTTCCGCCGTCCTCCGGTCGCGCCAGCGAGCGCGCCGCCGTCAATTCGCGGAGCGCCTCGGCGATGGGCGGCACCGCCGCCGACAGATCCGGAGTCGAGAGACGTTTGCGCGTTTCTGCGGCCAGCTCGCTCGCCCGCCGCAGGCTCTTCTCCATGGCCGCGCGCCGCGTCGGGTCCGCGACTTCGGCCGCGATGGCTTCGAGTCGCGTATCGACCCCCGCAAAGAGGTCCTTACCTTGCCGTCCGGCTCCGCCGTCGACCCAGCCGACCGTGGTCTGGTTCGGTCCCGGCTCCTGAAGCTGTCCCATGTCCTGCGAACGATGGAGGCTCCGGCTCGCCATGGCGATCTGGTAGACCGAGCGTCCTGTCAGCCGATCCACCTCGCCGGTCGCCAGGGTGATGGTGGTGGCCTCCTGGTCGCGCCAATAGCCGGTCTCCTGGTAGAGCGCCTTCGGTTTCCACGGCACGAGTCCTTCGTTCGCGAGTCCCGGAAACGCGGATGCGTCGCCCGCCAGGCGATAGGCCTCGCGGGCCGTCACCCCCGCGGCCTGGTGCTGGCCGTGGCCGTCGCGGGCGGTGCCGGCGAAGATGCTGACGACGACCTGCGGGCGAAAGCGGCGCACGACGCGCACGGCGTCCTCGTAGAGGGCGTCTTTGGGCCACTCGCGAAACGTTTCTTCCTGGGAGCGCGTGAAGCCGAAGTCGTAGGCGCGGGTGAAGTACTGCCGCGCGCCGTCGAGGCGGCGCGCCGCCGCGAGCTCCTGCGTGCGCACGAGCCCGAGCCCGACTCCCAGATCCGGGCCAATCAGATTCTGACCGCCCTCGCCGCGGGTCAGCGAGAGGTATGCGGCCTCTCCGCCCAGCGCCCGCGCGACGTAAGCCAGGATCTCCGTGTCTTCGTCGTCGGGGTGCGCACCGACGACGAGAAGCCTCCGGTGCGTTGCCAGCTTCTGGAGCAGCCGATCGACTTTTTCGAGACCTCCGGCCGTCGGCGGCTCGAACGCGTAGCTGACGGCGGCCGGCGCCGGTTCCTCGGCCCGGAGCGCCGCGCCCGCCAGGAGCAGGGCGAGCGCCGCGCAGACGACCCGCGGCGTCCGACGCACGCGATTACTTCTTGAAGCGCTTGCGGACCAGCGGCGCGGAGGCCGCCGCCGCCGCGCCGAGCAGCGCGGCCAGGACCCGAGCCTTCTTCTTTGGGTCCATCGCCTTCCACTCTCGGGCCAGGCGCGTCACGGTCTGGCGCGAAGCGCGGGAGGCGCTTCCGACGGCGCGGCGAACCACCGTCGCGCCCTGACCCGAGGCCTCGGCGATCGCGGCCCGCGCGACGGTCACGCCGCCGGTGATCGACCGGATCACGCCTTCGAACGAGATGCCGCTCGAAGGCTTGCGGGAGCGGCGCGAGCCGCCGGCTCTCACGCGCTTGCGGGGAGCCGCGGTCTTCCGTGCCGGCCGACGCGCCGTGCTCGCGCTCTTGCGCGCCGGCGACCGGCGCCGGGTCGTTACGATGGGAACCACCGGGGTTTCGTCCTTGTCCACCTTGACCTCCGAGTCCATTGACATCACCTCATCGGCCCTTTTTCTCCGGCCGCGACGTATACCGGCGCGATGTCCACCGGAATGTCTTTCAGCCGGGCGTTGACTGCCTCCATCTCCGGCGTCGACTTCATATACGTGGAAAGCAGGCGTTCGGCCCGCGGCAGATCGCCGGTCGCTTCGATCATCAGGAGCTCTCTGGCGAGCGAGCGGACGGCCTCTCGGAACTTCGGCACGGCGACCCGAAAGCGGCCGTCTTCCGCCGGAACCACGGCTTCCTTCTCCCGGAACCAGTTCCACTGGACGGCGGTCCCGCCGCCGTGCGCCTCGTCGGCGCCGAACCGGATCGACCGGAAGAAGAGAGCCGATACCGTCACTGCGAGCGTCGTCTCGTCGACCGACGTGATCCAGCCGTTGTCGATCGCCTGCAGCAGGATCCACATCCCGACGACGTCGGCCTTGCACTCCTCGATCGTGGAGTAGCGGTCCTTCAGCAGCAGACGCGCCTCGACCTTCTGGCCGTCGGGGCCTGCGATGAAGCCCGGGCCCAGCCCGTGCGCGAGCTCGTGAAAGAGCGTATGGTTGAAAAACGCGTCGAACGTGACCGACGAAAGCTGCGCCGGATCCAGGAAGCGCTCGGCGATCGGCTTTCCCGCCACGCGGTACTTGGCCTCCATGACGTTCTTCAGGAGAACCTTCTTGGAGCCCTTCGCCTGACGCACGCGCTCGTCGTTGGGAAGGTTGAATGCCGACGTCTGCACGCCCGCGCGCGTATCGCCCGCCGTGAAGACTTCCTGGACGACGCGGATCGGAGACTCGAACTTCCGGTCGAAGTTCTTGTGCTCATCGGGAATCGGGAGATTGCGCTCCATTTCCGGCAGGTGTTTCGCGTAGACCGCGAGCTTGGCGCTTTCGGCCTTGTCGCGCACCGTTACGAACGCGGTGAACGCCGCTTTGTAGTTGAAGAGCGCGTCTTCGTAGACCTCGTAAGGCCCCAGGATGAACTCGATCTCGGAGTCGAGGTCCATCCAGGCGAGGTCGGAGTCGTAGTAGTCGTCATCGAGGAGGGCCGTCGAAAGCTCCGTGAGGTAGGTTCGGAGCGAGGCGTTTCCGGTCGTCTCCGCGGCCTTGCGCAGGCGCGGGATGATGGAGTCCAGCAACGCCCGATATTCCCGGGAGTAGGAGACCGCGGTGAGTCCTGAGGCGTTGCGCCGAATCACTGTGAAGAGTCCCTCGAAAGCCTTGCGGTCCCCCGGGTGACGTTCGATCCAGGCGGCGAACCCCGCCTTCGTCATCTCCGGGGGATAGAAACCCGCCCCGGGCGGCTTGGGATCCTTGCCGATGAAGGGAACGTTGCGGTCGATCCGATCCCAGGGGCCCGCCTGGATCCGGAAGAGCGCGAGCGCGTCCGGTGCCCCCGGCGCCTTGTCTCGGACTTCGGCCTCGAGGCGGTCCCGAAGCTCTGGGTTCTTGGTCGAAGCCTGGCGCAGGAATATCTCGGAAACGGGCCGGGACGCGGTGATCAGTTCCCGGAGGGCCGCGGTTTCCCGTTCGTCCAGAAGCGACCGGTCGTAATCGATCGGAGTCGCCGGAAGCTTCCGCAGGCGCTCCGCGATGTCGGGGGCGAAAATCAGGCGCGACGCGGGGACCGCGAGCGTGGCGAGGCCGAGGAGGGGGGCGAGGGCATTCACCGGCCGGAATCTAGCACTTTCCTTGCAGGCGTATGTTGGGATGGTGACCACGCTCGCGGGACTCGATAGAGAGGCTGCAATCGCGCGCTACGGCTCGCTGCGCGAGCGCACGGAAACGATTTTCGACAGCGTCCGGCCGGAGGGCTACGAGTCCCGCCCGATCCCGCTGCGCAATCCCATCTGCTTTTATGAGGGCCACCTGCCGGCGTTTTCGGTCAACACGCTCCTGAAGAAGGGCCTGGGAGATCCCGGAATCGATGCCGACTACGAGACTCTGTTCGAGCGCGGCATCGACCCGGAGGACGAAAAATCTCTTCCCGCCGGAGCGTCGGCGTGGCCGTCGCGGATCCAGATCCGCAGCTACGCGGCCGAGGCGGATCGCGCGATCGTCAACGCCCTTCTCCACCGCGACGTCGAGAACGAGGAGAATCCCATTCTCCGCCGCGGCCTCGCCGTCCATACCGTCCTCGAGCACGAGGCCATGCACCAGGAGACGCTCCAGTACATCTGGCACCGGCTGGATTACGGTCAGAAGATTCGGCCGGAGGGCCAGGCCCTGTCTCCCGTCGGCGGCGAGCCGCCCACGCCGCGTCGCACCAGGGTACCGGCGGGCCGGGCCACGCTGGGCGTGGGCCGCGACGAGATCGAATTCGGATGGGACAACGAGTTCGAGACGCGCGTCGAGGACGTGCCGGCGTTCTCGATCGACGTCTACAGCGTGACAAACCGCGACTACCTCGAGTTCGTCGAAGCCGGCGGGTATGTCAACGAGACGAACTGGGATCCCGAAGGCTGGGAATGGATCCAGGCGCAGAAGGTGCGCTATCCGCTCTTCTGGGAGACGCATCGCGGAGTCTGGTTCTGGCGGGGCATGTGGGACCTGATTCCCTTACCCATGGCGTGGCCGGTCTACGTCTCGCACGCCGAGGCGTCCGCGTACGCGCGCTGGAAGGGTCGCCGGTTGCCGACGGAAGCGGAGTTTCACCGCGCGGCGTTCGGCGAGCCCGGAGGGACCGAGCGCCCGCATCCGTGGGGAGAAGCGACGCCCGACGGGACACGCGGCAACTTCGGGTTCGTCCATCCGGATCCGTTCCCGGTGGGCTCGTTTCCGCGCGGCGCGAGCGCGTGGGGCGTCGAGGATCTCGTCGGCAACGGCTGGGAATGGACGTCGTCGCTCTTCGAGCCGTTCCCGGGTTTTTCGCCCATGCCCTCGTATCCGCAGTACTCGGCCGACTTCTTCGACGGAAAGCATTACGTGATGAAGGGCGCCTCGCCGGCGACGCCGACGGAGCTGGTGCGGCGATCGTTCCGGAACTGGTTCCGCCCGAACTACCCCTACGTTTACGCCAAGTTCCGGACGGTCTCGTGACGATCCCGACCACCGCGCAGGCCCCTCCCTTCGAAGCCGTCCGCGATTTCGCCGCGGACGTGCGGCGCGATCTCGCGCTCACGCCCAAGCAGATCCAGTCCCGCTACCTCTACAACGGCCTGGGGTCGGCGCTCTTCGAGGCCATCTGCCGTCTTCCCTGGTACCGGATCACGCGCGCGGAGGCGAGGCTTCTCGCGCGCTACGCGCCGGAGATGGTCGCGCCTCTCGAGGACCCGATCACGATCGTCGAGCTCGGCAGCGGCAGCGGGGAGAAGCTCGCGATGCTGGCCGACAGCCTTCGCAACCGCCGCAAGCGCGTGCTCGTCCACTTGGTCGACATCTCCCCCGACGCCCTCGAGCTCTCGGAGCGCACGCTCGGCGCGCTCGAGCACGTCTCGGTCGTCGGCCACCGCGCCACATACGAGGAGGGCCTGCGCCACGCCGCGGCGCAGAGACCTGAACGGGGGACGATGCTGGCGGTCTTTCTCGGCTCCAACATCGGTAATTTCGACCGGCCCGCGGCCGACGAGTTCCTTCGGGAGATCCGCGCGTGCCTGCGTCCCGGCGACGCGCTGCTGCTCGGCGCCGATCTCGTCAAGCCCGAGGCCGACCTGCTGCTCGCTTACGACGACCCGCTCGGACTGACAGCCGCCTTCAACAAGAACCTGCTCGTGCGAATGAACATCGAGCTCCTCGCCGACTTCGACATCGCCGCGTTCGCGCACCGCGCCGTCTGGAACCCGGTCGAGCGGCGCGTCGAGATGCGTCTGGTCTCGCTGCGGCCCCAGATGGTCCGCATCCCCCGCGCGGACTGCGAAATCTCATTCCGGGAAGGGGAGTGGATCTGGACCGAGAGCTCCTACAAGTACGACCCCGCCGAGATCGCCGCGATGGGGGCCGAAGCCGGCTTCCGCCTGCACGAGCAGTGGATGGAGCCCGACGCTCGCTTCGCCCTCACGCTGTTCGTGGGGGAATAGGGGAAGCGGTCGAGCGCAGAACTCTTCCGAAGCGGCTGCGTACCACCCTTTCCTCGGCGCGGCGGGTGGTTTGTGGGTCGATCAGTCGTTGCCGTGATGGATTCGTTGTCCGTCCACGGTGAGGATCAAACCGGTGTCGGTGAAGATGGCGCGGAACTCGGTCGAGCTGTTGACCCACACGACGTCCAGGTGTGACGTGCGCGGGAAGGGCGTATTGGATACAACGATCGTCGCTTCGCCCGTGCAATCGGGGTTCACGGAGTAAGTTCCGGTGAGGACTTCTCCCTGGACGATCGTGCCGCCGATGCTCAGGGTCTGCGAGCCCGACAGGTTTCCATCGCGGTCAAAGTGAACGGTGCCGACACTGGCTGCCGGCCCGACCGGCAGCCGGGTTCCGGTGACGGTGTAGCCGAAATCGCCTGCGATGCTGCGAAGCGAGCATTGTTCGTCGGCCAGCAGGACCGGGGCGATCAGGAGAAGCGCGCCAACCAGGACGATGTGAAGAGCCTTGCGATCCATGTTTCCCTCCTCTGTTTTCGTTGTCCCGCCGCGCCGAGGCGTGGACCTGCAATGAGGAGGATTCCGCAGCGCACGTCCGCGAGTCTCCAGATCGAGTTCCGCCTGTGTTCGGGATTTGTTCGGGGGCGCGTTTCGACGACCGGGGCTCGAGAAAAGTCAGTCGCGATGGATCTGCCTTTTGGCGTGCCCCTACGGCCCATATAGGCGCAGGCCGAACGTCTTGTCGACGAAAACCGCCATCTGGCCGCGGTTGTTGGCGTTGTCCGGGCAATAGAGCAGAGGGCTGGCGCTGCAGCCCGCCGTGATCTGGCGGTTGTAGAGGTCTTCGATCCAGGGCGCCCGCGGATCCGTCGCCGGAACGTCGCCGAAGAGGCCGACCGCCGGCGCCGGCAGGTAATCGCTGCCGAGCGCGGCCTTCAGAAGGTATTTCGCCATGTGGGCGCGAGTGACCGTGACGTTGGGACAGAAGTGGGTGTTGTCGCAGCCTTCGATGATGCCTTCGGCTGCGACCTCCTCGACCCAATCGGTGAAGGGCCCGGGGCACGGCACGTCCGAGAACATTCCCGTGCAAGAGGGAGGCTGATACCCGGCGCCGTGGGCCGCCTTCAAGAGAAACACGGACATCTGGTACCGACGGATGGAGTCGCCCGGGCAGTAGGCCGCATTGTTGCAGCCGGCCGTGATCGAGTTGTGGAAGAGGGTCTCGATGAACTTATAGAACGGCTGGGTCTCCGGAACATCGGAGAAGCTCCTGCCGATGTGGATGGTCCACGTCTTCGGCGTCGGAGGCTGGATCGAGCACGTCAGCGGGTTGTCCGGGTTCGAGGCGCCGAGAGGCTGAAGCCAGCCGAAATCCGCGGCGCCCGTGACCGCCTGCTCGGAGATGGTCGTGTCCCAGTGCGCGGCCGGACGGGTGGCTGGCGCGGAGACGGAAAGGACATAGCAACTCCCGCCCGAATAGCAGTTCCCGTTCGTATTGATCGGGATGTCGTACTCGACCGCGTCGTTGACGACGGTATACGTCGCCCCGCCGGGCCCGACGAAATCGACCAGGTGCATGGGTTCGACAGCCGTCCCTGGACACGGGTTGTTGAACGCGCAGTGGCCTCCCTGGTAACTCGCGTAGTGCCACGACGGTGCGACCTCGACGGTTTCACCGGGCTCGAAGACGCCGTTGTTGCCTGGGTCGACGTCGAGCGCCCTGGGTGAGACCAGACACTTGTGACAGCCCGTGAGCGCAACCACCACAACCGCCGCCGCGGCAAAAGCCTCCAGGCGGCGCGCCGCCCGGAAAAAGAGAATCGAGCTTCTGAGAGCCATGGCCGACCTCCCTTCACCTCTTTCGTCCTCGCGTAGGTTTAGAATTCGCGAAAGGTCGGAGTCTCCAGATCCGGTTCCGGGTTCGTTCGGGGTTTGTTCGAGCGATGCGTTTTCAGTTCGGCGATTGCGTCCTCGATCTCGATACGCGAGAGTTGTCGCGCGCGGCCAAACCCGTCCATATCGAGCCGAAGGCGTTCCGGCTTCTCGAAGTGCTGCTGTCCGCGCGGCCGAAAGCGCTATCCAAGGACGAGCTGCAGGATCACCTCTGGCCCAAAACGTTCGTCTCCGAGCGCAGCCTGGCGCGACTCGTGGAAGTGGTGCGCGACTGCATTGGCGATTCGGCGAAAGAGCCGCGATACATCCGTACCGTGCACGGATTCGGGTACGCCTTCTCGGGCGAGGTCAGACCGGTCTCGATGAAGCTCCTTCGCCCGCCGCCGCTCGGCTTTCACTGCCGGATCAGTTGGGGGGACCGCGAGGTCGCGCTGTCGGAAGGCGAGAACATCCTCGGACGGGACCCCGACACCGTCGTCTGGATCGACTTGAATAGCGTGTCGCGCCGGCACGCGCGCATCGTCGTCCGCGGCGAGACGGCGACGATCGAGGACCTCGGCAGCCGGAACGGAACCTACGTCCAAGGAGAACGCGTCGAAGCTCCGCGGGCCCTCGTCAACGGAGACACGATCAAGATCGGCGCGGCGAAGCTGGTGTTTCGGTGTTTCCGCGGTCTCGGCTCGACGGAGTCGGAGGTTTCTTCCGAGATCCGCTGAGGGGGCCGGTCTCAGCTCCAGCGTCCCGGAGCGAGCATGTCGGCCATGCGCGCTGGGTTCTTGATGTCCTGGCCCGACATCCAGGCATCGGCGGCCTCCACGAGCGACCGCCCCTCCTCGCCTCCGAGAAGCTCGCCCCGCCGCCGACGCGCGGCCGCGGCGTAAAGAGCCATGTCGAGCCCTTCGAGCTCCTCCTCGGTGTGCTGAAGAAGGCGGACCGCCTCCTCCGGTTCCGAACGGGTGGCTGCAATGCCGGCGCGAACGAGACGAGCAAGGGTCAGCCCCCAGGGCGTGCGCTCACGTTCGATGAGCCGTGCGTCCCTCGCCGCATCCCGCAGGAGGTTCTCATGCGGTCCGCCCGAGGCTCGCACCGCGGAGGCGAGGGCAAGGCGAGCCCGCAATTGAAGAGCTTCGATCCGGTAGAAGGGAAGGCGGTCCAATCTGGACCGCACAAACCCCGCCCATTGCTCGAGCAAGAGTTTTCTTGCCTCGTCCACGCGACGCTCGAAGAGCGCGATCTCGCCGTCGGCGATCATCGCCCAGTAGGCCGGGTTGGTGAACGCCTTGCCGGCAAGCCCGCCCACCATGCGTCGCAGGTTTTCGCGGGCGGTCTCCGGATCATCTCGGGCCAAGTGCGTCACGTAAGAATTCCGGATGCCGAAGGTCGCGACGGCGAGCCGGTCGTCGCGTTCCCGCGCCTCCCGGATGAGGGCGGGCAGGGACTGCGATAGCTCGCGGAGTCCGCCGAGATAGAAAAGAGCCCGCTGCGAAACGAACTTCGAGAAGAGGATTTCCCACGCGACTCCCGTACACCGTTCCCGGTAGATTGCCTCGGCCGCCCGGCCGCTCTCCCACGAGATCTTGAATCTTCCGACGAAGAGCGTTGCGGCGCAGCGGCACATGTGCGCCATCGCGATGGCGTGCGGGTTCTGAACGCTTTCGGCCAGATCGAGGGCTTTTCGAAAGAGCTCCTCGCTCCTGGCTCGCTTTCTCCAACCACCCGCGGCGCCGGCGTATCCGGATTCCCAAGCGAGCGCGAGGGCCGCCCGATAGGGCTCCCGGGCCTTCAGAGCGAGCAGAAGGTGCCGGCTTTGGAACTCGCGTCCGCGAGAGGTGTTGATGAGCGTCACACCAGAGAAGAGTGCCCAATAAGTGTCAAGTCGAATGAGCTGCTCGGCGGGGATCCGAGCGGCGTCCATTGGCCGAAAACCGATGCCTCTCAAACGGATGAGAGCCCGCTCCACGAGATACTGGAGATGCGTCCGCCACGATGGCTGCAGGAGAGTCAGCCCCACGCGGCCCGTGAGTCGCTCGTAAAGCGGCATGGCGTCATCCAGCCGTGCGCTTCGAACGAGCTGAGCCGCGGCCCGACCTTCGAGCTCCATCGCCTCTGCCTCTCGGGAGATCCTGGCGGCCTCGAGGTAAGCCCTCGCGGCATCCGCGCCCCGGCCCGCGTTGAGCAGGGCGTCCCCCATTTTCACCGTCAAGGTCCGGATGGAGTGAACGTCTCCGACGGGGCCGAGCTCGAGGGCGGCGCGGTAGTGGTGCGCGGCCCGATCGAACGCCAGCGTCTGAACCGCGCGCTCGGCGGCCAGGATTGCGAACTCGGCGGCGCGTCGGGTGTCGCCCGCTTCCTGTAAGTGCAGGGATAACTCTTCGGGGTCGGCCCGGCCCGAGGCTTCCAGCGCCACGGCGAGGCGCCGGTGGTGGTCTCTCAGTGTCTCTGGAGGGATCTGCGCCACCACCGCTTCTCGAATGCGGTCGTGATAAGTCTCGATCTCCGGACGATCGGATGTGCCGCGCGCTCGTACCATGTGGCCGGCGCGTAGGATCGCCAGTGCGCCGGACTCGTCTCCCAGACCGGCGGCACTGTCGGCCACCTCGGCCTGTACCGGCCGTCCCGCGACGGCCACGACCTCGAGCAGGCGCCGTGCTTCTTCGGGCAGCAGCTGAACGCGGGCGCCGACCATGTCGTCCAGGGTGGCCGCCTCTGCGGGTGCGCCGGACTGGCGGAATCGAGCGAGCTCGTTGATGAAAAACGGATTGCCTGCGGATTCCCGCGCGATCACCTCGGCGTGCGATGGCGAAACCGAGGGGTTCGTCTCCAGCAGCGCAAGGGCAAGCGCATGCGCTTCGACGGCTGGAAGCTCTTCGATGGCCAGCCGCCGGACATCAGCGGCTTCGGATCGTGCCAGAAGCTTCTGAAGAAGCGGGCTCGTCGCGGCTTCTTCGCTGCGGTAGCACGCAATCAAGAGTATCGCCGGCGGGTCGGGCGGGCGTAGGAGCTCCTCAAGGAGGGCTGCGCTGTCGGCATCACCCCATTGCAGATCGTCGATGAAGAGGACGACATCCCGCTGCCTGGCGAGGCGGGCGAGCAGCTCCCGGAGCGCGGCGAAAGCGCGCCGCCGCAGCTCGAAAGCGTCCGCGATCTCGACCGATTTGCGGCGGGTTCCGACTACGGCTTCGACGCGTCGGAGCACCGGAAAGACGCGAGCCAGGGCCAGGACATCGTTGGGAAGAAGCGCTTCGGTCCGTTCCGGCGACAATCGCTTCAGGTAGCGGCTCAACGCGTCCACGAGGCTGTCGAGCGCCTTGTACGGCATGGATTCGCGTTCGTAGCAACGTCCCGCGAGAAAGACGACGTTCTCGTTGCGAAGCTCCTCGAGGAAGCGACGAACGAGCGCGCTCTTTCCGATCCCCGACGTTCCATGGACAAGGACGGTCACCGCCTGGCCCCGCCGTGAGATTTCGAGGGCTTCCCTCAGCTCCGCGAGCTCCCGCTTTCGGCCGACGAACGGCCCGGGCCGGAGCGAGAGAGGAGAGCTTTCGATCGCCATGGGTGCGGCGACGGCCGGTCCCCCCAATCGCTGCAGAATCTCGGCGGCCGTCGGGCGAGCCTTCGGGTCGCGGCGCAGGAGATCGGTGCATAGCGCGTCCAAATCCTCCGGAATGTCCGGAAGAAGTGTCCGTGGCGCTGGCGGCTCCGAATGGCCCTTCGCCCACATCATGTCGACGAAGCTCCCGGAGAAGGGCGGGCGCTCCGTCAGCGCCTCGTACAGCATCACGCCCAGGCTGTACCAGTCGCTCGACTCCGAGACGGGTGTCCGTGTCCCCAGCTCGGGTGCCATGTAGGCTGGTGTTCCAACCAGCGTGAGGCTGCGATCCTCTTCGAGTGGGTCGAACTCCGTGACCAGTCCGAAGTCCAGCATCACGACTCGCCCTTCCGGTGTCACGAGGACGTTTGAAGGCTTGATGTCCCGGTGGAGCTTGCCGGCGTCGTGCAGCGCGGAGAGGCCCGAGACCGCCTGTCGCAACGCCTCTCGCAACCGGTCCGAATCGAAGCGAAGGCACGAGAGCCCCGCGGGAGTCGTCTCCCCGGGATCGATCTCGGAGTTCCCGTGCGTTTCCGAGACGGTCGAGCCGAGTCTCCCCGGCGACCTTGCGGCAAGCGAGGCGGAGCGCCCACGCACGTAGTGGAGAAAGTTGGCGCCGTCGATCAGCTCCATCGTAAAGAACCACTGCTCGCCTTCGATGAGCAGCTCGTAGAGCGTGGCGAGGTTCGGATGAGAGATGTCCGCCAGTGCCCGAAACTCACGCTTGAGCCGGTAAAGCGCCTCGACGTTGCCCGGGCGCAGAGTCTTCAGGGCGACGAGTGAGCCGCGCTCTCGATCGAACGCCTCGTAGACGACCCCGTATGCGCCGGCGCCGAGCCTCCGCCGTACCGAGAAGCGCTCGGTCTCAGGGAAGCCCTCGTCGCCCGGTGTTCCCATTGGGTCGGTGTTTCGACCGCGAGAGTGTCTTCGATCCTATACCCGGCACCGGTGCCCGCCTCGTCGGAACCGGGCTTTCGCCCGCTGGCCCCTAGTACCCCAGCGACTGCGGCGGAGACGGCGCGGGCGTGCGGAGCGGACGTCCGATGGGGAGCGGCTTCAGGCCGGTCGCGGGAACGGCGGGGCGCTTCTTGATCGGGAGGGTCGGCAGGCCGGATGCCGCGGTACCGGATGCGGGAGCGGTGGCATCGGAAGCCGCGTCGGCTACCAGGCGCAGAGCGGCCCATTTCGAGCCGGCGTCCTCGGTCTTCAATACGCCGAGGTGCGTGCCGGCGTAGAGCACCGACGGAGATCGCGGGTCGATCGCGAGCGCCGTCGCGTAGAGATCTCCCTTGAGAAGGGACCAGGTCGTGCCGCCGTCGGCCGACTTGTAGATGCCAATGGCCGTCGCGGCATAGATCGTCTCGGGATTGGACGGGTGGATCGCCAGGCCGAGGACGTTGTAGCTCTTCATACCCTTGTGAATTCCCGTCCACGTGACGCCGAAATCGGCGCTGCGGAAGAGGCCGTCGTGCGTTCCGGCGTAGATCGTCCCGGGCGGTTGCGTCAGCGTAACGTTCCAGATGGTCCCCCGGTTCATCCGGTCGATGGGACGGATCCAGGTCGCGCCTCCGTCGAGGCTCCGGAAGATCCCCTCGCTGTTCGAGCCGACGGTGATCGAATTGGGATTGGCGGGATCGAGCGCGATTGCGGTGAGCGTGACATGGGCCAGCGGGATCGGCATCTCGGACCAGACGGCGCCTCCGTCGGTGGAACGGAACAGGCGACCCGACTCGGCGCCGACCCAGATCGTCCCCTGCCGGCGAGGATCGAGCGCGATCGCCCCGACGTAGCGCGCGGTCAGGCCCTCGTTGGCGGGGGTCCAGTGCTCGCCGCCGTCCGTGCTCTTGTAGACGCCTCCCCGGTCCGTGGTCGCGAAGAGCGTGGAGGATGACTGGGGGTCGATCGCGAGGCCTAGCACGGAGTGGCTGTCCAACCCCCGTCCGCGCGGCTCCCAGCGAACGCCGCCGTCCGTCGTCTTGTACAGCCCGCGGGCGGTCGTCACGTAGAGCGTGGAAGGTGAGGACGGATCCAGAACGAGCGCTGTCACCAGTCCGCCTTCGCCCTGCAGCACGAACCCGGGACCCGAGTCCTCTTGCGCCGAGGCGAAGGACGCCACAATCGCAAGGACACAAAAGGCCTCGGCCGCCTTACGCCAGATGAGGCTCGACCTGCCGTGCACCCCTGCCCTCCCGTGGACGGACGAATGTATCACTCCGGCTCCGGGATCGAGGGCCGACACCCCGGCGCCCGGAGACGCCGGCGTGACTGTGTGACATTCCGTCATGCCCGCTCCCTGGTGGCGAAACGATTCCATCCTTCCCGGGAGTTTGAAGTCACACCCTCTCGATCCCGTTTCGACACCTTTCGTGGCGAGCACGTCGAAAACTCGAAGTTCCGACGCTGGCGCCTCTTCTTCTCACGCCGCGGTGTCCGCAGGTCGCGTCGCGGCGCCTCCGAATCGCGCGCGGCGGTTTGACCCTAAGGATTTTCCGATGATACCGTGCCGCGGTTTTGTGCACGGGAGGTGCGACCTGAAACGCCTGATCGCTTCGGCATGCCTCGTCTCCATGCTCGTCCCGGCGCTGCCCGCCGAGGAGCGCGTCGACCTGGAGATGGTCACGAAAATCCGCCTCGAGGGTTTCAACAACTCCAAGGTGATGGACACCGCCAGCGAGCTGATGGATCGCATCGGTCCACGGCTGACGGGCTCGCCGCAGGCGAAGGCGGCCAACGAATGGACCCGGGACCAGCTCGCGAAGTGGGGAATGGCCAACGCGCACCTGGAGGCGTGGGGCCCGTTCGGGCGAGGCTGGTGGTACGAGAAGAGCTCGGTCCGGATGACGGCGCCCGACTTCGCGCAGTTGACGGCCTATCCCAGGCCCTGGACGCCGGGGACCTCGGGCGTCGTGAAGGCGAAGGTGGTGCGGCTGAATCCGACGTCCAAAGACGATCTGCCGAACTTCAAGGGCCGCTTCGCCGGAAAGATCGTTCTCTACGGAGACCCGGTCAAGATGGAGCTCCACGTCAAGCCGGACATCGAGCGTTACGACGAAAAAGAGCTGGCCAAGATCGCGGAATATAGCGAAGAACCCCGGCGCCGGTACGACCGTGAGGAGCTTCGCAAGCGCGCGGAGCTGAGGCGGGCGGTGGATAAGTTCCTCGAGGACGAGAAGCCGATCGCCGTCATCGACAGCGGCCGCGGCGACCTCGGCGTGTTCGGGGTCCAGGCCAACGGCGACGACTACCGGATGTCCCGGCCGCTTCTCAAGGTACCCACGCTGATCATGGAGCCCGAGCACTTCGGCCGGATCGCCCGCCTTCTCGACGCGAAGACCGACGTGGAGCTGGAGCTCGACGTCGCCGCCCGGTTCGTCGACGAAGACCAGATGCAGTGGAACACCATCGCCGAGATCCCGGGGACCGACAAGAAAGACGAGGTCGTGATGCTCGGCGCGCACCTCGACTCCTGGCAGTCCGGAACCGGCGCGACCGACAACGGCGCGGGCTCGGTCGCGGTGATGGAAGCGATGCGGATCCTGAAAGCCGTCGGCGCGAAGCCGCGGCGCACGATCCGGGTCGCGTTGTGGACCGGCGAAGAACAGGGACTTTACGGCTCCAAGGCGTACGTCGATCAGCACTTCGCGTCTCGGCCGCCCTACACCAAGGAAGAGCTCGACCAGCCCTTCTACATGCGCAAGGACAAGTGGCCTCTGACCGTCAAGCCCGAGCATGCGAAGCTCGCGGCGTACTTCAACCTGGACAACGGCTCCGGCAAGATCCGGGGCATCTATTGCGAGGACAACGCCGGCGTCGCGCCGATCTTCGAGGCGTGGCTCGCGCCGTTCCGCGACCTCGACGCGAAGACCGTTACCCTCAACCGCACGGGCGGCACCGATCACCAGTCTTTCGACAAGGTCGGCCTTCCCGGTTTCCAGTTCATCCAGGACACCCTGGACTACGAGACGCGGACGCACCACACGAACATGGACACCTACGAGCGTCTCGTGAAGGACGACCTGATGCAGGCGTCCATCATCCTCGCGACGTTCGCCTACAACGCGGCGATGCGCGACGCGATGCTTCCGCGCAAGCCGCTGCCCCAGGAGCCGCCGGCGGAGAAGAAGGACGAACGGACTCCTGCTCCTGGCAAGCCTGCGGAGTCTCCGGCCAAACCCGTGGAGCCGCACGCCGCCTTCTAGCCAGTCGCACCTGAACCACAGGCCAGTAGTTCGCTTCTCGATCTCACTCATAGGATGTGGGCCGTCGAAGGGCGGTGCCCATGCGACGGATTTCCCCGGTGCGGGTCTTCCTCCTCCCGGTCGTGTTTGGGGCGGCGATCCTCGGGACCGCTGCCGTCGCAGCGGCGCAGCCCGTGTGCAACAGCGCGATCGGCGAGCACCTGATGTCCTGGCCGACACAGGCGCCCGTGTGGCAGTTGTGCTGGCTGCGGCCCTCGCAGTCGAGCGGCGTCAACGGCTCCGGCGTGGAGATCCGAAACGTGTACTACAACGGCCACCTGGCGATGAAGCGGGGTCACGTGCCGATCCTGAACGTCCAGTACGAGGCGGGACAATGCGGCGGCGCGAACCACTGTTACCGCGACTGGCTGACGAGCGAGGAGGACTATCTCGTCGACAACGTCTGCCCTCCGCCGAACACGGGTCCCGACTGCGGTTACGCCGAGCCGTCCTGTCCGCCGATCACCGTCTGCGAGCAGCACCTCGGGGTGGACGTGTGTCCTGCGCCGCCCGACGACTGCGGCCGGCAATGTTTCCACGGGGTATCGGCCGAGAAACTGGCCGACCGGTTGATCCTGACGTCGCAGAACCGTGCGGGCTGGTATCGATACGAGATGAAGTGGACCTTCTACCTCGACGGCCGCATCCAGCCGACCTTCGGTTTCAGCGCGGTCGATGACAACTGCACGGACTACACACATCGCCATCATGCCTACTGGCGCCTCGACTTCGACATCGACGGTCCTCTCGACGACATCGTGACCGAAGGGCCCGATCCTGCGCCGTCGGGCAGCGGCGGTGACCGCGGCCGCCCTGGCCCGAAACCTCCGATCCTCGTGCTCCCGACCGAGACCCAGCGGCTCAACAACCGTCCGAATCTGACCTGGGCGGTGACGGACGCCTCGACGGGCCGGGGTTATCGGATCGTTCCCGGAGAGGAGAAGGCGCTGCCGGCCGATACCTTCTCGGTCGCGGACGTGTGGTTCCTGAACTACCATCCGGACGAGCTCGACGACAGCGGCGTGATCGGGCCCGCCTGTGCGATCAAGGTCGGTAAGTTCCTGAACGGCGAGCCGCTTGGCAACGACCTGGTCGTCTGGTATCGCACAGGGGTCCGGCACCTCGGCTTCGATCTGGACGACTGCCACGTGGTCGGCCCGACCCTGGTGCCAATCGGCGACTGGAGTCCCTGAACCAGCCTTAAGACATCCCCCGGGTGATATTGGGGTTGAAGCTCACGATCAATCCGGGGAGGACGGTGCCCATGAAACGAGTTTCCGCGCCTCTTCTGGCAGTAGCTGCGACGCTGCTCTGCGCCACCACACTTCGAGCCCAAGAGCTGAGTTCGGAGATCACCGAGAGTTCCCGCCCCATACGCCTCCTCCATAGCTGGTACGACACGATCAAGACGCCCGACGGGGAGGTGCCGCGGCGGGTGGTCATTCTCTTCGACTACAACAAGGCCGTGACGCTCGAGCGCTGGTACACGCTCGAAGGGAAGCTGTTCTGGAGCCGGAGCTTCGTGTTGAGTCCCCCCACCGC
>JBKOVK010000354.1:0-7669 GCA_046724475.1 Acidobacteriota bacterium | reverse complement strand
GGGCCGGCGCGACCGAGGCCGTCACCGCCGCCGGCGGCGCCGAGAGCGGAGCGCTCGCGACCGCGGCAGGAGCCGGAGCCGGCGCCTCGGCGCGAGCCGGCGCGGGCTCGGCCGGCGTCTCGACGTCGGCGGAGGCGACCGCGGTCGAATCGCTGAAGGCGACGGCCAGCCCCTGGCCGACCGACCGCACGTCGACCTTGGCCTCCGCGCGGTGGGCGATGGAGAGACGCGTGATGCGCTTTCCGAGCTCGTCGAGCTCCTCGATCTTGATCGACTCGACAATGCCGCCGGTGGCCTTGGGCGTGACGAAGCTCTCGGCCGGCGCGGCGTCGCGCAAGTCCACGATCAGCAGATCCGGGCGGGGCTCGTAGGAGGTGTAGAGCAGCGGCGCATTGGCCGAGAGAACGACGCGGGCGCCGTCGGCGTCCTGGTTGAGCGCGGCCTGGGTGATCTTCGCCGTAGCGGCGGGGGCGGACGAGTTGCCGGGGGCGGCGGCCGGAGTCGTGGAGGCCGCGGCGACATCCGCGGCGCCCGTCGCGCCCTTGCCTCTCGAAGAGGAGCAGCCCACGGCGGCTGCCCATGCCAGCGCGAGCGCCGTGGCCGTCGCGGTTGCCCTGACTGCGATTCGCATCGTTCCTCCCGTCGCGCGGAAAAGCCGGTTGTCCCGAGTCGTCACTGCTTGACCGTCGCGTTGAGCTGCTTGGTCACTTCGCGAAACGGCTTCACGCTCTGCGGGTCGTTGAGGTTCTGCCGGAACGAGACCTCGTTGGGCCCGACGCGCGTGACTTCCCCGTCGTAAAGCAGATCGCCGGCGCGAATGAGATAGCTCTTGTTGTCCGTCGCCCGGATCTGGGCGACGTAGCCGGCCTTGGTCTTCCAGATGCCGTGCACGACGAGATCGTCGATCGAGATCCCGGCGATTCCCGGGGGACGCTCGACTCCGCCTCGGTTCTGCTCGCGCACCAGAAGCGAGCGGAACGGATCCCGCCGACCCGCGGGGTCGTAAGAGTAGGACCGGCCCTGCATGGCCGACTCGTCCTGCTCGATGAGGCCCTGACCCGGGCTCTCGGGGACCGGAGCGATCACGGCCTGCGGCGTCGGCGCCGTCGTCGCGGCGCTCGGAGCCGGGGCGGTCTTGGCCGGGGCCTGGGCGCTCGCCGCGGCGGCGACCGCGCAGAGAACGACGAACACGGTCAGGCGCTTCATTCGATCCCTCGCCCTTCGGCCCGCGACTTGAGCGTCTCGGCGTTGGCGGCGGCCTTTCCGCGCGGCGCCGGGGTCGGATTCGCCGGAGCGCCCGCGCCCGAGGTGGCCGTGTTCTGCCCGGCCTCGTCGCCGGTGTAGATGAACGTCTTGGCCGTGAAGTTGGAGGCGATCGACTTGCCCGGCACGTTGTCGAGGCTCTTGATGTTCATGTCCTCGACGTTGACGATGCGGGAGAAGCGGCTCATGCGGTCGAAGAACAGGGCGAGGTTGTGGTAAGTGCCCTGGATCTGGATGTCGATCGGCCACTCGGCGTAGAACTCTTTCTGTACGAACTCGCCCGGCGTGAATTTCAGCAGAGTGAAGTCGCCCTGGCGGGTCAGCGTCTCGATCCGCTTGATCAGCTCCTCGGTATTGCGCTTGGACGGAAGGATCTGGAGGAGCTTGGAAAGCTCGAGCTCGAGCCGCTTGACCTCTTCGCGGAACTGCGCCAGCTTGCGCTCGGCCGCGCGGCCCTTGGCGATTTCCTGGTTGAGGCCGTCGAGCTCGGTCTTCTTGTTCTGGATCTCTTCCTGGAGCGGCTTGAAGTAGAACCAGTGCACGGCTCCGGCGAGCAGCGCGCCGATGAACACGCCGATGCCCAGGGCGTAGTACCAGGGCTTCTCTTCGACGTTGATGCCGAATACGGCCATGGCCTCAGGTCCTCGGCTTTCCGCCCGGCGCCGGAGTCGGCGCGCCGGGCGCCGTCGCGGCGGCGGTGCCGCCCGTGGCCGGCGTCTTGCCGTGCGTGAAAGTCACTGCCATCTCCCAGGCATAGATGCCCTGGGGGCCCGCCTCGCGGCCCAGGTTCTTGAAGACCGGTTCCGCGAAATAGGGGCTCTTCTTGAGGTTCTCGAGGTACGTGGCGACCGCGTTGGGCGAGAGGGTGCGGCCCTTCAGCGTCAGCTGGTCGCCCTGCATGGCCATGTCGGTCAGCCAGACCAGGTCGGGCAGCGCCTTGGACACTTCGTCCATCAGGCGGACGGGGCCCTTCTGGTTCGTCTTGAGGTTGTTGATGAGGGCGATCTTGGCCTCGAGGCTCCGCTTCTTGTCCTCGTAGCCCTTGACCTCGTCGATGATCGACTTCAAGCGGGCGACTTCCTCGCGGGCCTTTCCGATTTCCTCGTCCAGGTGCCGCCGCTTGGCGGTCAGTACGAGGAACATCGTCCCGACGTAGATCAGGCCGAGGGCGAGGCCTCCGATGAGGAGGAGGTTGTTGAGCTTCGCCCCGGTCGGAAGAGCCGGCCCCTTCTTCTTGGCGGCGGCCGCCCTGGCCTCGGTGAGAAGGTTGATTCTGATCAAGCCGCTTCGTCCCCGACGTGCCGGATCGCGAGCCCGACGGCGACCGCCAGGCTGGGCGCGTTGTCGGTGAGCCACTCGCCCGAGACCGGCGCGCCCGCTATGTCGATCTGGCGGAACGGGTTCAGGATCTCGACCGGGATCGAGAACCGTTCCTTCAGCTGTGTGTCGAGGTTCACGACCCGGGAGGATCCTCCGGAAATGAAGAGCTGGTCGATCCGCTCCGTCGACGTCGTCGCGAGGAAGAAGTCGAACGTCTTCTGGAGCTCCTGCGCGAGGTCGTCGGAGACCGAACGCAGGATGGGCAGGATGTCCTGGATCGACTGATCGCCCGCCTTCTCGCCCTTCTTGAGCGCTTCGGCCTGGTCGAAAGAGAGCGAGAGCTGTTTCTGGATGGCGTCGGTGTACTGGTTGCCGCCGAACGAGATGTCGCGCCAGAAAATGGTGTTGGAGCCGGAGAGAATGTTGACGTTGGTGACGGAGGCGCCGATGTTCACCAGCGCGACGACCCGTCCGGGCTCCACGGGATAGTTCGCCTCATAGGCGTTCTGGAGGGCGAAGGCGTCCACGTCCACGAGGACCGGAGTCTTGCCCGCCTGTGTGATGACGCTGGTGTAGTCGCCGATCTTGTCCTTCTTCACCGCCACCAGCAGCACGTCCATCGTCTCGCCGCCCCCGGACTCGAGGACGACGTAGTCGAGGTTGACGTCATTAATGTCGAAAGGGACATACTGTTCGGCTTCCCAGCGGATCGACTCGGCCAGCTCCTCCGGAGACATGGCCGGCAGCGAGATCTTCTTGATGATGACGGAGTGGCCCGACAGCGAGGTTCCGAAGTCCGGGTTGCGGACGTTCAGGGACGACACGATGCGGTTGACCGTATCGACGACCAGGGAGGAGTCCATGATGGCGCCGTCGACGATGGCCTCGGGCGACAGGGCCTCGAGTCCCGTCTTGACGAGTCGGTAGCCCCCGGCTTTCGAGTCCTTGAGTTCGACGAGCTTGATCGCCGAGGACCCGATATCCAGACCTACCAGATTCTTGGTCTTCTTAAACAGCACGCTTCGCCCCACCGAAAGATTTCAAACGGTTACGGGCTTTGACCTATGGTTATTTCGGCTGGTTGTCAAAATAGCAAAAGGTTTTTCTCTAGTCAAGGAAACAACGAAGAGAAACTGCCCGCCCTGAGTGAGTTAAGCCTGTCGGACAAAGTGAGGAGGATCACTGACAGCCGTTCTTTTCTTGCTTCCGTACCGCGACCGATGTAGGCTTCGCGGGTTTTTTCGACCGAGCGGTCGCAAAGCGAGGGAAACGATGGCTCAGCACTGCCACTTCTGCGGAAAGATCCCGATGAGCGGGCACCGCGTCAGCCACGCGCACAACGTCACCAACCGCAAGTGGCACGTGAACCTGAAGACCGTTCGCACTGCGGTCGGCGGCGTGTCGCGCCGCGCGCAGGCGTGCACGCGCTGCATCCGCTCGGGCAAAGTCACGAAGCCCGCGCCGCGCCGCCGCGCCGCGGAAGCCTAGCTACTCTCTCTCGCCCGCCTTCGGCACGTTGTACTTCCGCACGACGTCCTTCACTCCGGTGATGGCGCGGATGCGGCTGACGATTTTCTCGAGCTGCTTCAGATCCGACGTTTCGAGGGAGACGCTGACCGTGGCTTCGCGCGTCTCTTCGGCGCGCGCCTCGATGCGGCGGATGTTGGAGCCCTCGCCCGCGATCGCCTGCGTCACGTCGGCGAGCAGGCCCGGCCGGTCTTCCGTGGCGACCTCCAGCTCGATCGCGTAGGAAGCCTTCTTCTCACCCGCCCAGGCCACGTCGATCTGGCGGCCGGGATCGTAGAGAAGATTCTTCACGTTGGGACAGCTTTCGGAGTGCACGGAGACGCCGCGTCCCCGAGTCACGTAGCCCAGGATCTTTTCCCCGGGCACGGGATTGCAGCACTTGGCCAGCGTGGCGAGCAGGTCGTTGTGCCCGACCACGACGATGTCCGGCGTGCCGAAGGGCAGGATCTTGCGGACGACCCGCGATACCGCCGACTCCTTCTTCTCCCCTTCCGGGCGGGCGAGCTCCTCGGCCGGCACGAACCTCTCGAGGGCCGTCCGCGGAGCGAGCTTCCCGTACCCGATCGCAGCGAACAGATCCTCGGGCTTCGAGAAGCCCCACGTCGGGAGCTCCCGCGCCATGCTGCCGTCGGCGTCGAGCTTCTTGATCGTGCGTTTGAACTTCTTCAGCTCCCGCTCGAGAAGGCGGCGCCCGAGCTCCACGGCCTGGCGCTTTTCCTCCTCGTGGATGAAGTGGCGGATCTTGTGCCGGGCCCGGCTGGTGGCGACCGACGACAGCCAGTCGCGCGAAGGCGTCTGGTTGGGAGCCGTCAGGATCTCGATGATGTCGCCGCTCTGCAGCGGTGTGCGCAGCGGCACGAGCTTTCCGTTGACCCGCGCGCCCACGCAGCGGTGGCCGACGTCCGTGTGCACCCGATAGGCGAAGTCGATCGGCGTGGCTCCCCGCGGGAACGCGAACACCTCGCCCTTCGGCGTGAACGTATAGACCTCGTCGGGATAGAGGTCCACCTTGAGCGAGGACAGGAACTGGCGTGGATCCGACACCTCGCTCTGCCAGTCCACGAGCTGGCGGAGCCACTGGAAACGCGCGTCGTCGGCGTGGGGGCCCATGCGCCCCTCCTTGTATTTCCAGTGGGCGGCGATTCCCCGCTCGGCGATCAGATCCATCTCCCGCGTCCGGATCTGGATCTCGAAGGGCTGGCCGGCCTCGCCGATCACCGTCGTGTGGAGCGACTGGTAGAAGTTCGGCTTGGGCATGGCGATGTAGTCCTTGATGCGGCCGGGCACCGGGCGCCAGAGCTGGTGGATCATTCCCAGCGCGGCGTAACAGTCTTTCGTCTCGGGCACGACGATGCGGAAGGCCAGGATGTCGTAGAGCTGTGCCGCGTCCACGCCCGTCCGCTTCATCTTCAGCCAGATCGAGTAGTAGCGCTTCATGCGGCTCGACACGTCGGCGGCGATCCCGGCGTCGGTCAGCCGCGCGTCGATCCGGCGGCGGATCTCCCCCGTCATCGCCTCGGAGACCTTCATGCGGCGCGCCACCTCGCGCGCGACCCGTTCGTGCTCTTCCGGCTCGAGGTAGAGGAAGGCGAGGTCCTCGAGCTCTCCCTTCACGCTCCCCATTCCGAGGCGGTGCGCGATCGGAGCGTAGATGTCGAGCGTTTCCCGCGCGACCTCCCGCCGCCGGGCCTCGGGGAGGAAGCCCAGGGTGCGCATGTTGTGCAGGCGGTCGGCCAGCTTGACCATCACGACCCGCAGGTCGGAGATCATGGCCAGGATCATCTTGCGGAAGGTCTCGGCCTGCTCCTCCTCCCGCGACACGTACGAGAACTTGCCGATCTTGGTCAGGCCGTCGACCAGCTCGGCGACCTCCGGGCCGAACTGCTGAGCGACCGCCTCCTTCGACGTCAGCGTGTCCTCGAGAACGTCGTGGAGCAGCCCCACGACGATCGAGACGTCGTCGGCTTTCAGATCCGCCAGGATCGAAGCGACGTTCAACGGATGCACCAGGTACGGCTCGCCCGAGCGGCGGACCTGGCCGCGGTGTTCGCGGGCCGAGAAGACGTAGGCCCGCCGCAGCAGGTCCTGGTCGCAGTTGGGGTTGTACGCCTCGACCTTTTCGAGGATTTCCTCGAAGTGGATCATGCCGCCGTCAAGAGTACGGCGATCTCAGGAAGGAGGCAAAAGGGGCGCTGACTAACGCCCTTTCTGCTTCTTCTTGCCCGTGGGCGCGGTCGGCTGGGCGGGCTGTACCGGCTCGGCCTTCACCGGAGCCGGCACCACCGCGAGCTTGCGGCGGTTCTTGAAGTCCTTCCAGATGACGACGATCGCGGCCGCCACGTAGATCGAGGAGTAGGTGCCGACGATGATGCCGATGATCAGAGTCAGGGCGAAGGTGTGGAGGACTTCGCCGCCCAGGAAGAACAGCGCCAGGACGACCAGCATCGTGGCCCCCGAGGTCAGGATCGTCCTCGAGAGCGTCTGGTTGATCGACCGATTGATGACGGTCTCCAGAGGCTCCTTCTTGGGCGTCTTGAGGTTCTCGCGGACGCGGTCGTAGACGACGACGGTGTCGTTGACGGAGTAGCCGACGAGCGTCAGCAGGGCGGCGACGACGATCAGGTCGAACTCGCGGCCGAGCAGGGCGAGGAGGCCCACGGTGATGAGCGTGTCGTGGATGAGTGCCACGATCGCGCCGACGCCGAAGGGAACGGAGCGGAAGCGGAACGCGATGTAGGCCAGCATGCCGATGGTGGACCACACGATCGCGTAGAGGGCCTTCTTCTGGAGGTCCTTTCCGACCTGGGGTCCGACGTTGTCGGCCGAGAGCACGACGAAGGGGCCGGTGACCGTGTTGGCCTGGATCCAGGCCTTGACGCCCTGGGAAATGCCCTCGGTCGAAGCCGCCTGCTCCGGAGTTCCGAAGATCCCGAGCTCGGAGCGATGCGCGATGACCTTATCTGCGGCCTGCGTGTAATAGGCGTTCGGGTCCGTGTCGGAGCGCCCCGCGACCCGTTCGGGGTCGGCCGCGGCGATGCGGGCCGCCAGCGTGGCCTTGCCCTCCGAGTTGATGTCGATCTTGTTCGGGTCCGCCGGCGTCTGCAGGCCCTGCCGCAGGACCTTCGTGACATCGCCGACCACGTCCCGACCTTCCTTCTCCTGCTGCTGGACGCGGATCAGCACCGAGTTCTTCTCAGGGGTCTCGTAGCGCTGGATCCCGATCTCACCCAGGCCCGCGCCGTCGAGCAGCGTCCGGAGCTTGTCGATGTCGGGCTTCTGGGCGAAGCGGATGGCGATCTGCGTGCCGCCCGAGAAGTCGATCCCGAACTTCAGGCCCTTCTGGACGAAGATCGTGAACACGCCCACGGCGATCAGCGCCCAGGAGGCGCCGATGGCCCACCACTTGTACTTGAGGAAGTCGATGTTGGTTTGCCGGAAAAGCTCCATCTCTCTCTTCCTCTCAGATCGAAACGGCGTCGATGTGCTGCCGACGCCCGTACTCGAGCTCGAAGATCGTGTGCGAGACGAACACCGCGGTGAACATGGAAATGAGCAGACC
>JBKOVK010000070.1:0-18601 GCA_046724475.1 Acidobacteriota bacterium | reverse complement strand
GACACCTTCGAACTTGAAGGCGCCGTCGGGTCCCGTGACGACGGCGAAATCCGTGTCGACGACCATCACGAAGCCGACCATCTGGGGATGGATGTTGCAGTAGATACGGACCAGTCCCGGCTGGTCGAACGTCTTGGACTTCGACGCGCCGCTGCGGTAGAGGCCGAGGTCGAAGCGATTGTCGCCCGACACCGAGAAGACGTTGTGGTAGATCGGGTCCGCATTGGGAAATTCCACGGTTCCTTTCGTCGTCACCGCCACGACGCGCGGCTGAAAGCGCTTCTGCGCGCTCTTCATCTCTCCCTTGCCATTAGCGTGTCCGTCGGCCGCGGCCTTTGCGCCTTCGATCCAGACCACGGCGTTGGACGCGTCGGCGAGCTCCTTGCCGTCCTTGACGAGGATCACCCGGCCCGAGACCGTCCCGGCGCGCGCAGCGGCCGCCGCCAGGACGAGCACCAGAAAAATGGAGGCGCGGCGCGCGGCCATGAGGTCGAAAAAATATAGCATCGGGCTCGAATCCGGCACGGCGTCTCCGAGCCCGCCGCTATAATCCCCCGCCAGCGAACAGATCCTGCAAGCGAAACGCGGAGGTTGCATGGCGCACGATCAGTCTCCGGCGGAGTTCCGGCCCTACGTCTCTCCCGACCAGGACATCCCGGAGTTCACGCCCAAGGCGATCATCCTCGGCGTCTTTTTCGGCGTTCTGTTCGGTGCCGCAACCGTCTACCTGGCGCTGCGCGCTGGCCTGACCGTTTCGGCCTCGGTGCCGATCGCGGTTCTCGCCATCGCCGTCTTCAAGAAGCTCGGCAAGTCCACGATCCTCGAGAACAACATGGTGCAGACGATCGGCTCCGCGGGCGAGTCGGTCGCCGCGGGCGTCGTGTTCACGATGCCGGCGTTGCTGTTCCTCTCGGGCGGCGAGTCGTTCTTCAAGTATCCGACGATCTTCGTGCTGTCGGCGATCGGCGGGACGCTCGGCGTCCTCTTCATGATTCCGCTGCGGCGCGCGCTGATCGTCAAGGAACACGGCAACCTCCGCTATCCCGAGGGCGTCGCGTGCGCGGACGTGCTGATCGCCGGCGAGAAGGGAGGCGACCTCGCCCGCATGGTCTTCAAGGGCGTGGGCGCCGCGATGCTCTACAAGTTCCTCTACGGGATCCTGGGGTTCTGGCGCGAGACCGCTACCTGGTTCCGGACCGACAAGAACGGCAAGATCCCCGACGCGACGCTCTCGAGCGACGTCACGCCGGAGTACCTGGGCCTGGGATACATCATCGGGCCGCGAATCGCCGGAGAGCTCGCCTCGGGAGGCGTCCTTTCGTGGCTTGCGCTGATCCCCCTGATCTCCATCTTCGTCGCCGACGGCCGCGTCGTGCAGGACCTCAAGAACCTGGGCTTCACGGACGCCTGGATGGCGAGCCACTCGCACGCCGAATGGATCTATCGCGCTTATGTGCGCTACATCGGCGCCGGCGCGGTGGCCTGCGCGGGCGTGATGACCCTCCTGAAGACCCTGCCCACGATCGTTTCTGCCTTCCGCGAGTCGGTGAAGTCGTTCGGGAAGGGCGGCGAGGCGAAGGGCGCGATTCGAACGGAGCGCGACCTCGGCATGGGCTTCGTCGTGCTCGGCTCCCTGGTGCTGGTCCTGCTCATCACGATCCTTCCGAACGTCCCGAGCGGCCCGTTCCCAGGCTCCCTCGTGATGGGCCTGCTCGTGGTCGTCTTCGGGTTCTTCTTCGTGACGGTGTCCTCGCGGATCGTCGGCATCATCGGGACCTCGTCGAACCCCATCTCGGGAATGACGATCGCGACGATCATGGCGACCTGCGTCGTGTTCGTGGCCCTCGGCCGGACGGGCGACGTCTACCAGGCCGTCGCGCTGTGCGTCGGCGCGATCGTCTGCGTCGCCGCCGCCAACGCCGGAGCGACGTCCCAGGACCTGAAGACCGGCTTCCTCGTCGGCGCGACGCCGCGGCGTCAGCAGATCGGCTTCATCATCGGCGTTCTGACCTCGACCCTGGTCATCGGCGGCACGCTCTTCCTGCTGGACAAGACCTACGCGATGGGCGAGCCCCATGGCATCGGCGGGCCGAAGCTCGCCGCGCCCCAGGCCACGCTGATGGCGACGATCATCAAGGGGCTTCTGGCCCAGAACCTGCCGTGGGCGCCGGTCCTCGTCGGTGTTTTCCTGGCGTTCATGGCGCAGATGGCGGGCGCGCACGCCCTGTCATGGGCGGTCGGCGCGTACCTTCCGCTTTCGACGACTTTCCCGATCTGGATCGGGGGCATGATGAAGGCCCTCGCCGACAAGCTGACACACCGGAAGGGCGAGGAAAGCGAGCTCTCCTCGGGAATGCTGTACTCGACGGGCCTGGTCGCCGGTGGGTCGCTCGGGGGCGTGTTGATCGCCCTCGTCGCGTTCATCGGCGATTCCGTGCTCCACATGGAGAATCCGACCCTTCTCGAGAAGCTGGATCTGGGTGCGAAACTCTATCCGGCGTTCAAGGACGGGGTGGGCGGCGACATTCTGTGCGCCGTCGTCTTCGCGATCCTCTGCTGGCTGCTGGTTCAGAACGCCCGGAAGAAGTTGGAGGCGTAGCTCAGGGCCTGCCCACGCTCTTCCGGATCTGATCGCGGTACTGCCGCGCCTTCGCCAGCACGGCCGGCGCGTCGAGCGTCTTGACCTGCCGGTTCTCCATGAGGACGCGTCCGCCCACCACGACCGTCTCCACGTCGGACGCCTTGGTGGCATAGACGAGGTGCGAGTAAACGTCGTAGAGCGGCGTCTGGTGGGCTGTGTTGATCCGGACGACGATCAGGTCCGCGAGCTTGCCGGGCTCGAGCGAGCCCAGATCCCGATCGCGATGGATTGCCCGCGCTCCGCCGACAGTGGCCATCGCGACGGAATCGCGCGCGGGCAGCGCGTCCGCCTTCATGGAAACGAGCTTGTGCAGCTTGGCGGCCGTGTCCATCTCCTCCCAGAGGTCGAGGTCGTTGTTCGACGCGGCGCCGTCGGTGCCCAGCCCGACGGCGATTTGCGCGGACAGCAACGCCGGAACGGGGGACGTGCCAGATGCGAGCTTCATGTTGGACTGGGGACAATGGGCCACGCCGACCTTGCGACGGGCCAGCGTCGCGATGTCGGCGTCGTCGACCCAGATCGCGTGGGCGATCAGCACGCTCTCGTCGAGAAAGCCAAGACCCTCCAGGAAGCCCACCGGCGTCGCGGCGTACTTCGAGCGGATCGTCTGGCTTTCGGCCTGCGTCTCGGCCACGTGGATGACGACCGGAGCGTCCTCGCGGACGGCCAGCGCGTGGGCCTCTTTGAGGTGGTCGGGAGACACGGTGTAGGTCGCGTGTGGAGCCACTGCGGGCGTGATCAGCGCATGGCCCTTCCAGGCTCGAAGGAACCGCTCGGTCGCGGCCACCGCCTCGGGCCACGTCTTGTAGTCGGGGGCCGGGAAGTCGATCAGGGCCTGGCCGAGGATGCCGCGCATTCCGGCCTTCGCCGTCTCGTCGGCGGCGGCGCTCTCGAAGTAGTACATGTCCACGAACGTCGTGGTGCCGGCCTGGATCATCTCGAGACAGGCCAGCCGCGTTCCCCAGCGCACGAATTCCCGGGTGACGTTCTTCGCCTCGGCGGGAAAGATCGCCTTTTCGAGCCACTCCTGGAGCGGGAGATCGTCGGCGAGGCCCCGGAACAGCACCATCGACGCGTGCGTGTGCGTGTTGATCAGGCCCGGAAGAACGATGCGTCCGGCGGCGTCGATCGCGCGTCGCGCGCGATACCTGCGGCTCAGCGCGTCGGCGGTCCCGACCTCGACGATCCGGTCCCCGCGGATCGCGACCGCGCCGTTCTCGAGGACACGCCGGTCGCCGTCCATGGTCACGACGGTTCCGCCGCGCACCACAAGGTCGGCGGCTTCGGGTCCCTGGGCGGGAAGACGGGAGGAAGCGAGGAGTGCGAGGAGCGCGAGAAGCGAGCCGCAGAGCCGCCGCCGCGGCCCGGGAAGGATCACACCGCTCCGAACTTCTTTCCGACCTTGACGAACGCTTCGACGGCGCGATCGAGGTCGCCTCGCTCGTGCGCCGCGGAAACCTGGCAGCGCAGCCGCGCCTGTCCCTGAGGCACGACGGGGAATCCGAAGCCCGAGACGTAGACGCCTTCCTCGAACAGCGCCTTGCCCATCGCGAGGGCCTTCGCCGTGTCGCCCACGATCACCGGCACGATCGGGTGCGTTCCGTGCGGGATCTTGAAGCCCGCGTCCGACAGCGCCTTGCGGTAGTACCGCGCGTTGTCCCGGAGCTTCGCCACCGGCGCCGGGTCCTCCTTCAGCAGCCGGAACGCCTCGAGCGCGCCCGCCGCCACGGCCGGGGGCAGCGAGTTGGAGAAGAGATACGTGCGGCTCCGCTGGCGCAGCGACTCGACCAATGCCTTCGGTCCGGTCACGAATCCGCCGGCGGCCGAGCCCATGGCCTTGCCGAGCGTTCCGGTCGTGACCGGAATCCGGTCGAAGACGCCCTGCTCCTCTCCGGTCCCGCGTCCGGTCTTTCCGAGGACTCCGGTCGCGTGCGAGTCGTCGACCGCGAGCACGGTCCCGTGCGCCTCGCAGATGCGGACGATCTCCGGAAGTTGGGCCTCCTCGCCTTCCATCGAGAAGACGCCGTCGGTGATGAAGAGCTTGAAACGCGACGAGCCGTCCTCGGCAAGCATCTTCTCGAGGGCCGCGGGATCGTTGTGGGGAACCCGGAAGCGCTTCGCCTTGCACAGCCGCACGCCGTCGATGATCGAGGCGTGGTTGAGCTCGTCGGAATAGAGGCCGTCGGGCTCGTCGAGGACCGCGGCGAAGAGTCCCTCGTTGGCGTTCCAGCAGGTCATGTAGAGAATCGCGTCGTCGGTTCCGAAGAACGACGCGATCTCCGCCTCGAGCTCCTTGTGGAGCTCCTGCGTGCCGCAGATGAACCGCACGGACCCGAGCCCCGCGCCCCAGCGGTCCACGGCCTTCTTCTGGGCTTCGCGGATCCGCGGGTGGTTGGCGAAGCCGAGATAGTTGTTCGAGGTCAACATCACGACCTCGCGGCCTCCGACCTTCACGCGCGGGCCCTGCGCCGACTGGAGGACGAGCTCCTCCTTGTAGGTGCCGGCCTTCCGGAGGTCAGCCATCTGCGAGGCGAGGTGGTCGGTCAGCCCCATGGTGCGCGTCTCCATCGCTACGCCTCCGAGAGGATCTTGCCCGCGACCCGTCCGCCGGGAAACGCCGCCTCGAGGGCGGCGAGCGCGTCGTCGAAGGCCGCGGAAGTGCCCGCCATGATCTCGACGCACAACGTCGGTGTGCGCACGAATTCCATGGTTCCGGTCAGACCGCGAACGACGATCGAGTCGGCGGGCTCCTCGACGACGAAGAGAACGCCGTCGATGTCCTCGAGGGCGCGCGAGGCCGTGCGGTGGGCCTTCTCGATCTCGTCGCGCTTCAGGCAGACGCCGGCCATGCCCACGACACTGTAGTGATTGGGCTCGAACTCCGTGCGGTCCCAGTTCTTCCACACGCGCGACCGCGGCCGCAGCTCGAAGCGGTACGCGACGTTGGAGAGACGCGATTCCTCGACCGCGAACTCTGCGATGCGGCGCTCCGTCAGCTCCTGGGTGGGGTCGGGCTTGGGAGGTTTGTTGGTCGGCATGGGCGAAGTCTATCTTCGAGCGCGGCTGTCAGGGTCTCCCGTTCGGGTAGAAGACAACTTTCATCGCGCGCCGGTCGTCGAGAAGCTGCATCGCCTCGTGGAAATGCTCGAGGCCCTCGAACTCGTTCGTGACGAGGTCCTCCACATCGAGGCCGGCGCGGAAGAGATCCTCCATCTTGATCCAGGTGTCGAAGACGCGGCGGCCGATGATGGCGTGGAGCGTGAGGCCCTTGAACACGAGGTCGTTGGTGTAGTCCCGGATCGTCACGGCGCGGTCGCGCGGGATTCCGAGCAGCGACATCGTGGCTCCGGGCCGCGCCGCGGCGAGGCCCAGGTTGATCGAGGCCTCCGCCCCGGAGAGCTCCAGCACGACGTCGGCGCCTCCTCCCGTGGCCTCCCGCAGCGAGCCGGCGGGGTCCTTCGTCTTCGGCAGCTCGATCACGGTGACGTGCGACAACTTCCGGTCGCGTGCCCACCGGCGGGCGTGGGCCGCGGCGAGGCCGTTGACCTCGGTGATCGCGATGTACGCGGCTCCCGAGACACGGGCGATCTCGGCACACATCGCGCCGATCGGGCCGTAGCCCAGGACGGCCACGGACATGCCCGAGAGATCCGTCACCTGCGTCGTGTGCACGGCGTTGCCGAGCGCGTCGAGAAACGCTCCGACCTTGGGCGGGATCATCTTGCGGTCGAGCGGCACGATGTTGAACGCCGGCACCACGACGTACTGCGCGAAGCATCCATCGCCGTGCACTCCGAGGATCCGGGTGTTTTCGCAGATGTGGCGGCGTCCCGTCCGGCAGGGACGGCAGGCGCCGCAGGTCACGTGCATCTCGGCCGAGACGTACTGTCCGATCTCCAGGTGCGGCCGCTTGCCGCCGGGCCCGAAGCCCACGATCTCGCCGCAGAACTCGTGGCCGTAGATGCGGGGGACCTTCACCATCCCCGCCATCGACGGGTCCCACTGGTAGATGTGCTTGTCCGAGCCGCAGACCGCGGTGGCGAGGACCTTGACCAGGACCTCGGCCTGTCCGGGCACGGGAACGGGAACGGTCTTGATCTCGGTGGCGGAAGGACCCGGGGCGGGTTTCGTCTTGACGACCGCCGTCATGGTCGACGGCAGCGCGGGGGAGGCCGGCGCCCGGCGCCGGCCCGAAGTCTTCCCCTTCCGCGCCACCTCTCAGTCTCCCGCCTGGTCGTCGCGCACGAAGCCGCTACGCGCGCCGGCCGCCACCGCTTCGGCCGAGTACACGCGCGCGGGCTTGACGTACTTCGTCACCATCGCGCGCGACCCGTCGACGCGCAGCGTCTTGAAGAGGAAATGGAACTTCTCTTCGAGCGTCTCGCGGATCGATTCCCGGGCGCCCATGGGCAGGTTCCAGACGCGCTCCTTGTAGGGGCCGATCGCCTTCTTGCGCGTGCGGTAAAGAAACTGCGCCTGGGTCTCGCCCTTCTTGCGTTCCTCCGCGGCGTTGGTGTCGAGCCAGCGCTCGATCTCGCGCCGCATGGGATCCGGAAACGCGGGGTGGTCGTAGAGGGTGTTCATGAAGTCCGTCGCGAGATGGATCTCCGCGCAGTCGTTATCGGGGAAGTGGCCGAAGTATTCCGGCGGCAGTGTCGAGGCGCCGTGCTGCACCGCGCCCGCCATTCCGTACTCCTCGCGGGCCACCTTCGAGATGCTCTTGATGACGTTGAAATCGATGGCGACGCGCTCGACCGAGCCGTCGGGAGCGACGACCCCGCCGTGCGAGGAGCCGGTCTGGACCGAGACCTTGGCGATCCCTTCGATCCCGCCGAGGGCCTTCTTGTAGACGTTCATGTAAGCGCGGAACTCTTCGGGAGTCGAGTTTTCCTTGCCGACCTCTCCGATCTCGCCGCCCACGGAGATCGGCATCTCCTTGGGCTGTCTCTCCCGGATGAATTTCGTGAAGCGCGCGCACAGAGTCGCGTTGACGTCCTGCTGTGCCTCGAGCGTCGGTTTGGAGAGATCGACCAGCGTGGACGTGTCGATGTCGATCTGGAAGAAGCCCGCGGGGATCGACTCTTCGATCAGGGTCTCGATGGCTCGGATCTCGGCGTCCGGCTTCTCCTTCATCTTCTTCGGATTGGTCTGGAAGTGGTCTCCCTGCAGGAAGAAGGGCCCCGTCCAGCTCTCGCGGATCGCCGCGGCGAGGAGGACGGCGGCGTACTCGGCGGGCCTCTGGTCGGTGTAGCCCATCTCGCTGCGGGCGATCTCGAAGATCACGGCGCCGGCGTCGAGCTTCCGGGCGGCCGCCATGGCGGCGCGCGCGGTGTCGTAGGAGAGCATCCGCACGTTGATGGCCGGGACGGTGAAGCCTCCGACCTCGCCCCGCCCCCGCGCTTTGTAGAGCGGCAGGATCGAAGCGGGCAGGATGCCGAGGGATTCGGCGGCTTCGCGGATCGCATGGCGCGCCGCGTCCCGCGCGTCGCTTGGCGCGAAGACGGCGGTCCACACCAGCGCGTCGAGCATCTCGGCGCGGAAGCGGACCGGGTCGGTCACGACGACGCCGCCGTCGAAGCGCACGGTGCGGGACAGGAGAAGCGCCTCTCGAAGCTCAGTCGCGGTCGAGTACAGGTTCATGGTCGCTCCTGACGTTTTGGTGCCGGGGGATTCTAATGCAGGGCCTTGTGCTACGGTCTGGCCGTGACGGCGCGGCTCCACGAGGCGCTCTCGCGCCTTCTCTCGGCGGAGATCCTGCACGCGGACCCGGAGTCGCTGGAGCGACACGCCCGCGACGAGACCGAAGATCTCTGCTCGCTCCCCGAGGTGGTGGTCCGGCCGAGGTCCGAGGAGGAGGTCGTCGCGGTGCTGTCGGCGGCCAGGAGCCTGCGCGTCCCGGTCACGCCCCAGGGTGCGCGGACCGGCCTCTCGGGCGGCGCCCTCCCGGTCTCAGGCGGCATCGCGCTCGACCTGACGGCGATGAACCGGATCTTCGAGGTCGACTCCGAGAACCTTTTCGCGGTCGTCGAGCCCGGAGTCGTGACCCAGGTCCTCCAGGAAGAAGCCGAGCGCGTCGGGCTCTTCTATCCGCCGGACCCTTCGTCACGCGGCTCGTGCACCATCGGCGGCAACATCGCCGAGAACGCGGGCGGCCCGCGCGCCGCGAAGTACGGCGTGACCGGCCGATACGTTTCGGGCTTGCGCGTGGCGCTGGCCGGGGGAGAGGTGCTCGACCTCGGGGGTAAGACTCGCAAAGACGTCGCCGGATACGACCTTCTCTCTCTTTTCGTCGGAAGCGAAGGCACTCTGGGCGTCGTGACGCGCGCGACGCTGCGGCTCCTGCCGCTCCCGACGCATCGACGCCTGCTCTGGGCATCTTTCCGCGACGAGGCCTCCGCGCTCGCGGCCGTGACGCGCCTCTACGTCGCCGGACACGAGCCGTCCGCGTGCGAATTCATGGAGCGGCGGGCGGCCGAGGTGTCCTCCGCGCGCCTGCAGCTCGCGCTTCCCGCCGACGCCGACGCACACCTCTTCGTCGAGGCCGACGGTTTCGCAGAATCCGAGATCGTTCGGGACGTCGAAGCCTTCGGCGAGATCCTTCTCTCTTCCGGAGCCCTCGACGTGCGGGTCGCGATCTCGCCGCGCGAGCAGGCCGACTTCTGGCGACTGCGGCGGACCGTCGGCGAGGCGGTCAAGGACCTGGGACCTTACGCCGAGGAGGACTGCGCGGTTCCTCGCTCGCGTCTGCCCGAGCTCCTCGCCGCGGTGCGTTCGACCGCTTCCCGGCGTGGCCTGACCGCGGTCTGCTACGGACACGCCGCCGACGGCAACATCCACGTCAACCTGGTGCAGCCGGCCGGCGAACGGGAGCGGTGGCTCGCGGAACGCGGCGGCGCGGTCGAGGAGATCTTTCGGGCCGTCGTGGCTCTGGGAGGAACGATCACGGGCGAGCACGGGGTCGGCCTGACGCAGAAGAGCTATCTCGGGCTGCGCCATTCGCCCGAGGCGCTCGCGGCCATGCAGGCGGTCAAAAAGCTGTTCGATCCCGAGGGCCTGCTCAATCCCGGTAAGATCTTCGCCGCTTCATGATTCGACTCGCGCGAAAGATCCACTTCAACGCCGGCCGCAGCCTCTGGCGCCCCGACTGGACGCCGGAGAAGAACCGGTCCGTCTACGGCGACGAGGGCCCCCACGGCTACGGCCACAACTACATGCTCGAAGTTACCGTCGAAGGAAACGTCGATCCGGAGACGTCGATGGTCGTCAATCTCACGGACCTCGACCGCATCCTCAAGGAGGAAGTGGACCGGCCGCTCGACCATCGGAACCTGAATCGCGACGTCCCCGATTTTGCGAAGACGCCGCCGACGGCCGAGAACCTGGCGGTGTGGATCTGGAAGCGCGTCGAGGCGCGAATCGCCCGGGAGAAGTGGCCCTGCCGCATCGTGCATCTGCGGCTGCGCCTCACGCCCGGCTTCGCCGTCGAGATCGAGGCTTAGAGGAATCGAGGCCGCTTGGGACCGATTCTCGTCGTCGGCGCCACGGGCCAGCTCGGGACGGCCGTGGTCGATCGCCTTCGGGCCGCGGGGCAGCGCGTCCGCGCGCTCGTGCGGCCGGCCTCGCCCCGGGAATTCTCCTCGGAGGGGGTCGAGCTCGCGTTCGGCGATCTTCGCGAGCTGGAGAGCCTCGTTGCGGCCTGCCAGGGAATGTCCACGGTCGTCGCGACGGCGAACGCCGTGGTTCCGCGCGACAAGGGAACCTTCGGCGAAGTCGAGGACACCGGGTACTCGAACCTGCTGGATGCCTGCCGGGCCGAGAACGTGCGGCGCATCGTCTTCATGTCGGTCGTGCCGACTCCTTACGATCAGAGCGTCACGACCTTCCGCTTGAAGCGCGAGATCGAGGAGAAGATCCGGAGGAGCGGACTCGCGCACTCGATCTTTCGGGGCGACTTCTTCATGGACGACTGGTTCGCCCTGATGGGAAGCTCCATTCCGCTGCGCGGCGCGACCGCGCACACGCTGCGCCGGCCGTTCTGGTTCGCCAGGGGGTTCATGTCCTTTGCCGGCACGTCGATCGACCGGCGCGGGATCGCCCTGGTGCCGGGGAACGGGCAGGCCCGCCACACCCCCGTCGCGCTCGACGACGTCGCGGCGATCCTCTCGGCCGCCGCGGCCGCTCCCGAGACCGGCGAGAACCTGATCGAGAACCTCGGAGGTCCCGAGATCCTGTCCTGGGACGACATCGCGGCGATCTTCCAGCGCGTGCTCGGGAAGCCCCTGAAGAAGCTCCACACGCCGGCCAGGGTTTACCGCATCGCCGCCGACGTGCTCGAGACGCTGTCGCCGCCGGCCGGCAACCTCATGGCGATGAGCTGGGTCGCCGCGATCTGTGACACGGCCTTCGACGGGAAGCCGCTCGCCGAGCGGTTCGGCGTGAAGCTGACGACGGCCGAGGAATTCCTCCGGGCGAAGGCCGTGCTCCCGGCCGAAGCCTGATGGTCCTGGGCCTCGGTCCGGAACTACAATGCGCTGATCCGGTGAACCCGGCGACCATGGAATTCGAACAGTTCTATCTCGGCTGCCTCGCCCAGGCCTCGTACCTGATCGGATCGGAGGGCGAAGCGGCCATCGTGGACCCGCGGCGGGACGTCGACGTCTACATCGAGGCGGCGAAGGCGAAGGGTCTGCGCATCCGCCACGTCATCGAGACGCATCTGCACGCCGACTTCGTCTCCGGCCACAGGGAGCTCGCCCAGAAAACGGGAGCGAAGATCTACTTCGGCGCGAAGGCGGGCGCGAAGTTTTCGCACGTTCCCGTCAAAGACGGCGACGAGATCCGCATGGGCCAGGTGACTCTGAAGTTCCTCGAGACGCCGGGCCACACGCCGGAGTCCGTTTCGATCGTCGTGACCGACCGCGCCAAATCGGACCAACCCGAAGCCGTGCTGACCGGCGACACGCTGTTCATCGGCGACGTCGGCCGGCCGGACCTCCTGGGCTCCAAGGCGAGTCCCGAGGAGCTCGCGAGCAAGCTCTACGATTCCCTGCACCAGAAGATCCTGAAGCTTCCCGACTCGGTGAAGGTCTATCCCGCGCACGGGGCCGGCTCGCTCTGCGGCCGCAACATCTCGAGCGAGACGAGCTCGACGATCGGCGAGCAGCGCCAGTTCAACTATGCGCTCCGGCCGATGCCGCGCGACGAGTTCGTCAAGCTCGTCACGACGGACCTTCCCGAGGCGCCGGCGTACTTCTCGCGCGACGCGGCTCTCAACCGCGAGGGCCCCGGCTCTCTCGAAGCCTTGCCCGCACCGCCGGCTCTGTCGCCCGAGGACGTGGCCCTGCTCCAGAAAGCGGGGGCCGTCGTCCTCGACACGCGCCCGGCCTCCGAGTACGGCGCGGGCCACGTGCCCGGCTCGCTCCACATCGGGCAGTCCGGACAGCTCGCTTCGTGGGCGGGCTCGCTGCTCTCGCCGCAGGGACCGATCGTTCTCGTCGCGGAGGACGAAGATCGCGTGCGGGAGACGCGGACGCGGCTCGCGCGCGTGGGTATCGAGAACGTGTCGGGGTATCTCGCGGGGGGCATTCGCGCGTGGGACGAGGCGGGACGGCCTCTCGCGAAGACCGAGCAGATTCCGGTCGACGAGCTCGCGGCGAGGCTCTCCGAAGGTGCGGACCTGCAGCTTGTGGACGTGCGGCGCCCTCCCGAATGGAAGGACGGCCACATCCGCGAAGCCACCTGGATGCCGCTCGACCGGCTGTCGGATCTCGCGAACGGGCTCGACCGCGCGCGTCCCGTCGCGGCGATCTGCGCCGGCGGCTACCGCTCGTCGATCGCCACCAGCGTTCTCGAAAGGCTCGGGTTCTTGCGCGTCACCAACGTCGTCGGCGGCATGGTCGCCTGGAACGCGGCCGGCCTCGCAACCACGGCATAAGAAGGGAGAAGGAATGAAGCTCGGGTGTGTCGCGGCGGCCGCTCTGCTCGTCGGCGCCGGAGCGCTCTCGGCGGACGAGAAGACCGGCAGCGTCTGGGAATCGCGCAAGTCCGCCTGGGAGGCCCTGGCGCCGGGGCAGAAGGACGAGGTGTTCCGATTCGCCGAGGACTACAAGAAGTATCTCTCGGTCTCCCGCACCGCCGAGACGTCGACGCGCGAGGTCATCCGACTGGCGAAGGCCACCGGGTTCTCGGAGTTCACGAAAGCCGACCAGGTCAAGCCCGGCGCGCGCCTCTACGTGAACGGCCGGGACCGGGCGATCATCCTGATCGTCGTCGGATCCGATTCGCTGACGACGGGCTCGCGTGTGATCGGGACCCATCACGACAGTCCGCACATCGACCTGAAGGCGCGTCCGATCTACGCCGCGGGCGGCTACGCGCTGTTCAAGACGATCTATTACGGCGGCATCAAGAAGTACCAGTGGGCCAACCGGCCGCTGGCGCTTCTGGGCCGGGTGGACACGGCCGACGGAAAGCGCGTCGACGTCTCCATCGGCCTGAAAGACGGCGATCCCGTGTTCGTCATCCCGGACAACGCGCCGCACTCCGACAAGGAGCTGCACGACCGGACCTACACGAACGTTTTCAAGGGCGAGGAGCTCGACCCCGTGGCGGGAAGCGTCCCGGCGGCCGGAGCATCGGTCGTCGCCCAGGTTCTCTCGACGCTGACCTCGACCTATGGAATCCGCGAGGAGGACTTCGTTTCCTCGGAGCTCGCCCTGGTTCCCTCGGCTCCGCCCGCCGACGTCGGTGTGGACCGGGGCCTCGTCGGCGCTTTCGGGCAGGACGACCGCCTCTCTTCGTACTGCGCCGTGCGCGCGATCCTCGACCTCAAGGGCACGCCCAAACGCGCCGCCCTGGCGTACCTCTCGAACTTCGAGGAGGTGGGCTCTGACAACAACACGGGCGCGAGGTCGCAGTTCCTGAACTCGACGCTTGCGCGCCTGGTCGCCGCCGAGCGCGGCGGCAAGTACACCGACCTCGACCTGCGCGAGGCCCTGCACCACTCCGAGGTCATCTCCGCGGACACCAACGACGGCATCAACCCGATCTTTCCGCAGACGAGCGAGCCTTCCAACGCGGCGAAGCTCGGCTACGGCGTGACCATCAAGCGCTACGGCGCGGGCTTCGACGCCAACTCCGAGTTTGTCGCGCGCATCCGCGCGATCCTGGACAAGAACGCCATCACCTGGCAGACGCAGACGCCCAGAGTCGAAGTCGGCGGCGGCGGCACGATCGGCGGCTTTCTGTCCATGGAGGACATGGAGGTCATCGACATGGGCGTGCCACTGCTCTCGATGCACTCGCCCTTCGAGATGTCCTCGAAGGTCGACGTCTGGAGTTTCTACCGGTTCATGGGCGCGTTTCTGGCCTCGTGAGCACGTCGAGCGCCTTGGCGTAGTCCCTGGCGAGCGGCGCGGCGACGTCGATCGAAAGCTCGGGGATCTCGATACGCTCGGCATGGAGCAGCGGACGCTCGACGTGCGCGAGCGCGCGACGCCGCGCGGGATCCCGGACGCCGCGCCAGCGCGTGGCGCCGCCGTAGAGGTCGTCGCCGACGATGGGATGCCCCTTCTCCGAAAGATGCACGCGGATCTGGTGCGTGCGGCCCGTTTCGGGAAAGAGGCGCAGGTCGGCCACGGAGGACAGGCGGGCCAGCGTCTGGTATCGCGTGACCGCGCTCTTTCCGTCGGGGCGGACCTTCATCTTGCGACCGTCCTTTGGATCGCGTCCCAGGGGCTTCTCGATGGATCCGGTCGCGGGAACAGGGTGGCCCCAGACGAGCGCCCGATACGTCTTTCGCGCGCTGCCGGCCTGCAGGGCCCGCGTGAGGGCGCGATGGGCGACCTCGGTCTTCGCCAGCAGCACCACGCCCGAAGTGCCGAGGTCCAGCCGGTGCACGAGGCGAAGCGTCACGTCGGGTGGCTGGCTGCAGGCTTCCAGCAGCCGGGCGACTGCGGCGGCCGCGGACTTCTCCTCGCGCGACGAGGTCGCCATCGAAACCCCGGGCGGCTTGTCGAGGGCGAGGACCTCGTCGGTCTCGAAGAGCTTCAACGGGATTCGAAGCGGTCGTAGACCATCCGCGAGATCTCGGCGCCGACTTTGAATGTCTCGTTGTCCGCGCCGGCGCTCTTGTCCCGGATCCGGCGCGCGCAGATGGCGATCACGTAGCGCGCCTTCGGCCCCTTCACGTACGCGGCGTCGTTGCGGACGTCGCCGTGGAAGCCCTTCGCGTCAGGGATCTTCTCCGCGTCCCAGCCCGTCTTGTTGGCAACGAGGATCTCCTCCGTCTCGAAGGGGAGCGAGCGCGGGATCATGGCGCGGTCTTGCTGGGTCGCCAGGAGCGCGACCATCTCGTCGCCCGCCTTCTGCGAGACGACCTTGCCCTGTGCGATGAGCTCGATGAGAGTGGCGGCCTCGCGCGGCGTTGTGGAGCCCAGGCCGTACTCCTTCTCCTCTTCGGGCAGGACGTCGGCGTGGCCGTCGCGAAAGGTCGGACGGTAGAGGCGCGTCTTCTTCAGGCCGTAGGAGTCGAGCAGCGCGTCCACGTTGGCGGTGCCGACCATGCCCACGAGCAGGTTCGTGGCCGTGTTGTCGCTGTACGCGATCATGAATTTCAGAAGGTCCGAGACTGTGAGCACCGTCCCGTCGTGGAGCATGTTGAGCGGGATCGTCTCGTCTCCGGCCTTGTCCTTGTCACGGAGCGTCACCGTGGTGTCCTTGCCGAACTTGCCCGCGTTCATCTGGCGGAAAGTTTCCGCCATGACCGCGACTTTGATCAGGCTCGCGGTCGGAAAGCGCTGATCGGCGTTGACCGCGATGACTTCGCCCGTGTCGAGGTTTTTCGCGTAAACACCTATCTCGCCGTGGAACCCGCGGACCTTCTCCGCGATCCTGGTTTCCACGGACGAAGCACCCGGAGACACGGCCAGCAGGGCCATCAGCAGGGACGTCACGCGCGCATGTTAGCCGACCCGCCGGTATGATCGCGCAAGAGTCCATGCCGCTCTCCGCCGGGACTCGCCTCGGACCGTACGAGATCCTCGCGCCTCTCGGCGCGGGCGGGATGGGGGAGGTCTACAAGGCGAGGGACACGCGGCTGGAACGGACCGTGGCAATCAAGGTTCTGTCGCAGCGTCTGTCTGCCACTCCCGAGACACTCCAGCGCTTCGAGCGCGAGGCGAAGACGATTTCGCAGCTCTCGCACCCGCACATCTGCGCGCTCTACGACGTGGGACGCGAGGGCGACACTGAGTACCTGGTAATGGAGCTTCTCGAGGGGGAGACGCTCGCGGAGCGCCTGGCGAGGGGAGCGCTGCCGCTCGAGCAGGCCCTGCGCTACGGGACCGACATCGCAGATGCGCTGGACAAGGCGCACCGTCAGGGAATCGTGCACCGGGATCTGAAGCCCGGCAACGTGATGGTCACGAAGTCGGGAGTGAAGCTCCTGGACTTCGGGCTCGCGAAGGCGTTCTCGGCGACGCCCGCGTCGGCGCCGTCGTTCACGGCTCTGCCAACGGCGGCGCCGAACCTCACGCAGGAAGGCGCGATTCTCGGCACAGTCCAGTACATGGCGCCGGAACAGCTCGAAGGCAAGACGACGGACGCGCGCACCGACATCTTCGCGCTCGGGGCGGTCCTCTACGAGATGGCAACGGGGAAGAAAGCGTTCTCCGGAACGAGCCAGGCCTCCCTGATCACGGCCATCATGTCGAGCGATCCCGCGCCGATCTCGTCCGTCCAGCCGATGTCTCCCCGTCCGCTCGACCGCGTGGTGAAGACCTGCCTCGCCAAGGACCCCGAGGACCGCTGGCAATCCGCCGGTGATGTTGGAACACAGCTCAAGGGGATCGCGGAAAGCTCGGATGCGGAGCTCCCGTTGCTCCGCGTCGCTCGTCGAAAGTGGCGAGAGCGTCTGGCATGGATCGGTCTCGCGGCCGCCGCTCTGGCCGCACTGGTCCTGGGTTTCCTGCTCGTGCGCCAGCGCGCCGCGCCCTCTCCGAGGTTCGAGGCCTCGATCCTCCCGCCGGAGAAGAACCAGTTTTCTTTCCGTGGATCTCCTCTCGCAATCTCCCCGGACGGGCGCCGGATCGCCTTCACGGCGGAATCCTCGGACGGCTCGAGACGGCTCTGGATCCGGGCGTTCGATGCGGATTCGGCCCAGGCCTTGCCGGGAACGGAGGGGGCGATTCGGCCGTTCTGGTCTCCCGACAGCCGCTCCCTCGGCTTCTTCGCCGATGGGAAGTTGAAGAGAGTCGAGACCTCGGGGGGTCTTCCTCAGACGCTCTGCGACGCGCCGAACGGTCGGGGAGGGACCTGGAACCGCGAGGGCGTGATCCTCTTTAGCCCTGCGAATTTCAACCCGATCTACCGTGTCGCGTCCTCCGGGGGCGCCGCCGTTGCCGTCACGTCCTTGAACCTGGGCAAGGGCGAATCCGCTCATTTGTGGCCTGTCTTCCTTCCGGACGGCCGTCACTTTCTCTATGTTGCGTACCTCGGAAGGGCCGCCAGGCAGCAGGACACGCACGGCACTTACGTGGGATCGCTCGCGTCGAAGGAAGTGAAACTCCTCCAGGCCGGGCGGGGGAACGTGGCCTACGCTCCTTCCTCGGACCCTTCTCGCGGGCATCTTCTCTTTATGCGAGGCTCGACTCTTCTGGCGCGGCCGTTCGATGCCGGGCGGCTGGAGTTCACGGACGAGACGACCCCCGTCGCCGAGAACGTCAAGTATTACGGCGCCCAGTCATCGGGAACTTTCTCCGTCTCGGACAACGGCATCCTCGCCTACCAGACGGGGGCGCAGGGAGATCCGTCGCAACTGGTCTGGTTCGACCGCAGCGGCAAGCAGATCGGGTCGATCGGCGCAATCGCCGGCTACACGCACCCCCGCCTTTCGCACGACGGTCAGCGGGTCGTGTTTGCTCTTCTCGACAGTCAAACGCACTTTCTGGACCTCTGGCTGCACGATCTGCCGCATCGCATCTCCACGCGATTCACGTTCGAGCCTGCCGTCAATATCTTCCCGGTCTGGTCCCCCGACGACAGCCGGATCGCATTCGCTTCGAATCGGAAGGGTCTGCACGACATCTACCAGAGGGCCGCGTCCGGCTCGGGAGACGACGAGCTTCTTCTCTCCTCGGTCGGACCAGCGAGCTTCCCCATGGACTGGTCGCCGGACGGCAGCCTCATTGCTTTCCAGGGCTACGACGCGGAGGCGAAGACGGGTGTCGATCTCTGGGTCTTCTCGCTCAAAGAGCGGAAGGCGAGGCCCATTCTGGCGACGCCGTTCCAAGAATGGTCTCCCCAGTTCTCCCCCGACGGGCGATGGCTCGCATATACGTCGGATGAGTCCGGTAAGGCGGAGGTTTACGTTCGGCCGCTTTCGGATTCCGCCGGAAAGTGGCAGATCTCGAGCGGAGGGGGTTCCTATCCGAGGTGGCGCCACGACGGGAAGGAAATCTTCTACGTCGCGGCAGACAAGACACTCGTGGCCGTAGAGGTCCAGGCCCGATCGGGCTTCGACACCGGCTCGGCGACGCCTCTCTTCCGAGCGCAGATCCGGTCCGTGGACATCGGGTTTCAGTACGACGTCTCCGCCGACGGCCAGCGATTCCTGGTCAACACGGCCGTGCCGGAGGAGAACAGCGCGATCACGGTCGTCCAGAACTGGACGGCGGGGCTGAAAAAGTAGATGGCACTCGCGGCCGGCACCCGACTCGGTCCTTACGAGATCCTCTCGCCGCTCGGTGCGGGAGGAATGGGCGAGGTCTACAAGGCGCGGGACACGCGCCTGGACCGCACGGTCGCGATCAAGGTCCTGCCCGAGCGCTCCTCGCTGACGCCCGAGGCCCGGCAGCGCTTCGAGCGCGAAGCGAAGACGATCTCGCAGCTCCAGCACCCGCACATCTGCGCGCTCCACGACGTGGGACGCGAGGGCGACACCGAGTACCTGGTGATGGAGCT
>JBKOVK010000318.1:0-21508 GCA_046724475.1 Acidobacteriota bacterium | reverse complement strand
GAGCGCTGGCGCCTTCTCTACCGGGTGCTGTGGCGGCTGGCGGAAGGAGATCACGAGATCATGAGCAGAGCCACGGATCCCGACGTGCTGAGGCTGAAGAAGATCGCGGCCTCGAAGAGATCGCGCGCTCCGAAGGGACCGTCGGACGGAGGCGCCGCGCCGTTCGTGCCGGACACCTCGAGCCTCGCGGTCGCCGCGAAGGCGATCCAGAAATGCAAGGGCTGCGATCTCTACAAGAACGCCACGCAGGCGGTGTTCGGCGAGGGTTTGCCGAAGGCGAAGCTGGTCCTCGTCGGCGAGGTGCCGGGAGATCAGGAAGACCTGCAGGGGCGGCCGTTCGTCGGGCCCGCAGGTGCGGTGCTCGACAAGGCGCTCGCCGAGATCCGGCTCTCGCGCGAGAAGGTGTACATCACCAACGCCGTCAAGCACTTCAAGTTCGAGCGCACGCCCAAGCGTCGCATTCACCAGACGCCGACGAGCGGAGAGATCCAGGCCTGCCGTCCGTGGCTCTTCAAGGAGCTGGAGATCATCAAGCCCGAAGTCCTCGTCTGCCTGGGCGCGTCGGCTTCGAAGGCGCTGCTCGGGCCGAGCTTCCGCCTCCTCAAGCAGCGGGGCCAGTTCATCGACAGTACGTGGGCGCCGAAAGTCCTCGCGACCTACCATCCCTCGGCGGTCCTTCGCGCCGACGACGACGCGGGGCGCGAGAAGATCTACGGCATGCTGGTCGCGGATCTGAAGAAGGCGGCCGCCGCGACGAGGTGAACGGCCGAAGGCCGTCATCCCGAGGGCGTCAGCCCGAGGGATCCCGTGCGTTATTGCGACCGCGGCTTGTTAAGTCCGGGACGTTTCGCTCGGGATGACTGGCAACCCGACCGCCCTTCGCCATTCGATCGCGAGCTTCTTCCAGCGCTCCGGCCGGTCGCCGGCGGGGTTGATCCGTCCCTTTGGCGACGTCAGGTATGCGAACTCCTCGGGATGCGTCTTCTTCGCCCACGCCTCGAGCTCGCCGAAGCGGCTCTCCTCTTTCGCATCCTTTATCGCGTGGAACACGAAGCCCGTGATCTTCCCCTGCGAGTCGAGCCACCAGGTGAAGGCGAGCGGCTTCGGTTTCCACTCCGTCAGCCGATAGAAGTCGTTCGTCTCCCGGCCGGTCGCCGTGACGCGGTCCTCGTGGTCTTTCCAGTCCGAGTAGGTCGTCGCGCTGTGGAAATACGCGTCCCAGCGGTCCCAGTCGTCGGGCTCGAGCGTCCATGGCGCGCCGGGGCCCGTGCGCTCCTCCATGTCGAACCAGATGCGCGCGTCCGGCGCCATCAGCGCTCGCGCCGCGGCGAGGTCGCCGCGCTGCCGCGCGTCTCGAAACTTCTGGACCGTTTCGATGCGGTCGAGACCGGAAACGAGATCCGCGAGAAGCAGGGCGGCCGCGGCGGCAAGAATTCTCCGATGCATTGCGCGACTCCTCGGGAGCCGCAACGAAGCCGCCGCCGCGGCGCATTCCGGAAATCAGGCGCGGACGATCCTCACATTGAAGTCATACGTCTTCAGGGCTCCCGCAGCGGCCAGCCAGAACATCAGGTACGCCTCCATGCCGCGCGCGGCGGCGATGCCTCCCAGATCGTGGACGCGTTTCCAGCCGAAATCCTGCAGCAGGCGCGTCACGGCCTTCTTCGCCTCGGCGTCGTTGCCGGCGACGAAGAGGTCGCTCTCTTCCTTCAGGCGCCCCGGCGCGACCATGATCCCGGAGTTGACCGTGTTGAGCGTCTTGACGACTTTGGTATCGGGAAACTCCTTCTGCACCGATTCCCCCATGGAGACTCCTGGTGCCGTCGTCAGGCGCATCGCGCCCTCGACGAATTGCATGGGGTTGGACACGTCCACGAGCACCTTGCCCCGGAGGTTTTCCCTGCCCGCGGCGCGCAGCACCTCGATCGTTACCGTGCCCGGCGTGCAGTTGAAGACGATCTCGCCGAACTTTGCCGCGTCGCCGAATGTGCCGTTCGACGCGCCCTTGCCGGCCTTCGATGCCCACTTCTTCCCCTTGGCGTCGTCCGCCACGCGCGAGCCGAGCTTTACCTCATGCCCCAGCGCGGCGAGCTTGCTAGCCAACGTCGTTCCCACCGTGCCTGAACCCAGAACACCGATCTTCATGGTTGTCTCCTCGGGCTGTGTTACGCCCGCGGAGAGAAGCGGGATTCCGGCGGGAGTCCGCGGTCTAGCTGGCCTTTGCGCGGCGGACGGGATACGAGGCAGGCAGCAGAACACCGTTCTTGATTCGACTCGGCTGGATGCTCATCTGGTACCTGCAGAATTCGCAGTTGACGGTGCCGTCCAGGGCGACGACGGTACGATTGGCCCGCCCGCAGTTTCTGCATTTCCAGGGCCGAAGGGGCTCGTTCATGACGCAACTCGCTTTCTCGCCGAAGACCGGCGACGCGCGGGTGGCTAAACGGGCTCGTCGGGGAGATCGGAGGCCTTCAATCTAACATGTGATATGGTCGTCTTGTTCTCCTTTCGCTCGCCTTTGCCAGATCCATTCTGACGAAATCCCGAACGAGGACCTAGAGAATGCGGAGCGCCGCGCCGGCGGCGCCGCCGTGCGAAATCCACCGGCACAGAAGGTATGGTTCCATGAAGATCTATGTAGGCAATCTCCCGTACAACATCTCCGACGACCAGCTCCAGGACATGTTCGCGAAGTTCGGCACGCCCGACTCCGCGCGCGTGATCACGGACCGCTCGACCGGTCAGTCCAAGGGGTTCGGCTTCGTCGAGTACACCAACGACGACCAGGCCAAGCAGGCTTTGTCTCTGGACGGCACCGAGTTCGGCGGCCGCGCGTTGAGGGTCAACGAGGCCAGGCCCAAGACCGACGGTGGCGGTGGCGGTCGTTCCCGCTACTGAACGGCCTTTTGGCCGAGCGGCAACAGGCGGGGGCAACCCCGCCTTTTTTGTTGCGTTGGTATCGTCCTTGCTGAGAAGGAGGCCATGAGAAGGATAGGGATAGTTCTGCTCATCCTCGGTCTCGCGGGATTCCTCCTCGCTTCGAGCCAGCGCGGCGGGTACGACTCCGTCGAAGGGGCCCTCAAGACGACCTTCTCCCAGGAAGAACGTTCAAAGAAGGAAAGCTGGGAAACGCTGCGCTGGGTCGGCCTCGGGCTCGCGGTCGTCGGCGTCGTACTGACCGTGATGCCCGCCCGCAAGACCTGAGGCGATCGAACGGGGCTCAGTAGCGGCCGGTCGTCCCTGTCGGCCAGCGGTTCGCCTCGGCGCACGGTTCGCAGCGGAAGAACATCTCCGGCTGCTCGACCATGCGCCGCGCGCTCGCTCCGCACGCCCGGCAGGCGAAGGGCGCGAGCCTCGAGGCTTTCGCGGTCAGAACGGTCAGCCGCGGCTTCTTGAGGTCGCCCTCGCGCCCGTGGCCGTCGCACGAGCAGCCGTCGCCCGCGAAGTGCTCCGCGGTGGCGTCTTCACGGCACCACTTCTGCCGGCACCAGCGGTCGGGTCCGAGGACGTTACCCATTCCAGTATCAGGGTGCGCCTGCCCCCGAGACAGATGATGTCCGTGCCCCTTCCCTCTCCCCCGTGGGGAACAGGGCCGGGGTGAGGGGGCGACCAGCTAGCCGATCGCGAAGCTCCGCATCGAGATGGTTCCATACCGGAAGCCCTCGTGGATCGTGACCGGCCTTTCGCCGGGGAGGGCGGAGCCCAGGACGACGAAGATCGGGTCGAAGTGGTCGGGCGTGGGAACGGCGAGCCGGGAATTCGGCGCGGAGGCCTGGTAGGACGCGATCGCCGCGACGTCCATCGCGTCGAGGCGACCCCGGATCCAGTCGTCGAACTCGCGCGCCCAGCTCTCGACTTTCGTCGGATCGTCCTCCTTCGACACGCGGCCCAGGTTGTGAACGATGCCTCCCGTGCCGAGCAGCAGGACTCCCTCGCTGCGCAGCCGCGAGAGCGCGGCGCCCATGCGCAGCATGTCCTCCGGGTTGCGGCGCAGAGGTTGGGAGATCTCGACCACCGGCACGTCGGCCTTCGGGTAGAGGCGCAGCAACGGCACCCAGGCGCCGTGGTCCAGGCCACGCTCCCGGTCCGTCATCGCCGGAAATCCGGCGTCGTTCAAGAGCCGGGCGATCAGCGATGCCAGGCCCGGATCGCCTTTGGCGGGATAACGAAGATCGTAGAGATCCTCCGGGAATCCGCCGAAGTCGTGGATCGTCTCGGGTCTCGGCGCGGCGCTCACGCGGACGCGGCCCGGCGCCTCCCAGTGTCCCGACACCACCACGACGGCGCGCGGGCGCGGCAGAGTTTTTGCGAACTCTTCCAGGGCGCGGCCCCAGGGATCGTCCTCGATCGCGATCATCGGCGACCCGTGCGAGACGAAGACGGCGGGGAGGCGCGATGAAGTTTTTGTGAGGTCGACCACGAAGCGCCATTCTAGTTACAGAATCGGAGCGTGCGGCGGCTCCTCCGGTTGGGCGCGATCGCGCTGACGCTGTCCTGCGCGTCGAGCACGCCGGACAGAGGCGGGGTGCGGGTCTACCAGGCGCCGCTGTCCGACGCACCCGCGGGGATGCCGCGCGGCTGTCGCCTGCTCATTGCACATCCTCCGGTGGACATGAGCGAGCTGCTCATGACCGGCTCGAGGGATCCGTTTCGCGCGCAGCGCGTTCGGGCGGAACAGGCCGGCGGCAACGTGCTCCTCGTGCGCAGCCGCATGATCGTTCCGCGGATGGACTACAACTGCCCGGCCGCGTCTCCGATCACCGATTGCCCGCCATCGGAGGGCTCGTGGCACCTCGTGGTGTTCGAGGACTACGCATGCTCGGCCGAGGCGATGAAGGAACTCGCGGCGCTCAAGTGAGAGCGTCGCGAGTCGAGTTCGGGATCCCTCGTCGCTTCGCTCCTCGGGATGACGGCTTATGGGAGTCATCCCGAGCGCAGCGAGGGATCCCGGACTTGCTCAGCCGGACCTCACCAGATCTGGCACCTCTTCTCGCTGACCATCGCCGATCCGGTTCCGCAGTCGAACGCCTTCGCGAACTCCGGCATGTTGACGATCGTGCCGATCGCGCGGAACTTGCCGAGAGGGTGCTCGTTGGTCTGCGCCATCAGGCGCGCGAACTCGGGCCGGTGGTTCGACGCCCAGATCCGCCCCCACGACAGAAAGAACCGCTGGTCCGGCGTGAGCCCGTCGATCGTCTCCGGCGCGGGCTTGCCCTCGAGACTCTTCTTGTACGCCCTGTAGGCGATCGTCAGACCTCCCAGGTCCGCGATCGACTCGCCCTGCACGAGCTCTCCGTTCTGGTGGAGGTCCGTGTCGACGTAGTAGCCGTTGAACTGGTCGATGATGCACTTGGCCCGCTCGTCGAAGGCCTTCGCGTCTTCCGCGGTCCACCAGTCGACCTGGTTTCCTTTCGCGTCGAACTTGCGGCCCGAATTGTCGAAGCCATGCGTGATCTCGTGGCCGATGACGCCGCCGATCGCGCCGTAGTTGATGGCGTCGTCCCCCTCCGGGTAGAAGAACGGCGGCTGCAGAATCCCGGCCGGGAACGTGATCGCGTTCTTGGCCGAGTTGTAGGACGCGTTGACCGTGGGCGGCGACATGCCCCAGTCGTTGCGGTCCACGGGCTTGCCGATCTTGGCGAGGTCGCGCCGCCACTCGAATCGGTTGGCGAACGCGACGTTGCGCAGGTAGTACGCGCGCGAGACCTCGAGCTGCGTGTAGTCGCGCCATTTCGGCGGGTAGCCGATCCGCGGGTCGAACGTGGCGATCTTTTCCGCCGCGGCCTTCTTGGTCGCATCCCCCATCCAGGGGAGCGTCTTGATGTCGTCGTCGAGCGCGAGGAGGAGATTCCTGACGAGCTCGTCCATGCGCTTCTTGGCCTCGGGAGGGAAGTACTGCGCCACGTAGACGCGACCCAGCGCCATTCCCATCGCCGCGTCGGTGGCGTTGACGCAGCGCTTCCAGCGGGGCTGAATCTCCGGCGTGCCCGCCAGCGTTTTTCCGTTGAACGCGAAGTCCTCGTCCACGAACTTCTTCGAGAGGTACGGCGAGGCTGCGGAGAGGGTGTGCCAGCGCAAGTACTTCTTCCAGTCCGCCAGGGGCTCGGAAACCAGGAGCTTGTCGGCGGCCTTGAAGAAGTCCGGCTGCCAGACGTTCAGCGGCGTATCGACCGGGATCTTCTGGTCCGTGAAGTAGACCTCCCAGCCGAGGTTCGGTGTCTCCTTCGAAAACTCCGCCACGGTCGTCGGGTGGTACGTCTTGTCGGGATTGCGCCGGTCCACGTTGCTCTGGGAGGCCTCGGCGAGCTTCGTCTCGATCCCCATGACGGTCTTCGCGTCGGCCGCGGCCTTTTCGGGTTTTTCGCCGGCGAGCTCGAAGACCTTCTGGACGTGCGCGACGTATTTCTCGCGCAGCTCCACGGATTTCGGGTCCGTCTTCGTGTAGTAGTCGCGGTCGGGCAGGCCCAGCCCTCCCTGGAGCGCGGCGGCGATGACCTTCGAGGAGTCCTTGCGGTCCTCCTCCGAGCCGAAGTTGAAGAGGACGTTGGCGCCGCCCTGCTGGAGGCGCAGGATCTCGGCGCGCAAGCCCGGCAGGTTCTTGATGTCGTCGAGCCGGTCGAGCTCCGGTGAGATTCCCTTGATTCCGAGCTTCTCGACCTGGGCTTCGTCCATGCAGGCGCCGTAGAAATCGCCCAGTTTCTTCTCGTCGGAGCCCTGCTTGGCCGATTTGTCCGCGGCGAGGCGCTCGAGGATTCCCCGAAGGTTGTCCTGAGTGCGCTGCCGGAGCTCGTCGAAGGAGCCCCAGCGCGGCCGGTCGGAGGGAATCGGGTTCTTCTCGAGCCAGCCGCCGACGGCGTACTGGTAGAAGTCGGTGCAAGCCTGCGCGTTCGTATCCATGTCGGCCGGAGACAGGGCCTTGGACGGCGCGGCGGCCGGGGACTGGCTTCCCGGAGACGCGCCTCCGACCGCGATCAGTGCGCCGGCGGTGGCGGCGACTCCGAGGACCCAACGAAGAGATTTCACGATTCCCGACCTCCCGCGGCGGTCACAAACCCGCCGAACCACGCATCATACGATCTGTTCTGTCGTAGGTTTGTCCGTCTGCGGAGGTGGATCGTGCGGAAGAATCGCGTTTTCCTCGTTCTGTCCGTCGCCGTGGCCCTCCTGTCCCGAACAGCCCGCGCTCAGGAGGAGCACCCGCACTCCCACGGAGGCACCGAGTCTCTGGGCAAGGTCAGTTTCTCCACGTCCTGCAGCGCGGACGTCGCCGCCGAGTTCACGCGCGCGGTCGCGCTTCTGCACTCGTTCGGCTACGAAGAGTCGCGTCGCTCCTTCGAGGCCGTGGCGACGAAGGACCCCGGCTGCGCCATGGCGTACTGGGGAATCGCGATGACCTGGTACCACCCGATCTGGTCTCCGCCGACGGCTGCGGATCTGACCGCGGGCAAGGCGGCGGTCGGCAAGGCAATGGAGATCGGCGGCAAGACGGACCGCGAGCGCGGCTACATAGATGCCATCAAGGCTTTCTACCGCGATTCGGAAACCGTGCCGCACGGTCCGCGCGCGAAGGCGTACGAGACCGCGGTGGCGGAGCTGTCGCAGCGTTTTCCGGACGACCACGAAGCCGCGATCTTCTACGCGCTGGCGCTTCTGGGCACGGCCCCGCCGAGCGACGCGACGTACGCGAACCAGAAGAAGGCCGCCGCGATCCTGAACGGCCTTCTTCCTCTGGAGCCCGAGCACCCCGGCATCACGCACTACATGATCCACTCCTTCGACTACCCGGCGCTCGCGGCCGAGGCCCTTCCGGCGGCGCGGACCTACGCGATGATCGCTCCCGACTCTCCGCATGCGCTCCACATGCCGTCGCACATTTTCACGAGGCTGGGTCTCTGGCAGGAGTCGATCGCGTCCAACATCGACTCGGCGAACGCGGCCCGCCGTTACGTCGCGAAATACCACCCGGGCGCGACAGCCTTCGACGCCCTGCATGCCATGGACTATTTGGAGTACGCGTACCTCCAGGTCGGGGACCAGGAGCACGCCCGGCAAGTCTTCGAAGAGGCGGAAGCCGCGAAGAAGTTCGATTCGGCGCAGTTCCAGGGCGGGTACGCGCTCGTCGCGATTCCGGCGCGCTGGACGCTCGAACGTCGCGACTGGAAGGCGGCGGCGGCGTTGGAGCTGCCCGACGTTCCCATGCCCTGGGATCGCTTCGCGTATGCCCCCGCGACCACCCTCTTCGCGCGCGCGATCGGGGCCGCGCGCACGGGCCAGCTCGACCGCGCTCGCGCCGACATCGCGAAGCTCTCCCAGATCCAGGCGGGCCTCGCGAAATCGCCGATCCCCGGGCCCTACGACTGGGCCGCCAACGTCGAGTCGCTGAGACTCGCCGCCGCGGCCTGGGTCGCATACGCCGAGGGGAAGAAAGACGGGGCGCTGCAACTCGCCCGCGCCGCGGCTGAGCTCGACGAGAAGACCGGCAAGCATCCGGTGACTCCGGGAGCGATCCTGCCTCCGCGTGAGCTCCTGGCGGACATGCTCATGGAGTCCGGCAAACCGGCGGAAGCGCTGGTCGAGTACGAGGCCTCGCTGCGGGAGGCTCCGGGGCGGTTCAACAGTCTCGCGGGGGGAGCGCGCGCGGCGGAGCTTTCGAAGAACCCATCCAAGGCCCGCGCGCTCTATGCGAAGTTGATCCAGCAATGCGTTCCGGGCTCGCCGCGGCCCGAGCTGGCAGAGGCCCGCCGGATCGTGGGACCGCAGAAAACCTCGTAAGAGAGATGTCGATTCCGGCGATCCCGTTCGACTAGGTAGCGAAAGGAGACGACGGAGTGAAATACATATTGTTGATCTACAGCAAGGAGTCGGACTGGACCGGGCTCTCGGACAAGGACAAGGTGGACATGTACCAGAAGTACATGGCCTTCACCGACTCGATCAAGAAGAGCGGCCATTACCTCGGCGGCGACGGCCTCGAGCCGACGGCCACGGCGACGACGGTCCGCGTCCGCAACGGCAAGCCCGTGACGACCGACGGCCCCTTCGCCGAGACACGCGAGCAGCTCGGGGGCTACTACATGATCGACGCGAAGGACCTCGACGAGGCCGCTGAGATCGCGACGCGCGTGCCGGGCGCTTCCTACGGCGCCGTCGAAGTCCGCCCGGTCATGAGAATGTGAGTAACCGGTAAGCAGTAAGCAGTAAGCGGTAAGCAGGAGTGGCGATGACCCTCACCGCTTACTGCTTACTGCCGACCGCTTACTGACTCCATGTCCATCGACCACGTCTACCGCGCCGACTCGGGGCGCATCCTCGCGACGCTGATCCGGCTGGTCGGCGATTTCGATCTCGCCGAAGAGGTCATGCACGACGCCTTCGTCGCCGCGCTGGAGCGCTGGCCCGGCCACGGCGTTCCGGAGAATCCGCGCGCATGGATCGTCTCGACGGCGCGGCACAAGGCGATCGACCGCCTCCGCCGCGACTCGCGCTTCCGCGAGAAGAGCGAGGAGATCGCGCGGTGGGCTGCGGCAGAGGAGGGCGAAGCACCCGAGGCCCTGCCCGACGGCGAGAACCGCGTCGCCGACGACCGGCTGCGTCTGATCTTCACGTGCTGCCATCCGGCGCTCGCCGTCGAGGCGCAGATCGCGCTGACGCTGCGCACCCTCGGGGGCTTGACGACCGAGGAGATCGCCCGCGCGTTCCTCGTTCCCGAAGCGACCCTCGCGCAGCGCCTCGTGCGCGCCAAGTCCAAGATCCGCCAGGCCGGCATCCCGTACCGCGTCCCGTCCGACGAGAGGCTTTCGGAGCGGCTCGACTCGGTCCTTGCGGTCCTCTACCTGATCTTCAACGAAGGTTATGCGGCGACGAAGGGCGCGGAGCTCGTGCGGCGAGAGCTGTGCGCCGAGGCGATCCGTCTTACCCGCCTCGTCGTCGAGCTGATGCCCGAAAGGACCGAGTCGCGGGCTCTCCTGGCCCTCATGCTCCTTCACGATTCGCGGCGAGAGGCGCGCGTGTCGCCGGAGGGGGAGCTCGTGCGCCTCGAAGCACAGGACCGCAGCCTCTGGGACCAAGGCGAGATCCGTGAAGGAATCGCTCTGACGGAGTCGGCGCTGCGCGAGGGAGGCGCGCGTCCGTACGCACTCCAGGCGGCGATCGCGGCGCTGCACGGAGAAGCCGCCCGCTTCGAAGACACCGACTGGCGGCAGATCGTGCTGCTGTACCGGGAGCTCATGACCCGCTACCCGTCGCCGGTCGTCGAGCTCAACTACGCCGCGGCCGTGGCCGAGGCCTCGGGACCGGAGGAAGGGCTGCGGCTGCTCGACGCGATCGACGAGCGGGGAGACCTGGCGACTTACCACCTGCTCCCGGCGGCGCGGGCGGAGCTGCTCGCGCGTCTCGGCCGGAAGCAGGAGGCCGCGGGCGCCTATCGGCGGGCTCTGTCGCTGGTCTCCAACGACCTCGAGCGGAGGTTCCTGGAACGGGAGTTGGGCGCCCTGGGCTGACGAAGCGGGTCTTGACATCATTTTAGCAGTGACTAAAATGATGTCATGGAAGCCGCCGCCGTGCTCGAAGCCCTCGCCGCTCCGCGCCGCCGGGAGATCCTCCGCCTCGTCTGGGACGCGGAGAAGTCCGCCGGCGACATCCACCGCGCGTTCCCCGACGTCAGCTTCGGCGCCGTCTCGCAGCATCTCGGCGTCCTCGAATCCGCTGGCCTCGTCGCGCGGCGCGCCGAGGGACGCTTCCACTTCTACGCCGCCCGGCGCCGCGAGCTCGGCCATCTCGGAAAGTGGCTCGAAGCGATGTGGGACCAGGCGCTCGCCGACCTGAAGCACTTCGCCGAGTCCGAGGAGAAACACCCGCCGCGCCCACGCAAACGGCGCCGCTGAACGAGAAAGGAGCTCATCATGCCCGGACGCGACCTCTCGGAGACCCTGGATCGCACCATCTCGATCTGCGCCCGGCGCGAAACGGTGTTCCGCTACTTCACGGATTCCGCGCGGTTCGCGCGCTGGTGGGGAGAGGGCTCGCAGATCGACGCGCGCAAGGGAGGAGCCGTCCTGATCCGCTTCCCGGGCGGCGGTCCCACGGTCCGCGGCAAGGTGGTCGACGTCGATCCGCCGCGACGGATCGAGTTTACGTACCTGCTGGAAGGAGCGGCTCAGGGCGGGGCGAAGGAGCCCGTCGACTCGCTCGTCACGATCACGCTCGACGAAACCGAGCAAGGCACGCGGCTCCACCTGCGCCACGCGTTCGCGAGCGCGAAGCTGCGCGACCAGCACGTCCAGGGTTGGCGCCACCAGCTCGCCGTCTTCTCCAAGGTCGTCAACGAGGAGCAGCACGGCAGGTTGACCGAGCGCGTGGACGCGTTCCTGCGCGCCTTCGGCGATCCCGACGGTCAGTTGCGCCGCTCGCTGCTGGAGTCCTGCGCCACTCCGGGCGTCGTCTTCCGCGACGCCTTCAGCGCGACGGAAGGCGTCGAGGACATGCTCGCCAACCTCGACGCGGTCCAGATCTTCATGCCCGGCATCACCCTCGAGCGGGCGGGCGAGGTGCGCATGTCCCAGGGCACTGCGATCGCGCCGTGGGTCGCGAAAAAATCCGGTGGAGAGGTAGCGGGCCGCGGCACCAACGTCTTCGACCTCGCTCCCGACGGCCGGCGCGCGCGTCGTCGGGTTCTGGGAATCCTGATCTCCCTCTCCCCCTCGGGGGGAGAGGGCAGGGGTGAGGGGGCTAGTACCGTCCCCCCACCGGCGCCGGGATCGCGTCGAGCTCGGCTATCTCGTCTTCGGTCAGCGTCAGATCCGCCGCGGCGACGTTCTGCTCGAGGTACTTCTCCGTGCGCGTGCCCGGAATCGCCAGGACGTGCTTTCCCTGAGCGAGCACCCAGGCGAGCGCGATCTGGGCGGGTGTGACGCCGTGCCGGTCTGCGACGGCACGCACCGCCTCCACGATCCGCTGGTTCGCCGCGATTGCGTCGGGAGTGAAGCGGGGGAGGCTCGCGCGGAAATCGCCGCCGGTGAAGCGAGCGTCCGAGGAGAACTTGCCCGTCAGGAATCCGCGCCCGAGAGGCGAAAACGCCACGAAGGACGCGCCGTTGTCGGCGCACCAGGGCACGACGTCGCTCAGGTAGTCGCGCGTCCAGAGAGACAGCTCCGACTGCACGGCGGTGACCGGGTGGATACGCGACACGCGCTCGAGGTCGGGCACCTTCGGCTCCGAGATCCCGAGCCAGCGCACTTTGCCCTCGGCGACGAGCCGGGACATCTCGCCCCAGGAGTCTTCGACGGGTGTGGCGGGATCGATGCGGTGCAGATAGTAGAGATCGATGACGTCGATCTTCAGCCGCGACAGAGAGGCCTCGCAGGCCGCACGGATGTACTCCGGACGGCCGTTGCGGTTGTAACCCTCTCGCGCGGTCGTGCCCTTCATCACGAGGCCGGCCTTCGTTGCGACGACGACCTTCTCCCGCAGCCCGGCGATTGCGTTGCCCACGAGCTGTTCGTTGGTGTGCGGACCGTAGGCGTCGGACGTGTCGAGGTGGTCGACTCCCAACCCGATCGCGCGGCGGATCAGGCGGACGCCTTCCGAATCCTCGACGGCCTTCTCGTGGTACGCCCACGAGAGGCCCATGCAGCCGAGGCCGACGGGATGGACGAGGCGGTTGGTCCTGGCGAGCGGGCGCTTCATACACACCCCTCTCCCCCGGTGACGGGGGAGAGGGCGAGGGTGAGAGGGTCGCTCACTTGACGGTGAACGTCTTCGTCGTCACCGGGCCGTTGTCGACCGAAACGGCGACGGTGTAGGTCCCTTTGGGCCAACCGCTCGGCTTCTGGATGCTGAACTCGGTGTTCGCGGGGCCGGTCGGCGCGATCGTCTTCGAGTCCTCCTTCACCGTCGTCGTGCCGTCGGGAGCCGTGACCTTCCAGTGGATCGTGGACGAGGCGGCGCTGCCGTCGGTCGAGACGACCGTGAAGATCGTGTCTTTCGGCTTGAACGTGTCCATCGACGCCGCGACCTTTTTGTCCGGGCCCAGGGCATTGCCGAGGTCGACGGACACGATGTTCACCGCCGGCGCGGCGGTCGGAGGAATCGGGACCATCGTCGGCTCGACCGCGGGGGCCGGAGCGGGCGCGGGCTCCTCCTTCTTCTTGCACGCGACGAACGCGACCAGGAGCACGCAGATGACCGTGGAGATCGCGCGAATACGGATTCGATTCATGACCTCTCCTTCACTTCACTCCGGAATCTTCAACGTCCAGCCGGGCTGGATGACGTCGGGGTTCTTGATGCGATCGGTGTTGGCGTCGAAGATCTTCTTCCACGAGTTCGCGTTGCCGTAGAACTTCTTGGCGATCTTCGACAGGCTGTCCCCCGCGACCACGACGTATGTCCTCGCTTGCGCCGGCGCGGCCGAGCCTCCGGGCGCGGGCGCCGACGGGGCCGTTGACGAGCTTCCACTCACGACGTCTGAGAAATCATTGCTGGGATCTTTGTCGGGCATAGGCGTCCTCCTTGCGCTTCCGGCGGAAGAGGCCGGAATGCCCGAATTTATTCACATTGCGCGCCAAGAATCCGGAGGAGCCGCGTCAAGAAGGCGTTAACGGGCGCCTCACCCGCTCAGAAGGGCCAGTGCAGACTGAGCGCCTTCGCGAGGAAAATCGCCATCTGCGGGTGCGTGACGACACTGTCGGGACAGTAGTTGTGTCGCTGAACGTGGCTGAGGAGCGGGCGGCACCTGCCGGCGAAAAACGACGAAGACGTCGTTGAACTTGGTCGAGCCGTCGGCCTCGTCTTCCGCGAAGAAGATGACGAGGCACAGCGGGTGATCCGATCGCGTGCGGCGGACGGCGCGATCAAATCCACTTCCGGTAAGATCCGCTGCGTTTTTGACGATTCGCTCAACGACTCTTAGCGTCTCGTCAGGGATGGGGAGGCTCGCCGCATGAATCGGATCCGCTGCGCGCACGTCGTCGCTCTTTTCGGAATGTTCGCGGCCACGTCGGACGTCCTCGCTCAGAAGCCCGCGCCGACGCCGAAGCCGTCGCTGCCGTCGGAGATGCCTGCGGCGAAGTTCCAGCGCGTCACCGACGCCTTCGACTACGAGAAGCGCGAGGTGATGATCCCGATGCGCGACGGCGTGAAGCTCCACACCGTCATCCTCGTGCCGAAGCGGGCGAAGGGCGCGCCGATGCTCCTGACGCGCACTCCCTACGACGCGAACGCGCTGACGAGCCACACCGAGAGCGCACACCTGGGCCCGATGCTCGAGGGCTACGACAACCCGACCGACGTCATCGTCGAGGGCGGCTACATCCGCGTCGTGCAGGACGTGCGCGGCAAGTACGGCTCGGAGGGCGACTACGTCATGAACCGGCCGCTGCGCGGGCCTCTCAATCCGACGCAGGTGGACCACGCGACCGACACGTACGACACGATCGACTGGCTCGTGAAGAACGTTCCGGAGTCCAACGGCAAGGTCGGCATCCTCGGCATCTCCTACGACGGCTTCACGCCGCTGATGGCGCTGTTCAACCCGCACCCGGCGCTGAAGGTGTCGGTGCCGATGAACCCCATGGTGGACGGCTGGATGGGCGACGACTGGTTCCACAACGGCGCCTTTCGCCAGATCGGCGCCTCCTACATCTACAACCAGGAGGCGCACCGCAAGAACGAAGAGAAGTGGTGGACCAGCGCCTTCGACGACTACGACACATTCTTGACGCTGGGATCGGCGGGCGACCTGGGGAAGAGCCGCGGTATGGACCAGCTCGGATTCTGGAAGAAGCTGACCGAGCATCCGAGCTACGACGCATTCTGGCAGGAGCAGGCGGTGGACAAGCTGCTCGCGAAGGAGCCGCTGAAGGTCCCTGTGATGCTGGTCCACGGTCTCTGGGATCAGGAGGACATCTACGGCGCGCCCGCCGTTTACAAGGCGATAGAGCCGAAGGACACCGGCAACGACAAGGTCTTCCTGGTGCTCGGACCGTGGCACCACGGCCAGCAGATCTATGACGGCAGCTCGCTGGGCGCGATCAAGTTCGACAGCGACACGGCAAAGACTTTCCGTCGCGAGATCCTGGCGCCGTTCCTCGCGCAGTACCTGAAGGACGGTGCGCCGAAGGCGGACATCGCGCCGGTCACGGCGTTCGAGACGGGCACGAACACGTGGCGGCGGCTGAACGCGTGGCCTGCCGGCTGCGTCAGCGGCTGCACGACGAAGGCGACGCCGCTCTACCTCGGCGCCAACGGCAAGGTCTCGTTCACGGCGCCGGCGGCGGGCGGCGAGACCGCGTTCGTCGAGTACATCTCCGACCCCGCGCGGCCCATCCCGTTCATCGGCCGTCCCTCGTGGCCGTCGAGCTACGACGCCGGCAAGAGCTGGAAGGAGTGGCTCGTCTCCGATCAGCGCGAGGCCTCAGGGCGCACCGACGTCGCGGTCTTCGTGTCGGACGTCCTGAAGGAACCGGTCAAGATCAGCGGCCAGCCCATCGTCAACCTGACCGCATCGACGTCCGGCACCGACTCCGACTGGGTCGTCAAGCTGATCGACGTCTATCCACCGGAGATGTCGAGCCAGCCCGCGCTCGGCGGCTACCAGCTCGCGGTTTCGATGGACATCTTCCGCGGCCGATATCGCGAGAGCCTCGAGACGGCGAAGGCGCTCGCCGCGAATCAGCCGCTCGCGTACAAGTTCGCCCTGCCCAACGCGAACCACGTCTTCCGCCCGGGACACCGGATCATGGTCCAGGTCCAGTCGAGCTGGTTCCCGCTCTACGACCGCAACCCGCAGACGTTCGTGCCCAACATCTTTTTCGCCAAGCCCGAGGACTACAAGAAGGCCACGCAGCGCGTCTACGCGTCGAGCTTCCTGGAGCTGCCGGTGGTGACGGCGCAGTAGGCGCGCACGCCAACTCCGCATGTTCGTAGGGGCGGGGCTTGCCCCCGCCCGGGCCGGCCATCAGGGCCGCCCCTACGCCGATACGGCTTGGGTATGGCGTTGCCGTTGGGGGCGGGGCTTACCCCCGCCCCGTCGCGACAATTCTTTTCATAGGAGGTTGCAGTCGCGACGAAAATCGATCCGCCTTCACCCCTCGGTGTACAGAGAACCGGGCCGAGCCTATTCCGTCACGATCGGCACTGCTCCTCGACGACCTGTATTCGCGAATCTCAACTTCGGCCTCCAATGTGTCGAAGAGCTCCGGAGAATCCGAGAGACGACGGGAGCCCGAGTCTATGCCTTCTGCCTAATGCCGGACCATGTGCATCTTCTCGTTGGCGTTCCCCACGGCTCTTCTCTCCCGGCGCTCATCGGCGCCTGGAAATCGCAGTGTTACCGAGAGTGGCGGAGGATAGGCCGACGAGAGACTTTCTGGCAGCGGAGCTACTTCGATCACGCGCTTCGCGAGGAAGAGGACCTACGCGTAGTGACCAACTACATACTCAACAACCCTGTTCGTGCCGGGATCGTAATTCGGTTTCAGGACTACAAGCTCTGTGGCTCGCTGGAATTTGATCTCTGACGCATCAGGAAGGAGAGGGCGGCCCCAAGGGCCGCCCCTACGACTAGGCGGCGTGTTCGGTGAGGTTCCCTAACCCGGCTTGGGCGTCTTCGTCGGTGCTGGAGGCGTGATCGGGTAGACAGGCGTGATCCGATCGGGCGTCGGCGTCGGAGGCTCGTGGATCCCGTCCTTGTCCACGAAGACAGGAGGCCCGCCGTCTCCCGACACGACCGCCGTGGTCCCGTCGGGCGTGCCGGTGACCGTCACGTCTGTCCCGGCGCAATACACGACGGCGAGGACGGCCAGGATCACGACCAGGGCTATGGGCCGAAGAGGTCGCATGATGTTCGCCCTCCGGTGGTAAGAGAAGAAACCTGGTGAGAAGCTTACACCCCAGATTTCCATGACCCGGACCCAACGCTTCACCCTCGCCGCCACGGGTTTCGGCCTCTTCATGATCTTTCTCGACGCCCTGATCGTGAACGTGGGTCTGCCGTCGATCCAGGCGGACTTCAAGGTCGGGGAGTCGGGCCTGCAGTGGGTCGTAACCGCCTACAGCCTCGGCATGGCGGTCGCCATCATGTCGGCCGGGACGCTCGCCGACATCTTCGGGCGAAAGAAGCTCTACATGATCGGCGTCGCCCTGTTCACCGCCTCGTCGCTGGCGTGCGGGCTGGCTCCGTCGATCGACGTCCTGAACGCGTCGCGCGCCATACAGGGAGTCGCGGCGGCCACCGTCAACGTGACCTCGCTTGCGCTCGTCTCCGCCGCGTTTCCGGATCCGAAGCAGAAGGCCTGGGCGATCGGCATCTGGACCGCGATCGCGACGACCGCGCTGGCGATCGGTCCCACGCTCGGTGGTTTCATCGTGCAGCGAAGCGGCTGGCGGATCATCTTCCACGTCAACGTGCCCGTGGGGATCCTGGTGCTCCTGCTGACGTGGAAGTTCGTCCAGGAGTCGCGCGACCCGCGGCCGCGGACCTTCGACATCCCGGGCCAGATCCTCTTCATCGTGACCGTCGGCGCGTTCGCGTACGCCGTGATCGAAGGCCCGCGCGACGGCTGGATATCCCCCCGCATCCTGGGCCTCTTCGCGGTGGCCGCCGTTTCCTTGACCGCCTTCATCGTGGTCGAGCGGCGCAGCGCGGACCCCATGATGGACCTCACGCTCTTCCGCGATCGCACGTACACGCTCGCGATCGTGACGATCTTCACCGTGCTCTTCGCGATCTACGGAATGCTCCTCGTGATCACGCAGCTCTTTCAGAACGTGCGCGGCTTCTCGCCGACGCAGGCGGGACTGTTGCTGCTGCCCTACAGCCTCATGTCGACGGTCGTGTCGGTGAGGGTCGGGAAGCTCATGGGCGTGGTCGGCGCGCGCCGGCTGATTCTCGTGGGCCTCGCCGCGATGATCGTCGGCTTCGTCGTGATGATCGCGGGAATGGGGAGCGGTTACGTCGCGATCGTCATCGGGCTCGTCATAGCGGCGTTCGGGGACTCGCTGTGCCTGACGCCGATCACGTCGCTTGCGATGACGGCGGTCCCGACCGAACGCGCGGGCATGGCGTCGGGCATCATGAGCGCTCAGCGCGCGCTGGGTTCGACGGTCGGGTTTGCGATCCTGGGCTCGGTCCTCGCCGCGTTCCTGACCATGACACTCTCCGAGCACCTCGCGCAGGCGCTTCCCGATCCGGTCGAGCGCAAAGAGGTCTCGGACACGATCATCGGAAACGCGAATCCGCGCGCGTACGCCGCCGAGATCGGGCCCGGCCGCCCGATCCAGCACGTCGATCCCGCCACGCAGAAGGCGATCCTCGCCGCGGCGGATCGCGACTTCGTCCAGGGCATCCGCGTCAGCCTCTCCGCCGCGATCTTTGTCCTCGCCGTGGTCCTCGCGGCGGGCTATGCCTGGTTTCCGAGAGGCACGGGCGGCATCGCCGACGCGAAGCGCGAGGCGGGTGCGCTGGAGAAGGAAGAGGACAGCCGCGTTCCGGAAATGGGGTAAAGCCTGTCATCCCGAGGAGCGCAGCGACGAGGGATCCCGTGATTGCTACGCCGTGCCGCGGCTCAGGGCCTGCCGAGCCCGGGATCCCTCGCTATCGCTCGGGATGACCGCTAGGGTTTGACGTTTCCTCCCGCCGGAACCTCCCTCAACCCCGTTCCCAGCTCGAACAGCCACCCTCCCGTCGCCGCGGCCGGATACGTCGAAACGCCGAGCACGATGTCGGTGCCGGGCGGTGCGGTCAGTGTCTCCGCTGTGTCGCCGTACGCATCGATGATCCGGCCGAGCACCGTGCCCGCGCGCACGCGGTCGCCGGGCTTGACCGCCGCCTCGAAGAATCCTCCGCGTGCGTTCGTGACGATCTTGTAGCCGGTCACGACGGTGCGGGGCGCGGGAGGCGGAGGCCCGCCGGGAAGCACGCCGAACGTGCGCAGGAAACTTCGGACGGCGTCGGCCTGAAAGCGGATGTCCGCTGCCTCGAGCGGCTGTCCTCCTCCGACTTCGAGCAGGAACGCCGGCTTGCCCGCGGCGGCGAAGGCCGTCGTCGAATCGTTCGCGAAGACCTTGTCGGTGTCGCGCCATAGCGTCGGCACGCCGAAACCGAGCGCGAGCTCGTCGTACCGGTCCGCGGGCACCTTCCCCGTCACCGTGTAGAAGACGAAGGGATATTGTTTGAACCGGTCGCCTCCGGTGTGCAGGTCCACGAAGGCGTCGGCGACGCGGTTGACGTTCGCCGTAACGGCGGCGGCGATGCGCTCGGTCGCAAAGCGGTCCCTCCCCGGGAAGACGTCGCCGAAATCCGCGAGGTCGTCGAGATTCGGGTTGACGCGCTGAAGCCCGCGCATCGCCGGCACGTTCGTGATCATCACCGCCACGACCGAGCCCGACATCGTCTTCGGGTCCAGGCTCTTGACCACGTCCTGCAGCGCCCTCGGACCGCCGTACTCGTCCCCGTGCGCCGCCGCCTCCACCCAGACGACCGGTCCGGGACGCGTGCCGGTGACGATCACGACCGGCAGCGCGACGGGTGAGCCGTCGGCCGCCTGCGCGACAGTCAACGAGCCGCGGACCGTTTCGCCGGCGACGCCTTTCGCCGTCCCGACATCGACCGGAAGGCGCGCAGGGGTCTGCGCCGCGAGACACGAAGCGAGCATGAGGAGGGCCGCGCTGAAGATTCGCATGGCCGTCATCATAGAATTCCCGCCATGATTTCACGCGATGCGTCGAGGCTGGTGACCGTGTGTCTGATCGCCGGAGCCGTCGCCGGCGGAGGAATCGCAATGGCGTCGCCCCCACCGGGAAGCTCGAAGTACGAAGACCTCGCCACCTTCTTCAAGGAATGGCGGGCATTCCAGAAGCCGAAGGTCGTCAACGGCGTGCCGGACTACGGCGCCGCCGCCATGGCCGCGCAGCAGAAAGAGCTCGAGAACTACAAGAAACGTCTCGCGGCGATCGACCCGAGCGGCTGGCCGATTCCGCAGCAGGTCGATTACCTCGTCGTCCGCGCAGAGATGAACGGCCTCGACTTCGATCACCGGGTCCTGAAGCCCTGGGCCAACAACCCCGCCTTCTACGTCACCGTCTTCGACGAGGAGAGCGATCAGCCGGCGCGCGAGGGCCCGTTTGCGCTCGGCGCGGTCGAGCTGTGGAGCTACAAGTTCCCTCTCTCGGCCGACGACGCAGCGAAAATCGCGCCCGGAATCCGCGCGGTGCCGGCGCTCCTCCAGCAGGCGAAGACGAACCTGACCGGCAACGGCCGCGACCTCTGGGTCTACGCCGTCGGGAACCTTCGGCAGCAGAGCAAGGACCTCGCGACGCTGTCGTCGAAGCTGGAGGGACCGTCGGCGAGTCTCAAGGCGGACGTGGACAAGGCACGCGCCGCAACCGACGACTTCGCCAACTGGGTCGAGACGCAGTCCAAGACGAAGACCGGACCGTCCGGCGTCGGCATCGCCAACTTCGACTGGTACCTGAAGAACGTCCAGCTCGTCCCGTACACCTGGGCCGAAGAAGTCGCGTTGATGGAGCGCGAGCTCGCCCGCTCGAAGGCGCTTCTCGCGATGGAAGAGCTCAAGAACGCGAAGCTCCCGCCGCAGAACGTCACGATCGCGAGCGCCGCCGACTACGACAAGGCGTTCAACGCGGGCGTCACCGAGTACATGGCTTACCTGAAGGATCACGACATCCTGACGATCAAGGAATACATGGACCCGGCTCTGCGCGCCCGGATCGGCAAATACAACCCCGGGCCGCGTGAGTTCTTCGGAGAGATCGACTACCGCGATCCTGAGGTCATGCGCACGCACGGCTACCACTGGTTCGACAAGGCCTGGATGGTCCACGAGCCGGCACCCTCGCCGATCCGCAAGGAAGTCCTGCTCTACAACATCTTCAACACGCGCACCGAGGGCCACGCGACGGGCTGGGAAGAGTGGATGATGCAGGCCGGGATGTTCGACGCGCGCCCGCGCTCGCGCGAGCTCGTTTACATCCTCGTTGCGGAGCGCGCCGCGCGGGCCCTCGGCGAGCTCTACATGCAGGCGAACCTGATGAACCTCGAGCAAGCCTCGGCCTTCGCATGCGCCAACACTCCCCGGGGCTGGCTCTCGGTGGACGGACGGCTCGTTCGCGGCGAGCAGCACCTGTATCTCCAGCAGCCCGGCTACGGAACCTGCTACCTCATCGGCAAGATGGAGATCGACAAGCTGATCGCCGAGAAGAAGCAGGAGCAAGGCGAGCGCTTTGCGATGAAGGCGTTCATGGACGACTTCAACTCGCGGGGTTTCGTCCCCGCGGCGCTGCTGCGCTGGGAAATGACCGGGAAGAAGTCGCCCGAGATCGAACGGATGCTGAAATGACGGGCGTAGCCCGTCATCCCGAGCGCAGCGAGGGATCCCGGACTAGATAAGCGGTGAACGCGATTCTCTTCGGCGCGACCGGGATGGTGGGACAGGGAGTCCTGCGGGAGCTCCTGCACGATCCTGGCGTCAAGCGCGTCCTCGCGGTGACC
>JBKOVK010000072.1:0-9456 GCA_046724475.1 Acidobacteriota bacterium | reverse complement strand
GCGGACCCGGAATTCATCGAGGAGCTCAAGAAGCTGGGCTACTCGGACCTCTCCGCCGACGACCTGGTCTCCATGCGCATCCATGGAGCCACGCCCGAGTTCGCGTCCGCGATGAAGGCGCTCGGCTACGGCCGTCTCGATCCCGACGAGCTCGTGTCGATGCGGATCCACGGCGTCACGCCCGAGTTCGCCCGCGACATCAAGGCCCTGGGTTTCTCGGACGTCTCTCCCGACGACCTCGTCTCGATGCGCATTCACGGCGTCTCGGTCGAGTTCGCAAAGAAGATCAAGGCGCGCGATCCGCAGGTCACGGTGGACGATCTCGTGAGCATGCGGATCCACGGACACAGCTGAGCGGGAGCGCGCCCTGTCCGGTTCCGAACACCCGCGTCCCGCGACCAGCCAGAACGCCGTCGCGGCCGCGCGCTTCAGGCCCGTGTTTTCAGGAAGTTAGACGCGCAACCGACTGGCACGCTTCTCGCCCTTACATCCACGCCGTGGACATCATTCGCGAGGACCTCTCGCAGAAGCGCAAGAAGAAGCGGATCGTTCTCGCCGCCGCCGGAGCGGGCGCGATCCTGCTGATCACGCTCGGCCTTTCGCGCCTCAAGCCGGCGGCCCCGACCGTCGAAAAGAGCACCGTGTGGATGGACACCGTCAAGCGTGGACCGATGGTCCGCCAGGTGCGCGGCCCCGGAACTCTCGTGCCGGTCGAGATCCGGTGGATCTCCTCGGACACGGACGGCCGCGTCGAGCGGCAGGTGATCCTGCCGGGCACTCCGGTCAAACCGGACTCGGTGCTCCTCGAGATGTCGAACCCGTCTCTCGAGCGTGAGGCTCTGGACGCCGAATCAAAGCTGCGCGAGGCCGAGGCGGAACTGGCGAACGTGAAGGCCAAGGCCGGCCGCGACGTCATGGACCAGGAGGCCACGGCCGCTTCGGTCCGCTCCGACTATCACCAGGCGCAGCTCCAGGCCGAAACCAACGAGGGCCTCTACAAGGAAGGCCTCGTGGCCGGCCTGACGCTGAAGCTCTCCAAGGTCCGGGCCGAGGAGATGGAGACGCGCAACGCGATCGAGGAGAAGCGCCTCGCGGTCGTCGCAGACTCCGCCAAGGCGATGGTACGAGTGCAGGAGGCGCACGTCGAACAGCTCAAGGCCCTCGCCGCGCTGAAGCAGTCGCAGAAGGAGAACTTGAAAGTCCGCGCGGGCATCTCGGGCGTCCTCCAGGAGCTCCCGGTGCAGGTCGGCCAGCTGGTCGCTCCGGGCACGACGCTGGCCAAGGTGGCCGAGCCGAAGAAGCTGAAGGCGCAGCTGAAGATCGCCGAGACGCAGGCCAAGGACGTGACGATCGGCCAACCGGCCTCGATCGACACGCGCAACGGCATCGTCGAAGGAAAAGTCGTGCGCATCGATCCGGCCGTCCTGAACGGAACCGTCACCGTCGACGTCGCGCTCGAGGGAGATCTCCCGATGGGCGCGCGCCCGGACCTTTCGGTGGACGGCGTCATCACGCTGGACCGCCTGAAGGACGTTCTGTACGTGGGCCGGCCCGCCTTCGGCCAGGAGAAGAGTCTCGTCGGCCTCTTCCGCCTGAACGAGGACGGCGACGAAGCCACGCGCGTGAAGGTCAAGCTCGGAAAGAGCTCGGTCAACACGGTCGAGATCCTCGAAGGCTTGAAGCCCGGGGACAAGGTGATTCTCTCGGACATGAGTGCGTGGGACGCGTACGACAGAGTGCGATTGAAGTGAGGAACGAGGCATGAGCGCAATCCGCAATGGTCATCCCGTCATCAAGCTCGACGGAGTCACGAAGGTCTTCTTCACCGACGAGGTCGAGACCCATGCGCTGTCGGGAGTGCACCTGGAGATCCAGCACGGCGAGTACGTCTCGATCGCGGGCCCCTCGGGATGCGGCAAGTCGACGCTGCTGTCGCTCCTGGGTCTGCTCGACACGCCGACCGAAGGCAAGTACGCGCTGAACGGAAAGCCGGCGGAGTCGCTGACGCTCTCCGAGCGCGCGCGTATCCGCAACCGCGAGATCGGGTTCATCTTCCAGAGCTTCAATCTGATCGGCGACCTATCGGTCTACGAGAACGTCGAGCTCCCGCTGACCTACCGCGGCATGCCCGCCCACGAGCGCAAGAAGCGTGTGCACGAATCGCTCGAGAAAGTCGGCATGGCGCACCGCATGAAGCACTTCCCGTCGCAGCTGTCGGGAGGCCAGCAGCAGCGCGTGGCTGTGGCTCGGGCCATCGCCGGCTCCCCGCTGATTCTCCTGGCCGACGAGCCCACCGGAAACCTCGACTCGGTCAACGGAGAGGCGGTCATGGGCCTGCTCCAGGACCTGCACCGCGCCGGCGCCACGATCTGCATGGTCACGCACGATCCGCGATTCGCCAAGCACGCCCAGCGCACGATCCACCTCTTCGACGGCCGCGTGGTCGAGGAAGAGAAGGGCGAAGAGCGCGCGCACTCGGAAGAGGAGCTCAAGGAGAGCGGCTACCGCGTCAGCTAGCCGGGGAACCGCGATGACGACCCTTCGCCAGGACCTCCGCTACGCCCTTCGCTGGCTGACCAAGAATCCCGGGTTCACGGCCGTCGCGATCGCGACGCTGGCCCTCGGAATCGGCGCGAACACCGCGATCTTCAGTGTCGTGCGGGGCATCCTCCTGCGCCCCCTCCCCTACACCGAGCCCGAGCGGATCGTGCAGGTGTGGGAGAAGTCCGAGCGCCAGGGCCAGCTCCGCGAAGAGATCCCGTTCGCGCCGCCGGTCGCTCGCGACTGGCGCGATCAGAACCGCACGATGGAGACGATGGCGGCCTACTCCGACTGGACGTTCAACTCCAGCGGGGGCGAGGCCCCCGAACGGCTCCGGGCGGCGCTGGTTTCAGCCGACTTCTTCAAGCTGCGGGGTGTGCGGCCGCTGGTGGGCCGCACGTTCGCAACCGGCGAAGACGCCGCGGGTAAGGACGCTCTCGCGGTCATCGCGTCGAACCTCTGGACGCGGCGCTTCGGCCGGGATCCCCGCGTCGTCGGCTCCGCGATCACTCTCGACGGCTCGTCGTTCACCATCATCGGCGTCGTGCCGGCGGGGCTCCCCCTCTATAACCTGGACCCGGGCACCGAGGTCTTCGTCCCGACCTCGCGCGGCTTCGCCCTCGACAACCGCCAGGGCCACTACCTGGGTCTCGTCGGACGCCTGCGCCCGGGCGTCACACTGGAGACTGCGCGTGCCGACTTCGAGGCCCTGGCCGCGAGACTCGAGCGCGAGCACCCCGACAGCGACAAGGGCTTCGGCGCGCGGCTCGTGCCGGCGCAGGAGCAGATGGTCGGGTCGGTGCGGCCCGCCCTCTACGCTCTGCTCGGCGCCGTCGTGGTGGTGCTGCTGATCGCCGCGGGCAACGTCGCGAACATGCTCCTCGCGCGCGCCTCCTCGCGGGAGAAGGAGATCGCCGTGCGAGCCGCGCTGGGCGCGGGACGCGGACGGCTCCTTCGACAGCTCCTGACAGAGAGCGTGCTGCTTTCACTGGGCGGCTGCGCCGCCGGGATCCTGCTCGCCCTGTGGGGCGTGGACCTGCTCAAGGCTCTCGCGCCCCCGGACATCCCGCGGCTCTCGGAGGTGAAGCTGGACCTGCCGGTCGCTCTCTTCGCGGTCGGCTCGGCGCTGGTGACCGGGCTGGCTTTCGGCATGGCGCCGGCGTGGCAGGTCACGCGAGCGGCGCTCTCCGAGATGCTCCGCGACCGCTCGTCCGCCTCCCAGCGCGGGAGTGGCCGGGTGCGCCGGATCCTCGTCGGGGCCGAGGTCGCCCTGTCGCTGGTCCTGGTCGTCGGCGCCGCGCTCCTGGTCCAGAGCTTCTCGCGGCTGAAGCACGCCCGCCTCGGCTTCGACACGAAGGACGTCTTCACGTTCCAGCTGGATCTGCCCGAGGCCCGCTACGGCAAGGATCCCGACGTGGTCGCGTTTCACGACCGGCTGCTCGAGAAGGTGCGCGCGCTTCCGGGCGTCGATGGAGTGGCCACGGTCACGGGCCTGCCGCTCACGCAGGACCGGACGATGCTGCTGGCCTTCCAGATCGAGGGCCGGACGACCGAGCCCGGCAAGGTGATGTCGGCCCGCTACAACTCGGTCAGCCCGGATTACTTCTCGCTCCTGCGCATCCCTATCCTTCGGGGCCGCGGCTTCACCAACGCGGACGCTTCCGGCGCTCCGCGCGTGGCCGTCGTCAGTGAGGCGATGGCGAACACGTACTTCCCGGGCGAGGACGCTCTGGGGAAGAGAATCACGCTCGCCGGCCGCGACGCGAAGCCCGAAGACTGGGCCACGATCGTCGGAATCGCCGCGGGCACGCGGGACACGAGCCCGGATCGCGCGCCCGGACCGCAGATGTACATGCCGTTCGCGCAGCGGCCGACCGGCGGCATCGCGGCCCTCGTCCGTACGCGCCGCGATTCACGCAGCCTGTCCGCGGAGGTTCGCACGGCCGTCGCGGCGCTGGATTCCGAACAGCCGGTCTACTCGCTCCAGACGCTCGACGCGGTCGTCGCGGACTCACTGGGCCAGCCCCGTTTCCGGACGTTCCTGCTGACGCTCTTCGGCTTCGTCGCGATGGCGCTGGCATCGATCGGCATCTACGGCGTCATGGCATACACCGTGGCGCAGCGCACGCAGGAAATCGGCATCCGCATGGCGCTGGGCGCCGCCCGGGTCGACGTCCTGCGGCTCGTGCTCCGCGAGGTCCTCGGCCTGACGGGCATCGCAATCGCCGCCGGAGTCGCCGGCGCCTTCCTGGCCTCCCGCTCGCTGGAATCGTTGCTCTACGGCGTGCGGCCGGCGGACCCCGTCACGTACGCCGGCGTCGCGGCGCTCCTCTTCGGCGTCGCCCTCCTCGCGGCTTCCATCCCGGCGCGCCGCGCGACGCGCATCGATCCCACTAAGGCGCTGCGGCAGGAGTAGAGATGCCGGCCCCGGGAGCCGAACGATGACGATCTTCCGGGACCTGCGCGTGGCCCTCCGCGCCCTGCGGCGTTCTCCCGGCTTCTCCGCCGCCGCCGTCCTCGTCCTCGCCCTCGGGATCGGCGCCAACACGGCGATCTTCTCGGTGGTTCGCGCCGTGCTGCTCCAGCCCCTGCCGTACCGCGAGCCCGGCCGGCTCGTCTGGGTGTGGGCCACGCGGGTGGATCGGGACAAGGCCTTCTACTCGATCCCGAACTTCCAGGACACACGGGCTGCGCTCCGCGGCTTCGAGGAGCTCGCCGGCTTCACGCCGTGGGGACCGACGCTCACCGGCGAAGGCGAGCCCGAGCGGCTCTCCGCAGTTCGAGTGACGGGCAACGCCTTCTCCACCCTCGGGACGTCCGCGATCCTGGGGCGAGCTCTCGGGCATTCCGACGCGGAGCCCGAGGCCGCGCGCGTGGCCGTGATCTCCCACGGACTGTGGAAGCGCCGGTTCGGGGCCGACCCGGGAGTCCTGGGCCGCACGCTCGTTCTCAACGGCGAATCGTTCGCGGTCGTCGGCGTGCTGCCGCCCCGGTTCCTTTTTCCGGGTGCCGACGACGCCGAAGTCGCCGTCCCGGTCTCGCTGGCCGGCGACCCGCGACACACGGAGCGCGGCTCCAACTTCCTCCGCGTGTTCGGACGGGTCCAGCCCGGGGTGGAACCGCCGCAGGTCGCGTCCGAGCTCGCCGCGATCACCGAAACCCTCCGTCAGAGATACCCCGCCGAGAACGGAAAGCTCACGCGGCCTCGCGTCCTTCGGCTGACCGACGAGATCGTCGGAGGATCGCGCCCGACGCTGTGGATCCTTTCCGGCGCGGTCGTCCTTCTTCTTCTCGTGGCGTGCGCCAACCTCGCCGCCCTCACGCTCGTCCGAGGCCACGGACGCCGCCACGAGATGGCGATCCGCAAGGCTCTCGGCGCCAGCCGCGGGCGGCTCGTGACGCCGGTCTTCCTCGAAGCCGCGGTCCTCGCGGCCGCCGGTGGAGCGGCCGCCGTCGCTCTGGCTCCGTTCGCGGTCAAGGCGCTGCTCGCTCTGGCTCCGACGAGCCTGCCTCGAGCCGGCGACGCAGCGATCGACGCCGGCGTGCTCGCGTTCACGGCCGCCGCGGCAATGACGTGCGCGCTGTTGTGCTCGCTCGCGCCGGCCGCCCTGGCCGCAAACGTCCCCGCCATCGGCAACCTCGGTCGCTACGGAGACACTGTCGGCCGCCGCATCGGTCCGCGCCGGGCGTTCGTCCTCGCCCAGGTCGCACTTTCCCTGACGTTGCTTTCGGCCGCGGGGCTCCTGTCGAAGAGCTTCGCGCGCCTGCTCGCCGTGAATCCGGGCTTTTCGCCGGAGAACGTCCTGGCCGTCCGCGCCACGCTCTCGAAGACGACCTACCCCGACCCCGAATCCGCGAGGCGTTTCTTTCAAAACGTCCGGTTGCGGCTGGAGAGCCTCCCGGGCGTCGCATCGGCCGGCGCGACCTCCGTGCTGCCGCTCTCAGCCATGAACGCGCGCATGGATTTTTCCATCGCGGGCCGGCCGGAGTCGGATCCGTCCCGCAAGCCCGGCGCACAAAACCGCTGGGTGGATCCCGGATTCTTCACGACGCTCGGCATCCCCGTGCGCCGCGGCCGCGACTTCACGGACAGGGACAATGCCTCGGCTCCCGGAGTGGTGATCCTCGACGAGGCCCTCGCGCGGGCTCTCTTCCCAGGTGTGGATCCCGTGGGATCGCGACTGATCCTCGAGGACGCGGTCAGCGAAACCCGGGAGGCGGAGATCGTCGGCGTCGTCGGATCGGTCAAGCACTTCTCGCTCGAGGAGGACGCACCCGGAACGCTGTACGCGCCGATCGCCCAGATTCCGGCCAACATGCTGTCGAACCTCCTCAACAACGCCAACCTCGTGACCCGGACTTCGATCGACCCCCTCGCGGCCGCGCCGGAGGTCCGGCGGGCGATCCGCGAGGTCGATCCCGACGTGCCGACCGGAAGCGTGCGCACGATGGGCGATGTGCGCGGTGCGGCACTCGCGGGCCGAAGGTTCCTGGCTCTGCTCTTCGCTCTGTTCGCCGTCTTCGCCGCCGTCCTCGCCGGGATCGGGCTCTACGGGACGCTGGCCGAGATGGTCGCGCAGGAGCTTCGCGCGATCGGGATCCGGATGGCGCTCGGCGCCTCCCGCGCCGACATCCTGCGGCACGTCGCCGGACGTGGCGTCGCCCTGACGGCCGCCGGCATCGCGGCGGGCCTCGCCCTGGCCATTCCGGTGTCGCGGCTGCTTTCCTCGTCGCTCTTCGCCGTCTCGCCCGCGGATCCGCAGGCGTACGGTTTCGCCGCGATCCTCCTCCTGGCGATCGCCGCCGCCGCCTGCGCCCTTCCCGCCCGGCGCGCCACCCGCGTGGATCCCGCGGCGGCGCTGAGGCCCGAATGATCCAGGACCTGCGATACGCGCTGCGCGGACTCGCGCGCTCGCCGGGCTTCACCGTCGCGGCCTTGCTGACCCTCGCGCTCGGGATCGGCGCCAACACGGCCATGTTCTCGATCGTCCATGCCGTCCTCCTTCGGCCCCTCCAGGTGGCCGACCCGGAACGGCTCGTCGACCTCGGACAGACCAAGGGCGAGTGGCACACGGGAGTCTCGCCGGCCAACTTCGCGGACTGGCGGCGCCGCGCCCGCACGCTGGAGGGCATGTCCGCCTACAGCGCCGCGGGTGTGAACCTGCGTTCCGCGGAGGACGCCGAACGCGTCCGCGTGGCGTTCGTGTCGCCGAGCCTGCTCCCGCTCCTGGGCATCCGCACGGCCGCCGGGCGGGGCTTTGCCCAGGAGGAGGAAGAGCCCGGCCGGGACCGCGTCGTTCTCCTCTCGGATCGATACTGGCGCTCCCGCTTCGCCGCCGATCCGTCGGTGGTCGGACGCTCGATCCAGATCAACGGCGCGCCCCACGCGGTCGTCGGCATTCTTCCGGCGGACCTCGAGTTCCCTCCCCTGCGTCGATCCGACATCTGGGCGCCGCTCGCTCTGACCGCGCAGGATCTCCAGAGCCGCGGATCCAAGTGGCTCTCCGTCATCGGGCGCATCCGGCCGAACGCGACGCTCGCCGCCGCGCGCGCCGAGATGGATGCCATCAGCCGCGACCTCGACCAGGCGTATCCCGACTTCAACAAAGGCTGGCGTGCCGAACTGCTGCCGCTCGCGCCGGACATCGTCGGCGAGTCGCGTCCCATGCTCCTCCTGCTGGCCGGCGCCGCCGGGTTCGTGCTGCTGATCGCCTGCGCGAACGTCGGTAACCTGCTGCTCGCGCGCGCCAACCGCCGGCACCGGGAGATCGCCGTGCGCGTCGCGCTGGGAGCCGGCCGGCGTCGCCTGATCCGTCAGCTCCTGACGGAGAGCCTGGTGCTCTCCCTGGGAGGAGCGGTCCTCGGCGTCCTCGGCGCGGTCTGGATCGTCGCGTCGCTTTCGGGCGAGATATCGAAAGTCCTTCCCCGTTCCCCCGGCGGCATCGAACCGGCCGTCCTCGGATTTTCTCTGGCTCTTGCCGTCGCCGCGAGCGTGATTTTCGGGCTTGCCCCAGCGTGGCAGGCCACTCGGCGTGAAGTCGAGGGCGTCCTTCGGGGAGCCGGCAGCCGAACCGCCGGCGCACACCGCACGACGGCGGCCTTCGTCGCGTCGGAAGTGGCGCTCTGCCTGATGTTGCTGACCGGAGCGGGACTGCTGCTGCGGAGCCTCGCGAAGCTGTCCGAAGTCGCTCCCGGATTCGACAGCCGGAATCTCCTCGCGATGAACCTGAACCTCCCCACCGCCCAATACCCCGAGCCCGACCAGTGGACCCGGTTTTTCGAGCGGGTTCGCGCTCAGACGGAGGCGCTCCCGGGCGTGGAGTCGGCGACTTTCATCAGCCATCTTCCGGTCACCAACGACAGTTTCGACAACGGATTTACGGTCGAAGGTCGTCCGATGCCGCGTGGCGACGAGTACTCGGCCGAGATGCGATGGGTCGCTCCCGGCTACTTCGAAGCCCTGAGGATTCCCCGCAAGTCGGGACGATTCCTCTCCGAAAGCGACCGCGCCGGCGCGCCGTTGTCCGTCGTCGTGAACGAGGCCTTCGCGCGCGACTACTTTCCGGGCGAAGACCCGATCGGACGCCATCTCCGGATCGGGTTCTGCCGCGACTCCGCAAACTGTCCGCCCTCCTTCGAGATCGTCGGCGTGGTCGGCGACGTGCACGAGCGGGCGCTCGATGCACCGGCGTCTCCGCAGATGTACGTCCCGGAAGCGCAGCTGCCGATGTCTTACACGAGCCTGCTCGTGCGCACGCGCGTTCCGGCATCTGCCATGGTCGCCAGCGTGCGCCGGACCGTTCGGGCCATGGACCCGTCGGTGGCGGTCTGGGGAGTGCGCGCGATGGACGAGATCCTCGACGAGTCGGCCGGCGGCCGCCGTCTGATCGTCCGGTTGCTCGGGGCGTTCGCCGC
>JBKOVK010000228.1:0-6558 GCA_046724475.1 Acidobacteriota bacterium | reverse complement strand
CGGGGGTGGGGCCGCCCCGTCTTCCTTCGCGAAATCGCCCTGGGACTTTGGTCCATTCCCCCACCGTTCACCGGACCGGGGGACGTCCGGCCGCGTTTAGTACCGCGCCATCGAAGGGTCGATCCGTTCCGCCCACATGTTGATGCCGCCGACGAGGTTCTTCGCCTTGTCGAAGCCGTGTTGCGTCAGAAACTGGACGGCATTGCCGCTCCGGCCGCCGGTGCGGCAGTAGACCACGATCTCGTCGTTTTTCGAGAGTTTGTCCAGGCTTTGCGGCAGCGTCCCCAACGGGATCTTGACCGAGTCCGGGAGGTCCGAGATCGCCCACTCGCGCGGCTCCCGAACGTCGACCAGGACCAGGGACTCGCCGCGGTCGCGCCTCGCCTTCAGCTCTTCGACGGACACTTCCTGGACACCGGGCATCAACGAAGACGATACCAGAGGCCTAGGCCCGGCGCAGAACTCGTCGTAGTCGATCAAGGCGGTCACCGTGGGGCTGGGCCCGCAGACGACGCATTCCGGATCCTTCCGCACGCGCATCTCCCGGAAGCGCATCGCGAGCGCGTCGACCAGCAAGAGCCGCCCGATCAGGGGCTCGCCCGTTCCCAGGATCAGCTTGATCGTCTCGGTCGCCTGGAGGACGCCGAGTAGTCCCGGCAGGACTCCGAGGACTCCTCCCTCGGCACAGGACGGAACGAGGTCCGGCGGCGGCGGCTCGGCGAACAGGCATCGATAGCAGGGGCCTTTCTCGGCCCAGAAGACCGACGCCTGACCCTCGAAACGGAAGATCGAGGCGTAGACGTTGGGCTTGCCCAGCAGAACGCACGCGTCGTTGACGAGATAGCGCGTGGCGAAGTTGTCCGTTCCGTCGGCGACGACCTCGAAGTCCTTCAGGATCTCCAGGGCGTTTTTCGAGGTCAGGCGCTCCTCGAATGGGACGACGCGGACGTGCGGGTTCGTCTGCGCGAGCCGCTCGCTCGCCGCGGCGAGCTTGGACCGCCCCACGTCCGCGCTTCCGAACAGAACCTGGCGGTGGAGGTTGGACTCGTCCACGGCATCGAAATCCACGAGCCCGAGAGTTCCGACGCCGGCGGCGGCGAGGTAGAGCGCGGCGGGCGAGCCGAGGCCTCCCGCACCCACGAGGAGAACGCGCGCCGCCTTCAGTCTCGCCTGGCCCTCCGGTCCGACTCCCGGCAGGATCAGGTGGCGCGCGTAGCGACGGATCTCTTCGGGTGAGAACGGCGCGGAGGAACCACCGGCGATGGACGGCACGATCGATAGCGTATCGCCGTCGGAGAGAGCCGTCTTCTCGCGAGCGAGATGGCGGACGTCCTCGTCGTTGCGGTACACGTTGACGAACGACCGCAGCTTCCCCGATCCGTCGAAGAGGTGCGGGCGCAGGGCCGAGTGCCGCGACACGAGCGACTCGAGAGCCTCGGCGACGGTCCCGCCGCCGACCTCGACAGTGGCCGCGTCGTCCGCATAAGGCCGCAGCGGTGTGGGAAGGTGAATCTTCGGCATGGTGTTACTCCTCGCCGTCGGAGCGCAGTGGCTCGCGTTCGAACGTACCGCGGTCCTCCGAGAGGATCCAGCACGTCATGTCCCGCGGGCGGCCCGCTTCGACGGCCACGATCAGGTAATGAAAAAACGGGAACGCGTGTTCCCGGTCGTACTCCGAGGGAGCGGCGGGATGGTCGGGGTGGGAGTGATAGATCCCGAGGAGGGATAGCCCCTCCTCCTCGGCAATCCGTTCCAGCGCCCCGTAGTCTCTGGGATCGATGAAGAAGCGGCGTTCCCGCTGGTCCGTCCGGCGGTTCGTCACACGCTCGGTGCGGCGGACGCGGACTTCTCCGTCCACCTTCACGCCGAGGAGAGCCCCGCAGCACTCCTCCGGGTAGGCCTCCGCGCCGTGGCGGCGGATCTCTTCGAGCACGCTCTCGGGCGCGATCATGGTTGCTTCCAGAAATCCTCGGAGAGATACCGCTCTCCTCCGTCGCAGAGAACCGTGACGACCACGGCCGGCTGCGCCGCCGCCCGGCCAACCCGAATCGCCGCCGCGACGTTGGCACCGGCGGAGGGTCCCACGAAGAGCCCCTCTTCGCGCGCGAGGCGGCGGCACATCGCGTAAGCCTCCTCCGTCGCCATCGCGATCCGCTCGTCGGCGAGCGTGGGATCGTAGATGGGCGGCACGATCGCGCTCGCCATGTGCTTCATGCCCTCGAGGCCATGCATCGGCCCGTCGGGCTCCAACGAGACGCAGCGCACCGCCGGATTTCTCGTCTTGAGAAAGCGCGTCACCCCGACGAAGGTTCCCGACGTGCCGAGACCGGCGACGAAGTGGGTAACCTTCCCCCGCGTCTGCGCCCAGATCTCCGGGCCCGTCGTCTCGAAGTGCGCGCTCCAGTTGGCCGGATTGGAGTACTGGTCCGGATAGAAATACGCCGCCGGCCGTTCCTCGACCGCACGCCGAGCCGCGCGGATCGCGCCGTCGGTTCCCTCCAGCGGATCCGTCAGAACGAGCCGCGCGCCGCAGGCCGTCAGGATCGCCCGGCGTTCGGGAGAAGCGCTGGCCGGCATGTAGAGAGTGACCGGATATCCGAGCGCGCCGCCGAGCATCGCGTTGGCGATGCCGGTGTTGCCGGAGGTCGCCTCCAGGATCGTCTTTCCGGGCCTGAGCCGGCCCGACGCGATTCCACCCAAGAGCATCGCGCGCACGGGCCGATCCTTCACGCTGCCGCAGGGATTCAAGTGCTCGGCCTTGACGAGGAGACGCAGCCCCGGCACTTCGCGGCCGACGCGCGAAAGCTCGAGCAGAGGAGTGGCGCCCACGGCTTCGAGAAGTCCGACGCCGCCCCCGGCGCGCGAAAACGGAGCGATCCTGTGCGGAGCGCTCATCGGCTCCGTCCTTCGCTGCGCCGCCTCGAATCCCTTTGGTTCAACCGCATGCCTCCAAAAACGACGAAGCCCGCCGGGGTCCGGCGGGCTTCAGGTCCTGTCTGCGTCGGGAAGTTTCTAAGTCGATGGACCGGGAGCGGCCAGACCCTCGAGGCGGGTCGGACAACAGCAGGCGGCCGCCCGGAACACAACCATCGCCACCCTTAGTATTACGCCGCCGGGCCGGCGTCAAGGCCGTCCGCCGCAAACTCCTGAAGATTGATAGGCTTCCGCTCCGGAGGATCTGAATTTGCTCCCTGAATTCCGCAACGAGCCGCTGACGGATTTCTCCGTCGAAGCCAACGCCAAGGCCTTCCGCGCGGCACTGACCACCGTGGAAAAACGACTGCCGATTCAGGGCCAGAATCGGATCGGAGGAAAGCGCGTCGGCGCGAAGAAGACCTTCGAGTCGCGCAATCCCTGCGACTTCCGGCAGATCATCGGCCGCTTCCCCGAAGGAACCGCCGCCGACGCGGCGAAAGCCCTGGACGTGGCAACGAAGGCCTTCCCGGCCTGGAGTCGCACCCCGGCCGAAGAGCGCGCGGCGCTGGTCCTTCGGATCGCGTCGATCCTGCGCCGCCGCAAGCACGAGTTCTCCGCGATGATGGTGCTCGAGGAGTCCAAGTCCTGGGCGGAGGCCGACGGCGACACGGCCGAGGCGATCGACTTCTGCGAGTTCTACGCCCGGGAGATGGAGCGGCTCGCGCAGCCCCAGCCGCTGACTCCGTATCCGGGGGAGCAGAACGACCTCGAGCACATCCCCATGGGAGTCGCCGTCGTCATCCCGCCGTGGAACTTTCCCCTTGCGATCCTGACCGGCATGACGGCCGCCGCGCTCGTCGCGGGCAACACGGTGGTCCTCAAGCCCTCCTCCGACGCCGCCGGGATCGCCACGATGTTCGTGGAAGCGTGCGAAGAGGCCGGCGTGCCGGACGGCGTTTTGAACTTCTTGACGGGCGGCGGCTCGACGGTCGGCAACGCCCTCGTCGAGAGCCCGAAGACTCGGCTCGTGGCCTTCACCGGCTCGCGCGCCGTTGGCGTGCAGATCAGCGAGAAGGCCGGGCGCGTCGTACCCGGACAGCTCTGGATCAAGCGCGCGATTCTCGAGATGGGCGGCAAGGACTTCATCCTCGTCGACGAAACCGCGGACGTCGAGGAGGCGGCCAACGGGATCGTGGCCGCCGCGTTCGGCTTCCAGGGACAGAAGTGCTCGGCGTGCTCGCGCCTGATCGTCCATCAGAAGGTGCACAAGGATCTCCTCTCTCGCGTCGTCGCGAAGACGAAGGCCCTGTCCGTCGGCGACGTGCGCGACCCGAAGAACACGGTCGGCGCCGTCATCAACGAAGGCGCCCAGAAGAAGATCCTGGAGTACGTCGCGATCGGCAAGAAGGAGGGCCGGGTCGTCGCGGGCGGCAAGGCCGGGCCCAAGTCCGGATACTTCGTCATGCCGACGATCGTCGACGGCGTCAAGCCGAAGGCGCGCATCGCCCGCGAGGAAATCTTCGGCCCGGTGCTCGCGGTGTTGAAGGTCAACAACTTCGAGGAAGGCGTCCGCGTCGCCAACGATTCCGAGTACGGCCTGACCGGCTCGCTCTACTCGCGCGTGCGCGAGCGGCTCGAGCGCGGCAAGCGCGAGCTGCACGTCGGCAACCTCTATCTGAACCGCAAGTGCACGGGAGCGCTCGTCGGCGTTCACCCGTTCGGCGGCTTCAACATGTCCGGTACGGATTCGAAAGCGGGCGGCCGCGAGTATCTCTACTTGTTCACGCAGCAGAAGGCGATCTCGGAGAAGTTGTAGAGAGGCGAAGGAGGCAGCGATGTTCGGTCATCCCCTGCTCTGGATCCTCGTCACGGTGCTCGACATCATTGCGATCGTTTCGATCCTGAAAAGCGGCGCCGACACCGGCACGAAGCTGCTCTGGGTCATCCTCGTCATCCTCCTTCCGGTGATCGGAATGATTCTCTATTTCCTGATGGGTCCGGGCCGCCGGACCGTCATCTGAGGTTGACTCAATGACCGAAGGTCCGTTTCCGCGTCCGGCCCGGCGCTTCGAGAGCGTCGGCTTCTCGGAAATCGTCAAGGTTCGCAACCGCGTGATGGAGCTGCTGGCGTCGGGTCAAAAGGTCTGGCGCTTCGAGGGCGGCGAGCCGTGGATGAATTCGCCGGATGCCATCAAGGGCGCGATGACCGACGCGCTCGCGCGCAACCAGACGCGTTACGCGCCCTCGTCCGGAATTCCCGAGCTGCGCAAGGCGATCCTGGAGAAGGTCCGCTCGCGCAACCGCATTCCGGCCGAGGAGGAGAGCCCGATCGTCGTCAACGGCGGGATGCAGGGACTCTTCGCGTCGTTCGCGACGCTGCTCGAGCCCGGCGACGAGGTCCTGATGTTCTCGCCGTACTGGACGCCGATCGTGGACCTCGTCGCGTTTCACGAGGCCAAGTCCGTCCTCGTCCCCACCGCGGCGGCGCGGCGCAAGGGCTTCTCGTCCACGCTGTCCGCGCTCGTGACGCCGAAGACGAAGGTCCTCTACTGGAACTCGCCGGCCAACCCGACCGGCGATGTCTTTTCACGCGCCGAGACCGAGGAAGTCGCCGCGTTCGCGCGCGAGCGCGGACTGGCCGTCATCTCGGACGAGGCCTACGAAGACCTGGTCTACGAAGGCGAGCCGCCCGTCGCCATCGCGTCGCTGCCGGGAATGTGGGAGCGAACGCTTTCCTGCTTCACGCTTTCGAAGAGCTATTCCATGACGGGATGGCGCCTGGGCTACGTTGTCGCGCCCAAGCGCTACCAGACTCCCGTCAAGACCGTCGTGCTCTACACGACCAACGGCGTTTCGACTCCCACCCAGTGGGCGGCTGTCGAAGCCCTGACCCGGGGCACCGAGTTCGTCGCCGCGTGGCGCGACGGGTACCGGTCGCGCCGCGATCGCCTCGTCGAGGGGCTCCAGGCCGCGGGCTTCGAGCTCGAGAAACCGCGCGCGGCGCTCTACCTCTTCCCGAAGACGCCGTCGTGGCTGCCGGCCGATTCGCGTGAGGCCGCGCGGGCTCTGCTCGACGGCGCGAAGGTCGCGACCGTGCCCGGGATCGTGTTTGGTCCCGAGGGAGAAGGACGCCTGCGCTTCAGCTTCTCCGTGTCGGACGAGATGATCGCGGGCGGCGTCGAGGCGCTCCAGACCTTCGCGGCGGCGGCGGCGACGCGGTAACGCCGTCGCCCGGCGCCGGACACGGGTGAGATTTCTGGCGGTTGCGGCGCACTTCCCCATCGGTATGATTCGGGCAGTTTCGGGGGAGGGAAGCATGCGCCGCTCGGTCCTGCTCGCCGCGTTCGCCCTGATTCCTTCGACGGCCGCGCTCGCGGTGGGACCGCCGCTGAGCCCGGAGATTCCCGTCAACACCAGCACCGCGGGGATCCAGATCGCTTCGTCGGTGGCCATGGACGGCGTGGGCAATTTCGTCGTCGCCTGGGAGACGCCCGACGCGGATGGAGACGGAATCGCGGCTCGCCTGTTCGACGCGAGCGGGAACCCGACCTCCGGGGAGTTCGCGGTCAGCTCGACGACGGGCGACCAGTACGACCCCTGGGTGGCCGCGGACCGAAAGGGCGATTTCGTCGTCGTCTGGAC
>JBKOVK010000185.1:0-7712 GCA_046724475.1 Acidobacteriota bacterium | reverse complement strand
GAGGGCCCCGACGCCTGGGTCGTGCTCTCGATCGTCCAGGATGGAGGCTGGTCGGCGGAACACGGAAGAGGCCTGTCCCTTCCGGTCTTCCGGGCCAACGGACCTTTTCTCGCGCTCCGGCTGCCGCCCGGAAAGACCAGCGTTCACCTGCGCTATTCGCCGCCGGGCTTTCGCGCGGGAGTCTGGATCTCGACCTCCACGCTCGTCGTCCTGACCGCCGCCGTGGTTCGCCGCCGGCGCCTTCGGAGGGCCGCGTGACCGTTGCCGATCCCGGCTTGCCGTTCTGGGTGCCGTCCGCGGCGCTGCAGCGCCACTTGAACCGCACGGCGACGGGCAACCCGGACCAGGACTGGCTCTCCCACGTGCGGCTGCATCACCTGGGTGCGACCCTGCGCAACGTCCTCGTCTTGAATTGCGGCCCCGGCTATCTCGAGCGCGCGCTGGCGCGTCACAGCGGGATAGAGAGGATTCTTTCCGTTGACGCGGATCCAGACGCCGTCGCGCGCGCGCGGCTGCAGGCCGAGAGACTTCACCTTCCGACCATCTCTTACGCGGTGCTCGACCCGGAGCGCGACGGGATCCCGGCCGGGCCATGGGACGCGGTCCTGGCGGAAGGACTCCTGCACCACGTGGTCGGTCTCGAGGATCTGTACGCCCGCATCACGGCTCAACTTTCGCCTCGCGGCCGCGTCGTCTTCTCGGACTACACGGGACCCGCGCGGTTTCAACACGGCGAGCAGACGTGGCAGATGGTGGACCGCTACTTTCGGCTCCTGCCCGAGCATCTCCGGCGCGATCCCGAGTCCGGTCGGATCGCGTGGGTCCGCGAGCGCGTGAACGCGGCGAGGCTCGCGCGTGAGCTCCCCGCCGAGGCCGCGCGCAGCGAGGAGATTCTGCCGCTCGCTCGCCGGGCTTTCGCGAGGCGCGTCGAGCTCTCCGGAGGCGGCGGTCTTCTCCATCTGCTTCTGAGCGGATTCGCGACCCGATTTCGTGCGGGCGAGGACGAACGGCTTCTGGAAGTCCTCTGCGCGGCCGAAGCCGATCTCGCGGCCACGGGTGTGGCGCCCGCGATCTTCACCGTCTTCGTCGGCGAGCGGCGAGACGGAATGACATAATCCGGCCGTGGACCGGCCTCTGAACGTCATCATGGACCTCACGTCGCGCTGCAACCTGAAGTGCGTGATGTGCTACTTCGCGAACACGGACCGGCTCGTGTTCCCCCCGTTCGACACGCAGCTGTCCTCGGACGGAAACATGCCCGTCGACGTCTTCGAGAAGATCGCCGCGGATCTCTTTCCGAAGGCCTGGCGGGTGGCCCTCGGCTGCGCCGCCGAACCCATGATCCACCCGAAGTTCAAGGAGCTCGTCGCGATCGCCGGGCGCTACGGCGTGCCGGACCTGTGGTTCCCGTCGAACCTGCTGGCGCTGACCGAGCCCACCGCGAAAGCCCTGATCGACGGGCACGTGACGACGGTGGCGGCCTCGATCGACGGCGTCACGAAAGAGGTCTACGAGAAGATCCGCGTCCCGGCGAAGTGGGACCGCCTGATTTCCTGCCTCGACACGCTGGCGCGCGTCAAGCGCGAGGCGAAGTCGAAGACCCCGCACCTGCGGATCATCTTCACGTGGATGAAGTCCAACCGCCGCGAGCTGCAGGATCTGCCGGCCTTCGCCGCGGCCCACGGGGCGCGCGAGATCGACGTCCGGTACGTCTCGCCGACGGTCGGCGTCGACGTCGGACCCGAGATGCTCTCCGACATCGAGCCTCGCGAGTTGAACGCGGAGCTCGCCTCCGCAGCGCGCGAGGCCGTGCACCTGGGGCTGCGAATCTCCTCCTACCCCGATTACGAGCCGCCGGAGGACCTGCCCAGGGGCCTCGTCGGCCGGATCCGGCGCGAGGCGTTCCGTCTCCGGGCCGGGCTCGACCGCCCGGAGTACTGGCGCTACCGCCGCAACCAGCGCCTCTACGGGTGCGCCTATCCGGACCGCAACTACGTCGTGCGTCCCAACGGCGCGGTCAATCCGTGTATCTATTGGGAGGAGAACCCGATCGGCTTCTACCCGGCGAACACGCTCTCCGACATCGCCGCCGGCGAGCCGCTGCGGCGGATCCGCGACGGATTGCGCTCGGACCATCCCATCGGCACGTGTGCGACCTGCGGTGAGCGCCGCAACGCGCTCTACAAGCTGCACGCCCCGGCCGCTCCGGAGCCCGCCGGCACGCTTCCGACGCACCCGGGCTAGACGTTCGGCGGCGTCGTTCGCCTAGACCTTCGGCATACGCAAGCCCGATCGTCCGAAGCTCACGCTCAGGAACAGACGCCACTCCGACTGCGTCCTCCGGACCTCGGCGAAGCGCGTGTATGTGGTCTGCCGGCTGTACCACCACCAGCCGCCGCCGACGCCGAGCACGTCGGTGATCGGCACGTGACCGTTGGCCCGGAAGAACTGGAGCGTGTTGTTCTCGGAGACGCCGTTGACCGTGTGCTCCCAGAGCACTCCGTAGCCCACGGCCATGTACTCCTGCCCGCCTCCGAAGAATCGCACCGCGGCGCGCAGCCCTCCTCCGGGTCCGTAATCGTAGTTGCGTCCAGTCTGCGGGCTCTCGAAGTTGGTGGTCTGGATGCCGGCGAGCGGCGCGGCGAGCACGTCGGTGTCGCTGACGAGGAAGAGAGACTCGCTCAGCTTGTAGCGCGAGAGCAGGCCGGCGCCCAGGAGCTGGGCCCCGAAGACCTGCGAGGCGTTGTTGATGTACTCGTACTCCTGCGAAAAGCCGAAGATGTGCCGCACCGTGGCCGTGTTGTCGGTCAGCTCCCAGCCCTTGAGGATCCCGCGTTCCTCGAGACGGGAGATCGTCGAGCCCTTGGGGAAAGTCAGGTCCAGTCCCGCCCAGAACGAGTCGAAAGGCTTGACGATGTCGCCTGCGAACGGATCGCCGTAGCGGGCCGAGAGGGAAACGAGCGCCTGATCGAGCGTCCCGGCGGGAAGGTCGACCCTCCGGTAGCCGACCTCGGTGCTCACGGCGAACCCGTCCGGGTACCGTTCCTCGGAATTCGGGAAGTCGCGCGTCATGTCGCCGTGCACGAGACGACTCAAAGCTCCCACGGGATTGATGACCGCGGCGCCGAGCTCGCGCCAGAACCGGTCGGACCCGCTGGCAGTGTTGTCCAGGATGACCGTGGCGAGGCGATGCGAGACCTCGCCCCGCGTCATCCCGCCGAGCGTGGTGTTGACCAGGTCGTTCCAGGCCGGCTGCGTGTTTTCCATGCAGCACTCCCAGATGAAACTGCCCGCGAGTGTGAAGAGGCCGGATTCCCAGTAGTCGTAGCCGTTGGAGCGGCCGGCCTCGAAGAAGAGGCTGCCGTGGTACGGATGCTGCGACTGATTGATGTTGAAGTTGTCGCTGTCGAATCCGAAGCCCGCCTTGAAGTTCTCGCTGACCGTGTGCCACGAGATCCGCGCGAACGGCTCGTCGGCGATATAGCGGTTGTAGGCCCACGGTAGGACCTCCAGCAGCACCATCTCGCCGGCGGCGGTCCAGAACCGCTTGGGCGGACTCGCGACCGGGGGCGCGGACTCAGGAGATGAGTTCTGCGAAAAGAAGTGGGGTCGGAGCCGCTCGGCAAGAGGGATCGGCTGTAACTCGACGGTCGGCGTCACGGCTCCGAGCGATATTCCTCGAAACAGCGTTCCCTCGAACTCCGACGGCGTCTCGGTCTGTGCGAAGCACGGAGAAGCGAGGAGCATTACCGCCGCGAGCCACCGCATCGGCGCGCTGCTGACCCCCAGTGTCATCGGCACGGAGCGATCCTCAGCGCTCTCAACAGCCACCCTCGAAGCAAGACCGGTGCCGTCCGGGGCCGGTTGGCGATGGTCCTAGGGCGGATGGAGCTCCCAGAGGCTCGCGTGCCGGACGTTCTCGAGAAAGACCCAGTCACCGGGAACGTTGGGCTGGGCGCGAGGAACTTCGTCCGGGAAGAGGATCGCGAACACGCGATAGCCCTTCTCGGCGGCCCGCGCCCGCACCAGGGCGAAATCTTCGGCTGAGATCTGATCCCAGCGCACAGGCAAGAAGTCCGTATAGAAACGCACGGCCCCCGAGAACTCCATTGCGACGACCAGCGCGCTCGCCCCTTCGGCCCGTCGGGCGATTGCCCGGCAGGCCTCCGGAAACGTCGCCTGTCCCCGGGCCTCCTTGTACGGCATCGGCGGCGTCAGGTCCCGCCGGAGCTCGACGCCGAAAACGCCAAGCAGAACGGCAGCGCCGGCCAGGGCGCGAAGCGGCCAGCGGCGCCCGCGCGCTTTCGATTCGCCGGCGCTGAGCACGCGCAGAAGTTCACGAAGCGATACGAGAAATCCCAGGATCAGTGCCGGCAGCGCCGGAAGCAGAAAGCGCGAGTACCACCAGCCGTCCGCCGGCCTCCAGAAGCAGTAGAAGAGGAAGTACGCGGCAAACCAAGTCACCAGGAGGGCGCGGTCGCGGACACGCAGGCTCCGACAGAACGTCGACCCGAGCCAGCCGAGCAGGGGGAGCGGCGACAGCTGCCAGACAATCCACTTTCCGTAGAGCACGAACCGCGGCGCGAAGTTGGACCAGGAGAACTCTCCCTCCATCACCGGCGCATACCCGGTCGAGAGGACGCTGCCATAGAGCGTCCGGTTCCAGAACCCGAAGAAGGCCGCGAACGGAACGCCTCCGGCGGCGAAGAACGCGAAGGATCTCGGGTTCCACCGAAGGGCGAAGGCGAGGGGAAGGAGAAGCAGGACATCGGCCGGCCGCACGAGCACGGCCATGCCGAACGCCGCCCCCGCCGGCAAAGCCCAGACCGATCCTTTGCGCGAGCGCAAAGCGCAGAGGATCGCGGCCACGCACCAGACCGCGGCGGCCACATCGCTCATCGGCTGGACGGCCTGGCGGAGCATGATCGGTGCGGCGGCGAAGATCGCGGCTCCGGCGAAGGCCAGAGGCCTCGACAGCGAGAGTTCCCGGCCGAGGAAGTACGTCAGCACGACGGCCAGAAGCGCGAGGATCGGCGACACGACGAAAGGCCCCGCCTCCCAGCCGGCCACGAGCGAGGCGAACGCGATGTGGAGCGGGAACCCCGGCGGATAGAACGGCACTATGGTCCCCGGTTCCGGACCCGGCTCGAAGGCGAGCGGCCGGAACGCCCCCGCAAGACGCGGAGGCAAGTCCAGCCTCGACAGTGCCTCGATCGGTAGAACGACCCGGCCTTCCAACATCGCCCGCGCCGTGTTCGCGTACCCGGAGCTGTCGGAGCCGCCGACGCCGGAGGCCATGTAGGTGAACAGCAGCGCTCCGTATCCGATGAGCGCCGCCATCGACACGAGCGCCAGGATCGTCTGCCGATTCTCGCGAGCCACGAGGTCCTACGCGTCGGCGCGGCGAGGGAGATACCGGCCGCGGGCAAGCCAGTACGCCACTCCGAAGAGGAGCGCCGCGACGGCGACGAGGATCAGCGCCCGCACGAAGACGAAATCGACGACGCCGCGGGCACGCACGGACACGTCCTCGAGGGACCGTTTCGAGATCGCGTCGACTCCCGCCAGAGCGGCGGCACGCTCCCGGGCGACACCTTCGAGGGCGGCCTGTCGCTCGTTGCCGAGGGCCGCCAGCGCGGCTTCACGCTCCGAGGTGACGAACCCCGTCAGGTTGACGCGTTCGCGCTCGACCGCGGCGAGCAGCTCCGCGCGCTGCCGGTCCAGCAGCTCTCCGACCGGTCCTCCCGCCTCGCGCACGGCTCCGGGGATGTCCGCGAGAAGACCGCTGACCTGGCGGGCCATGTTTCCGATCGCGTCGACCTGGTCGAGGGTTCCGCGGAGATCGCCGCGGCCCGTGACGCCTTCGGCCGCGATCTCCGCCTGCCACCGCGCGACCTTCGGCAGGAGGGTTACGTATTCGTTGAGCCGCAGCGAAATGTCGGTGATCGTCTCCGTGACCTCCCCGACTCCGATCAGGACGCCGATGCTTCCGGGGTCGGCGAACTGGGCGAGGTCGGCGAGGATCGTTTCGCGCGAGGAGAAAGGCCCCTCGATCGGATGCGCATGCGCGAACTTCTGGACCTGGGCCTGCTGCTTCGCATACCCCTCGCGATCGACGGACATCGACTGACCCACCGCGTCGGTGAGAGCCAGCATTCTCTGGACCGCTTCGCGCGCGATCGCCTGCTGCGCCCCGAACGCGTCCTTTCCGGCGCCCGTCGTGTAGTAGTCCTGCATCTGGTAGAGGAGCGCCCAGAGGTCGAGAGCGCCCGCGAGGGGATCCGGACGGAGCGCGGCGCTGTAGATCGCCGGGATCCCGTCGGCCTTCCACAGAAGCGCGCGCCGACGGACGGCCGGATCGGACGACTCCGCGCGGATCCGATCGGCGGCCGTCTCGACCACGCCGTCGAGCTGTGGCGGCAGCTCGTACAGTCGGAGTCGAAGCTGCGAGGAGCCGACCCCGCCCTGCTGACCGACTTTCTGCTGCAGCGTGGAGCGATGGTCACCGGACGTGCTCCCACACGCCGACGTCAGAGCGCCGAGGACGACGAGGACCGTCGCCGGCGTCCGTCGGAGAACTCTTCGCATGGCTGCCTCCTTCCGAGGCGACTCGGCGGGAGGGCCGCCGGGTGCGCGCCGGATGTAACCCCGGCGCGCGCCGCGGTGTCAAACGGAAGTAGCATTCCGCGTGGCCGAGAAGAAGCCGGCTCCCGCCGAAGACCAGCTCCAGCTCGCCCTCGAGCGGACCCTGGCCGCCTACGAGCGCACGCTCCTCGCTTGGATACGGACGGCCGCGGCCCTGATCACGCTCGGGTTCGCGCTTTACCAGTTCTTCGAACATCTCGATCAGCAAGACCCGAATCGGGTGCGGAATCAGCTCTTGACGGCCCGTACCTTCGGAGTCCTGATGATCGTGGTCGGCATCGTCGCACTGGCCCTCGCAACGCTCCAATACCGGCGCGTGATGAAGCGGCTCGACGCCTGGTTGCCCCAGGCGCCGTTTTCCTTCGCGCTTCTCTTGGCCGCGTTGATCTCTCTGCTCGGAATCCTGGCCCTGCTCGAAGCGGTCTTCCGGCATCTGTAGCCGAGGCCGTCGCGCGAAGCGCAAAAAAGAAAAGCTCGGGCACAAGACCCGAGCTCCAAAATAATTCCCCGGCGACGTCCTACTCTCCCACGCGGTTTCCCGCGAAGTACCATCGGGGCTGAAGGGCTTAACGGCCGTGTTCGGAATGGGAACGGGTGTGGCCCCTTCGCTAAGGTCACCGGGAAACTCTGTTTCCAAAGTTTCCCTTCTTAAAAGGGTTCCTGGGGGTTCGGGGGACCGCACAAGTTCCCCGCCCAGGCAAGAGAGTCGGTATGTATTGCTATGTACTGACGATTCGCGCCTTAAATATTTTATGGTCAAGCCACACGGCCGATTAGTACGGGTCAGCTTCACGCCTCACAGCGCTTCCACACCCCGCCTATCAACGTGGTCGTCTCCCACGGGCCTTTAGGGGATTGCTCCCGGGAAATCTCATCTTGAGGAAGGCTTCCCGCTTATATGCTTTCAGCGGTTATCCTTTCGAACTTCGCTACCCGGCCGTGCCGCTGGCGCGACAACCGGTGCACAAGAGGTTCGCCCGTCCCGGTCCTCTCGTACTAAGGACGGATCCTCACAAATTTCCTGCGCCCACACGAGATAGGGACCGAACTGTCTCACGACGTTCTAA
>JBKOVK010000182.1:0-5911 GCA_046724475.1 Acidobacteriota bacterium | reverse complement strand
GATGGGAGGAGCCTGGCCGTTCCGCGTCCTCTCGGAAAAGAAGCTCGCCGACGCGGAAGAGTCGTTCCGCGCGGACGGTCTCCCGGCGGTCTTCACGCTGCACCCCTGGGAAGTCGATCCGGCCCACCCTCCGATGGAGGGTCTGTCGCCCCTGGCGCGGACGGTCCATTTCCTCGGTCTCTCCGGCTGGCCCGAGCGGCTGCGGCGATGGCTCGAGCGGGACCGCTGCGTCGCCCTGTCCGACGTCCTCCCGCGCCTGGAGCCGGCGTAATGTCGGCTGCATTTCTCTTCCCGGGTCAGCTCTCCGAATGGGTCGGGATGGGCCGCGACTTCTACGACGCCGACGGCGATGCCCGTTCCCTCTTCGCGTCGACATCCGCGCGTTGCGGCCGCGACCTCGCGCGTCTGATCTTCGAGGGCCCGGCCGAGGAGCTGGGTGAGAATCTCGCAGCGCAGGCTGCGGTCTTTCTGGTCTCCACGCTCGCTGCCCGCGCTCTCGTCGCGGCCGGCGTCCGTCCCTGCGCCACGGCGGGCTACAGCCTGGGCAACTACGCTGCGATCGTGGCGTGCGGGGCGATCTCCTACGAGGAAGCCCTGGACGTGCTCATCGCGGTGTGGCGAGAGACCGAGGCGAGGCAGATCCGGGGCGCGATGGGCGCGGTCATCGGCGCCCGTCGCGAGGTCGTGGAGGCCGTCTGCGAGACGCTGCGCCAGAGCCGCCGACCCGTCTGGATCGGGAACGTCAACGCGTCGACGCAGTTCGTGCTGACCGGGACTCCCGAGGGGGTGGCCTCGGCGCTCGATGAGCTTCGTCCCCGGGCGCTTTCGGTACTGCCCCTGAAGATGAGCTGGCCGATCCACAGCGAGCGTATGCGGCCCGTCGCGGAAGCGATCGCCCCTCTGATCGCGGGGCTCTCGACGATTCGCGACCCGGCTGTGCCGTACTACGGCCCCGAAGGACGCGTCGTGAAGAGCGGGGAAGAGGTGCGCCGCATCCTCGGGACGGGCTTCTGCTTCCCGACCCTCTGGAAGGACGCGTTCGAGGCGATGGTCGCCGACGGACACCGGCTGCTGCTCGAGGTCGGGCCCGGCGAGATGCTGTGCCGGATGGCCCGCTGGATCGATCGCTCGGCGCACTGCCATCCGGCGGGCACGACGGCCACGGTCCGCGCGGCGGTGGATATAGTGGCGGGCCGATGAGAAAGACCGCGGTCGTCACGGGGGGATCGCGGGGGATCGGACGAGCCATCTCATTCGAGCTCGCCTCCTCGGGCGCCCGCGTCGTCCTGACTTGCCAGAAGGATCTGGCGCGAGCGGAGCAGACGGCCGAGGAGATCCGGCGCGCCGGAGGAGAGGCCCTGGCGCTCGCCGCCGACGTCTTGAAGCCCGAGGAGGTCAAGGCGCTGGCGGACCGCGTGTCCGCCGACTTCGGCGGCACCGAGATCCTGGTCAACAACGCGGGCGTCATCAAGGACGCGCTCTTTCCCTTCATGAAAGAAGAGGACTGGGACTACGTCGTGGACGTGGATCTGAAGGGCGCCTTCCGCGTCACGAAGGCGCTGATCCGGGGCATGCTCCACAAGGGGTGGGGCCGGATCGTCAACGTCGTTTCGGTGTCCGGGATCTCCGGGCACGTCGGCCAGGCCAACTACTCCGCCGCGAAGGGGGGACTGATCGCGTTCACGAAGGCGCTTGCCCAGGAGCTCGCTCCCCGCGGGATCACGGTCAATGCCGTGGCGCCGGGCCTGGTGGACACGGAGATCATCGCCCACTTGAAAGAGGACGCCCGGCGCGAGTTCACGAGCCGGATTCCGATGGGGCGCTTCGGCTCGCCCGAGGAAGTCGCCGCCGTCGTCGGTTTTCTGGCGTCGGAGAAGGCGTCGTACGTGACCGGACAGGTCTGGCGGGCCGACGGAGGAATGGCCTGACCCGTCTATAATCCGCGAAGCAAGGAGCCTTGATGACCCGGGAAGAACTGGCGCCGAAGGTCAAGGACCTGATCGTGCGGCGCCTGAAGCTCGAAATCGACCCAAAGACGATCGACGACGCCGCGCCGCTCTTCGGCGAAGGGCTGGGCCTGGACTCGATCGACGCGCTGGAGCTGGTCCTCGGTCTCGAGCAGGAGTTTCAGATCAAAGTCGAGGACGAGGAAGTGGGCGTAAAGGCCTTCGCGTCGGTCAACGCCCTCTGCGACTTCATCGAGCAGAAGAAGACCGCCTGATGCCTTCCGCGGCCTTCCCGCACGCGTACCCGTTTCGATTCGTGGACTCGGTGTCGCGGCCGGCGGACGAAGGCTTTTCGGGCGCCGTGCGCATTCGCGTCAGCGCGAATTCGCGCGCCGCGATGGGCGCAGGGTGGCCGAGCCCCCTGCTCTATGCGGAAGCGATCGCGCAGGCCGCGCTGCTGCTCGAGGCCGGTGACGCGGAAGCCGGACGCCGCGGCTTCCTGGCCGGCGTGAGCGACTTCGAGAGCGCGCGCCTTCCTCTGGCCGGAGAGACCCTGGACGTGGACGTCCGCCTGGCGGGCCGGTTCGGGCCCGTGTTTCGGTTCGACGGGCGCGTGGTGTCGGGAGAGGAGATCCTCGCAAAGGGAAGCGTTCTGGTCCGCAAAGGGGATAAGGGCGAGGGGCATTGACGGGGATCGACGTGAAAATCGAAGAGGAGGACCGGGGCAACCACGCGATCGTCAAGATTGCGGGAACGCTTGCCACCGGCGACACCACGCGGGCGCTGCAGGAGCGCCTGGACAAGATCGCCAACGAAAAGACGGGGGCCGTCCTGCTCGATCTCTCGAATCTCGACCACCTCGACTCGACCGCGATTGGCGTGTTCGTGGGGAACCTCAAGCGGTTCGAGAGTCAAGGCCGCCGCTTCATCCTGGTTCATCCCCGCGACCGCGTCGCCTCGGTCCTGAAGATCACGCACCTGGATTCCCTCTTCGGCATCTATCCCACGGTGGACGACGCCATGAAGGCGCTCAAGGAGCAGAGCCAGCGGGAGGAGACCAGTGAGCGCTGAGCCGTCCGCCGCGGCGCCGGTCTCCTTCGAATGCACGCACGAGCCGCCGCACCGATTCACGATCACCGCGCGCTCGAGAGTGCCCGGCGGCATCCTGGTGACGCTGCGCCGGCTGGACCAGCCCTATCCGCCGCGGGACCTCTTCGTCACGGGCCGGGAGATGAAGATGGGAACGGACAACGTCTACAAGGCGTGTTTCGTCTGCGTGGACAAGGGCTTCAAGGAGACGGCGATCGTGCTCCCGAAGGCCGAGATCGAGCTGGGGCTTCCTCCGGTCTGAACCCGCGCGTGCTTTCCTCGGCACAGGAGGAATGTCCATGTCCGCTGCCTCTACGCCTCGCCTGACCGACCGGCCCTCCTGGAAAGCCCTTCAGGCCCATGCTGCCGAAGTCCGCAAGATCCACCTGCGCGAGCTCTTCGCGTCCGATCCGGGGCGCGGCGAGCGCCTGACGGTCGAAGGAGCAGGCCTCTTCCTCGACTACTCCAAGCACCGGGCGACGGACGAGACCCTCCGCCTCCTGCTCGCGCTGGCGCGCGATTGCGGCGTGGCCGAGAGGCGCGACGCCATGTTCCGGGGAGAAAAGATCAACGTCACCGAAGGGCGGGCCGTGCTGCACGTGGCCCTCCGGGCTCCGAAGGACGCGGTGATCTCGGTCGACGGGCAGAACGTCGTTCCCGCCGTGCACCAGGTCCTCGACCGCATGGCGGCCTTCTCGAACCGGATCCGCTCCGGAGACTGGAAAGGGCACACCGGCAAGCGGATCCGCAACGTCGTCAACGTCGGAATCGGGGGATCGGACCTGGGACCCGTGATGGCCTACGAGGCGCTCAAGCACTACAGCGACCGCGCCATCCGCTTCGAGTTCGTCTCGAACGTCGACGGCACCGACTTCGCCGAGTGCACGCGCGGGATGAATCCCGAGGAGACGCTCTTCATCATCTCGTCGAAGACGTTCACCACGCTCGAGACGATGACCAACGCGCACAGTGCCCGGGAGTGGGCGCTCGCGTCACTGAAGGACGGCTCGGCCGTGGCGAAGCACTTCGTGGCGGTCTCGACCGCGGCCGAGGAAGTCCGCAAGTTCGGTATCGACACGGCCAACATGTTCGAGTTCTGGGACTGGGTCGGCGGGCGCTACTCGATGGACTCGGCCATCGGGCTTTCCACGATGATCGCGATCGGTCCCGAGAACTTCCGGTCGATGCTCAAGGGCTTCCACGCGATGGACGAGCATTTCCGCACGACCCCCTTCGAGAAGAATCTGCCGGTCCTGATGGGGCTGCTGGTGGTCTGGTACAACGGCTTCTTCGACGCCCAGACCGTCGGCGTCATGCCGTACAACCAGTATCTGAAGCGGTTTCCGGCGTACCTGCAGCAGCTGACGATGGAATCCAACGGGAAGAGCGTGACGCTGGACTCGCGTTGGGTGGACTACCAGACGGGACCCATCTTCTGGGGAGAGCCCGGCACGAACGGGCAGCATTCGTTCTACCAGCTCATCCATCAGGGGACGAAACTCATCCCGTGCGACTTCCTGGGCTTCCTCCACACAGCGAACCCGCTCGGCCGCCATCACGATCTCCTGATGGCGAATCTCTTCGCTCAGACCGAGGCTCTGGCGTTCGGCAAAACGCCGGAGGAAGTGAAGGCCGAAGGTACGCCGGACTGGCTGGTGCCGCATCGGACTTTCAAGGGCAACCGTCCCACTTCGACGATCCTGGCCGATGAGCTCACGCCCGAGACCCTGGGCGCCCTCGTCGCCCTGTACGAGCACAGCGTCTTCACGCAAGGCGCGATCTGGAGCATCGACTCCTTCGATCAGTGGGGTGTCGAGCTCGGCAAGAAGCTCGCCGTGCGCATCATTCCCGAGCTCGAAAGTCCCGCCGAGCCGCAGCTCGCCCACGACAGCTCGACCAACAACCTGATCCGGAAGTACCGGAAGGCCCGGGGCGGGAAGCCGTCTTGACCGCCGCGACCGACCGCGAACGCGTCGCCGCGTGGAAGCGCGAGGCCGCCGAACGCGCGGCGGCGCAGATCGAGTCGGGCATGGTCGTGGGACTCGGGACCGGCTCGACCGCCATCTTCGCCACGCGGCGTCTCGGGGAGCTGCTGAAGTCTGGCGAGCTGCGTGACGTCACCGGCATCCCGACGTCCCGCGCGACGGAGGCCGAGGCGAAAGCCCTGGGGATTCCGATTCTGTCCGAGGAAATGCCGCGCGACATCGATCTGACCATCGACGGAGCCGACGAGGTCGATCCCGCGCTCAACCTGATCAAGGGCGGAGGAGGCGCTCTCTTTCGCGAGAAGATCGTGGCCCAGGCCAGCCGGCGCGTCGTGATCGTGGTGGACGAGTTGAAGCTCTCGGCGGCCCTCGGGACGAAGCACTCCCTGCCGGTCGAGGTCGCTCGGTTCGGCTGGAAATCCCAGGAGCGGTTCGTCTCGAGGCTCGGCGGGAAGCCCGTTCTGCGATCCGGGACGAACGGACAGCCCTACGAAACGGACCAGGGCAACTGGATCCTCGACTGCGCATTCGGGCCGATCGCCAACCCCGTGGAGCTGGCGCTGCGGCTGGCGGGACGGGCCGGAATCGTCGAGCACGGGCTCTTCTGCGGCCTCGCCTCCGAGGTCATCGTGGCGGGGGATGGGGGCGTGCGGGAGATTCGGCGGCCTATTCCTTGAGGAAGGCGAGGTAGGCGCCGTAGACCGCGGCCGCCGCGACGAGGGCTGCGCCGGAAACGATCGCGGCTCTTAAGGGCGTCGCCGCCTTCTTCCAGAATGACTTGGCCTTTCGCGCCAGGCGGTGCAGGACCGGTTCGAGCCGGTCCAGCAGCCTCGCCAGCCAGAGAGACTGCTGCGCGAAAAACGCCGCTCCGAAGGCAATCAAGGGCAGGCC
>JBKOVK010000298.1:0-12464 GCA_046724475.1 Acidobacteriota bacterium | reverse complement strand
AAGAACTGGTTTTTCCGGGGGTTCAACGCGGTGTACGAGCCTTTGGAGAGGGCGTACGTGAAGGTGATCCGGTTCATGGTGGATCGGAGCCGGCGGATGGCGGCGATCGCACTGGTGCTGATCGCCCTGGCCGGCTGGGGCCTGACCCGCGTCCCGACCGGGTTCATTCCCACCGAGGACCAGGGCTACGCGATGGTCACGGTGCAGCTGCCGGACGGGGCCTCCCTCCAGCGAACCGAAAAGGTGATGGACGAGCTGGCCCGGATCTGCCGCGAGAATCCCGCGCTCGACCGCACGATCGCCATCGGCGGTCTCTCGCCCCTCGACAACAACGCATCGCTCGCCAACGCCGGGATCATCTATCTGATGTTCAAGGACTGGAGCGAACGCAAGAAAGGCGAGGATCTCCTCTCGATCTACAAGGACCTCTCGGCGCGCCTCGCGAAGTATCAGGATGCGCGCACCATGGTCCTGGTGCCGCCGCCGATCCAGGGCCTGGGCCTCTCCGGCGGCTTCCAGATGGAAGTCGAGCTGATCGACGGCTCCGAGAACTACCAGCGACTGCAGCAAGCCGCGGACGAAATCGTCGCGAAGGCCAGACGCGACCCGGCGATCCGCATGGTGCTCACGCCGCTCCGGGCCTCGGTTCCGCAGGTCACGATCCACGTCGAGAAGACGCAGGCCGGCAATCTCGGCGTCAACGTCGGAGACGTGTACAGCACCGTACAGGCCTTTCTGGGCTCGACCTTCGTCAACCAGTTCACGCGCTTCGGGCACCAGTACATGGTGTACGCGCAGGCCGACGCGCCCTTTCGGCGCCAGGCGGCCAGCCTCGCCGGCTACTACATGCGCTCGGCGAGCGGGCAGATGGTTCCCCTCGGCACCGTCGCCTCGATCGAGAGAACGCAGGGCCCCGCCGTCGTGACGCTGTACAACCTGTATCCCGCCGCGACGATCAACGGCGCCGCGAACGAGGGGTTCAGCTCGGGACAGGCGATGCAGACGATGGAGCGGATCGCGCGCCAGACGCTTCCGGCCGGCATGAGCTTCGAGTGGACGGCGATGTCGTACCAGGAGAAGCTCGTCGGAAGCTCGACGTACTTCATCTTCGCGCTCGCGATCCTGCTCGTCTTCTTCGTCCTCGCCGGGCAGTACGAGAGCTGGATCACGCCGGCCGCCGTGATCCTCGCGGTGCCCCTCGCGCTGCTGGGAACGGTGTCGGCGCTGCTCGGCCTGCGCGTCGCCAACAACCTCTACGTGCAGATCGGGCTCGTGCTCCTGATCGCCCTGTCGGCGAAGAACGCCATCCTGATCGTCGAGATGGCGATCGAGGGGCGCGCGGCCGGCAAGAGCCTCGTCGAGGCCACGATCCATGCCTCGCAGGCGCGCTTCCGCCCGATCGTCATGACGTCCTTCACATTCATTCTCGGGGTCCTGCCGCTGCTGCTGGCGAAGGGCGCCGGAGCGAGCGCCCGCCGGTCGCTCGGGCTCGCGGTCTCGACCGGCATGCTGGCCTCGACCTGCTTCGCCGTCCTCTTCGTGCCGGCGTTCTTCGTGGTGCTGCGGGGATGGGCCGAGCGCCGGCGCGCGGCGCCGCCCGTCGCGGCTCCGGCCCCGACCGGCCCGGCCGAAGCCGGTTAGGTGGGGATAGAATCCCAGTCACTTTTTCGAACCGCCACTCTCTGAAAGGAGACTCGAACCATGCGAGGCGATAACCTTTCGAAGGCTTTCTTTCGTGCGGCCGCTTTGACCGCCGCGGTCGCGGCCGTGTCCGCCGCCGCCCAAGCGCAGCAGGGTCCGATGATTCGCGAAGCCATTCAGCGCAAGCTCGCCGCGATCAAAGAGTCGGCCGCCGCGAACAAGGCGGCGCTCCGGCAGTACGCGTGGACCGAGACGGTCGTCATCACCGCGCGCGGGGAGGCGCGGCCCGCCAAGCAGTTCATGTGCAAGTACGGGCCCGACGGAAACGTGGTCCGGACGCCGATGGGCCCGCCGCAGGAGCAGCAGAAGGCCGGACCGCTCAAGCAAAGGATGATGGAAAAGGCCAGAGACGAGTTCGAAGCCGAGATGCAGAAGATCCGGGCGACGATCGGTCTCTATGTTCCGCCGGACGGCCAGAAGATGGAGCAGGCGTTCCAGGCGGGCAACGCCAACATCGATCGTCCCGGCGCCGGAGAAGGCGGACTCGACTTCAAGAACTACGCGAAGCCCGGGGACTCCATGGCCCTCGACTTCAACATGAACACCAAGAAGCTCGCGGCGTTGAACGTCAACTCGTATCTCGACGACCCGTCGCAGGCGATGACGCTGGCCGTGCAGTTTGCGTCGCTGCCGGACGGCACGAACTATCCGGCCAACATCACGATCCAGGTACCGTCGAAGAACATGGCGGTCAACATCGCCAACTCGAACTACCAGAAAGTCGGCGGCCCGTAGGCGCCGGCCTCGCCGAACGACGCGCCGTCAGTCCACGGTCCCCGCGGCGCCGGAAACGCGCTTGTCCGCCGCAGCCGGCGCCGCGTCGGGCCGGAGCGCGCCCCGGGCTTCGGACGGCGCCGCCGCCCTCTCCCGCCGCGACAGAATCGTGGCGGCGCTCATGTCCCCGGTGACGTTCAGGAGCGTCTTGAATATGTCCGGGATGGAGTCGACCGCGTTGAGGATGAAGATGGCCTCGATCGGAATTCCGACGGCGAGATAGGCAGGGATGCTCCGAATGCTCCCCATGCTCGGGATACCCGCGGTCGAAAAGCTCAGGAGGATCTGGATCGCGAAGAACGAGACGAGCCTCGGAGCGTCCAGCGGCAGGCCGAACACGTGCGCCAGGAAGAGGACCTGGGCAATGCTCGAGACGCCGCGGTTGAGCTTGAACGCGGTCACGGACAACGGAAGGACGAGTCCCGTCGCCGAAGCCGGAAGCGCGAGGTGTCTCTGGCCCCCGCGCACGAGCGCGGGAAGAGACGCGATCGAGGAGCGCGTGCTCACGGCGACGAGCTGCGCCGGTGCCACCGCGCGTGCGAATTGCGCGATCGAAGTGCGGCCGAGAATCGCCGTGACCGGATAGAGAAGGAACGTCGTCAGGATCAGGAGTCCCGACAGGAGAACGATCCAGAAGGCGATGATTCCCGTGACGCGAACACCCGCCCGGAAGGCGAAGTCGAGGCAGAGCGCGAAGACGCCCAGCGGCAGGAGTTTCAGAATCCAGCCGATCAGGATCAGCATCGCGCCGGCGAGACCCTGAAAGACGTCGCGCAGCGGCTCGCGGTGCTCCTTCGGGAGCCGCCGGACGGCGAGCCCGAAGAAGGCGGCGAACAGGAGGATCGGCAGGATGTCGCCGTTGGCGGCAGCCTGGAAGAGATTGTTCGGAAGAAGGGCCTTCAACGTGTCGGCGAGACCGCCGGGCCCGCGTGTTTCGACGGGCGGGCCGGGACCATTCCGGAGCGAGGCCGCCGTCTCCGCATCGACCGGATGCGTCGCGATCAGGGGCGGCGCGACGATCAGAGTCAGGATTCCGGCGCCGAGGAGCATCACGACGAAGAGTCCCACGGTGCGGGCGCCGAGGACGCCGACCGAGCCGCCGCCGGACATGTTGACGATGGCGGCGAGCGTCAGCGTGACGACCAGGGGGATCACGGTCAGCCGGATCGCGGTGACCCAGACCTGCCCGACCGCCGCGACGGCCGCGACAGTGCGCTCCACCCGCGGATCGCTCGATCCGTGAAGGGCGATCCCGACGGCGACGCCGGCCGCGAGCGCGAGAAGCGCCGCGATCGTGCGGGAAAGGCCTCTCTGCGACGTCACATTACCTCGGGGAATCTGCCAGGACCTTCAGTCGGAGGCGGCGGGAGGTTCGCGCGAGTGCGGGCCATGCGCCGAGCCGTTCGAGACCGCGGATCAGCGGATTCAGACGCCGGGACCGGCGCAGGCATTCGGCGATGGCGTCCGCGACGTCGGTCCGGCCGGCCGCGCGGGCCTTCGTCAGCATGTCGCCGTAGAGGAGTTCGTAGGACACGCTCTTCAGGTATGTCCGCTTGACGCGCTCGAGGTCGAGCTTCGGAAAGGTGGAGCTGCGCGAGAGCGCCCCCAGCAGCTCCAGGTTCAACATCGTCAGGATGCACTTCTTGCAGTTGCCGCAGTTCTCGGAGGAGTTGATCCGGTAGCAAACGTGCAGCGAACGCAGCGCGACCTCGGAGCGGGACACGAGCTCCGTCTTCGTGCTGCGGGAGACGCCGGCGTCCTCGTGAGCGAACCGCGTCCGGCTTGTGGACAGGAGAGGATCCGTCTCCGGGTGGGACCCCCACGGTCGGATCGGGCCCTCGTAGTGCGTGCCGGCGATGTGGACCGATTCGAGCCGGGGCTCGATCGCCAGAGCGACGCCGGCCAGTGCGCAACCGTGCGCGAGGTGCCCCCAACGCGTCACGCGGAACCGTGTGGCTCTCAGGTTCGTGGTGACGTCGACGAGCTGCCGGCCGAGCTCTTCGGCGGCCATGGCGAGCCTCCCGCGAAGCCGCTCGAATTCCTCCGGCGCACTCAGCGGGATGTCGAAGCCGCGGACGCACAGAAGCTTTCTGACCTCGGGATTGCGAAGGACCATGTAGAAAGAGTCCACGCCTCCCGAGAAGAACGCCGCACTCTCGCGCGGTCCGGGGCGCAATGCGGTGGCCTCCAGCGGCGCGTCTACCGGAACCGGGCGCACCTCCGGGAATCGGCGCCGATACCACGCGGACCACGTTTCCATCAGGCGAGGTATGTTCGAGAAAAGCACAGGATCGACCGGAGCATGAACGCGCAGCGGCTGCCGGAGCGTCACGGCGAGCGGCAGGAGGCTCGTGATCCAGGGATTGCCGGAAAGGCTCAACGATGCCGCGTATTCTTCGGGCACCTCGATCCAATACTGCTCGACCTGTCCCGGCCGGTCGTCGTAGACGACGTCGCCGAGAAGTCGCACGCGACCCGGCGCAGACGGAGCCTCTCCGATGCGGACGGAAACGAGCTCCATTGCCGTCTACTGTAGCCGTTCTCTCCGGACCGGGCTGCACTTTTCGGCTTCCCGCGATCCGCGTGCGCGAGACATAGAATGCGGGGTAGCGTGAAAAACGGCTCCGCTCCGGCCTCGGCGGGCATGCGGCGGCTCCTCGGCGAGCTCCTGCGACCGTACCGCGGTCGGCTCGCCATCATCCTGTCGGCGATGGTCGCCGAGACGGCGATGAGCCTCGCGGCGCCCTGGCCCCTGAAGATCGTGCTCGACAGCGCGGTCGGGCATCACCCTCTTCCGGCCTGGTTGGTGCGCTGGCTTCCGGAGGGTATGACCCACCATGGAATGGGCGCGGCTCTCGCCGCCGCCGTCGGGGTGGTCCTGATCGCGGTGATCGGGGCCGTGGCGAGCTACGTCGACAACTACTACACCGAGAGCGTGGGTCAGTACGTCGCCAACGACCTGAGGCTGAAGGTCTACCACCACCTCGATCGGCTGTCGCTGTCCTACTACGACACTCAGCAGACGGGGAACCTGCTCTCCACGATCACGACCGACATCGGAACGATCCAGAGCTTTGCCTCGGAATCGACGCTCGGCATCCTCGTGGATCTCATGACGATCGTCGGAATGCTGGGGCTCATGTTTTACCTGAACTTCGACTTCGCGCTGATCGCCGTGGGCGTGACGCCGTTCCTGCTCCTCTTCGTCCTGCGGTTCAAGAAAGCGGTGAAGAAGGCGACGCACGAGGTTCGTCACCGGCAGAGTGACATCGTGGCGGTGGTGCAGCAGGGCCTCGAGTCCGTCCGTGTCGTGAAGGCTTACGGGCGTCAGGAACTCGAGGAAGAGCACCTCAAAGAAGCCAGCCAGGCCGCCGTCGACGCGGCGCTGAAGGCCCGGCGCATCAAGTCGCTGCTGTCGCCCATCGTGGGGGCGGTCGTCGCTGTGTGCGTTGCGTTCGTCCTCTACCGCGGGGCCTCGCTGATTCTCGCGGGAACGATGACGATCGGAGCGCTGACCGTTTTCCTCGCCTACCTGAACAAGTTCTTCAAGCCCGTCCAGGACCTCGCCAAGATGACCAACACGATCGCCCAGGCCGCTGTCGGCGTCGAGCGCGTCCAAACGATCCTCGGGGCGGACGACCTGATCCCGGAGCGCCCGGATGGGCGGGTCCCGGTGGCCGTGAAAGGCGAGATCACGTTCGACAAGGTGGCGTTCTCGTACAAGCCCGACGCGCCCGTCTTGAAGGAAATCACCTTCTCGATTCGTGCCGGACAGATGGTGGGGTTCGTCGGCTCGACGGGCGGCGGAAAGTCGACCGTGGCGAGCCTGATCCCGCGCTTTTACGATCCGAGCGCGGGCCGCATCCTCGTCGACGGCGTGGACGTCCGCGACTACAAGCTGCAGCCGCTGCGAGACCAGATCGGCCTCGTCCTCCAGGACACGGTGCTCTTCCGCGGATCCATCGCCGACAACATCGCGTACGGCCGGCCCGGCGCCACGCGCGAGGAGGTGGTCGCGGCGGCCAAGCTCGCCAACGCCGACGAGTTCATCTCCCGGATGCCTCATGGTTACGACAGCGAGGTGGGCGAACGGGGGATGACGCTCTCGGGAGGCCAGCGCCAGCGTATCGGCATCGCGCGGGCGATCATCCGCAATTCCCCGATCCTCATCCTCGACGAGCCGACGGCGGCGCTGGACACGGAGTCCGAGCAGGTCGTGATGGAAGCGCTCGAGCGCCTCATGAAGGGGCGGACCACGATCGCCATCGCGCACCGGCTGAGCACGATCCGCAACGCCGACAAGATCGTCGTCTTCAAGGACGGCGTCGTGGCCGAAGAGGGCCCGCACGAGGAGCTGCTGAAACGCGACGGCCTCTACGCCGAGCTTTATCGAATCCAATTCGGCGGGGAGCCCGCGCCCGCTGCCACCACGTCCGCCCGAACCTGACCAAGGAGCCGCCATGCCCTCCCGTTCCCTGATCGTTCTGCCCGACGACGCCGCCGGTCCGATCCTGGAAGCGGTCGCCGGCGCCAAGAAATCGCTCAAGATCAAGATGTTCGTCTTCTCCGATCCCGCGCTCATCGAGGCGGTCGCCGCAGCCCGGAAGCGCGGCCTGAAGGTCCAGGTGATGCTCAACCCCGCTCGCCGGAGCGGCGAGGAAGACAACGAGGCGACGCGCAAGAAGCTGCTCAAGGCGGGCGTGGACGTCAAGGACAGCAACCCGGCGGTGGACCTCACTCACGAGAAGTCCATGGTGGCCGACGATTCCGTCGCGTTCGTCAAGTCGCTCAACTGGGAGACCAAGAACCTGACGGAGACGCGCGACTACGCGGTCGTCACCGACCACCCGCACGAGGTGCGCGAGATCGTCGAGTGCTTCGAGGCCGACTGGCACCGCAACTCGTTCACACCGGGATCCGACGCGCGCATGATCTGGTGCCCGATCAACGGCCGGGACCGCATCGCCCGGTTCATCGACGAGGTGAAGCACAAGCTGTTTGTGCAGAACGAGCGGTACCAGGATGCCGTCATCCTCGAGCGCCTGGTGCGCGCCGCGGAGCGCGGCGTCAAGGTCCACGTCCTCGCGAGGCCGCCGCACTCTCTGAAGAAGGAGAAGCTCGTCGAGGGCGTCGGAGGTCTCCGGATCCTCGACGACGTCGGCATCAAGATTCACAAGCTCAAGGGGCTCAAGCTCCACGGCAAGATGCTGCTGGCCGACGACACCGCCGCGATCGTCGGTTCGATCAACCTCGCGCCCGGCAGCTTCGACAGCCGGAGGGAGCTCGCCATCGAGGTCCGCGATCCCGAGGTCGTCGGGCGGCTGCACAAGACGGCGCATCACGACTGGAAGCACTCCCATCCCCTGGACCTCTCCGACGCGGGGCTGATGGCCGATCTCGCCGATCGCCAGGAAGGCGCGGCTCAGAAGCTAGCGCTGAAAACACCCGGGAAAGACAAGAAGAGCAAGGCCGGCGGAAAAAAGAACAAGCGCTGACCGCCGCACGGGCTCCGCGGCGCTTTCTGAGCGGCATCGAGTTCGCGTGCAGCAGCAGCCGCCGGCGCCGGCGGCAGCCAGCGGGATTACGCCGTCATCCGTTGGGGAGATCCGGTTCCGCCCGTCGCGACCGCGCACGTCGCGTGCAGGTTGACCATCTCCACGAAGAGCGCCAGGCGCTCGAGGAACCCCTCCACGGTCTTGGGAGGATCGCTCGCGCGGCAGGTGAAGGACACGAGACCCTTTTCGGGCTCGAGCCGGAAACGCTGGAACTGCTCGGAGTCTTTCGCTACCGCGTGAAACGACTCGAGCCAGCGTTCGTCCACGGTGCCCGAGAGGCTGACCACGTGACGCTGGAACAGGGGTCCCAGAATCTCTTCTCGCATCGCGGCACGGTCCACGGAAACGTTGTACATCGTCGAATCTCGCCCGTTTTCGCCGGGCGCCTCACGCCGGATGAAAAGAGCAAGGTTGGAGCCAGAAAGGAAACTTCTCTCGGATCAGAGGTTTAGGTCGACGAGGCCCCCGGGGAGTGACGAGAATCGTCTCCCCGGAGACCTCGGATTGTCACCGAAGCGACGACATTCGCTACCTCTGAATGATGATCCGCCCGTTCGTCTGCGAGGGATTGGGTGATCCGCCGGTGACCGTCACGTCGTAGTCGGACATCTGGTTCGAGGTCCCGGAAGCGGGAGCGGTGTAGGTGCAGATGTTGCTGCTGGGACACGAGGGCTGCCCGAGGTTGGTGGCCTGCAATCGGATCGTCAATCGGGTCCCCACGGGTGACTGCCAGGTGATCCGATCGCCATACAGCATGATCGCCGTCGGGCAGCTGAGGCTGCCGTTGCTTCCCACCTGAATGGTGTGAGGGCCGGGAACGAGACAAGGATCGGTTTGAGGCGCGGGCACCGGTTTTCCTTTGATGAGGAGAGCCGCGGTGACGCCCAGCACGATACCGATCGCGATCCCGATGGCTGTTTTCATGGTGTTCCTCCTGTCGGATAGGCCGCGTTCTGATCCGCGGCTATTTCTGGATGACGATCCAGCCGTCCTCCTTGTCGTCCGCAGAAACACCGCTCGGGTCGGCGAGAACCTGCCAGTACTTGTGCTCCTTTTCGGGGGCGTTGTCGAGGATGGCGTCGGAGTAGCAGGACGCCCGCTCGCAGCGGACCCGGAACTTTCCGTACTTGCCGGGCTTCATGTTCTTGAAGATCTCGGTTTCGAACTCGATGTAGAGAACCTTGTCGGCGTCCCGCGAGTTCCACCAGACGACGTCGTGATCCTTCTTGGAAATCTCGAGCCTTGGGATCGTCAACTGTTTCGCTGCGGGTCCCACCAGGATGGAGTTGCTTCCGCTGGTCACCTGGGGTCCCGGTGTCGGCGGGGCCGACCCCCGGACAAGCCAACCGAGGATCCCGCCGATGACGAGCGCGACGAGGGTGCCAATCCAACGTGAAGACCCGTTCGACATGACTCCTCCTTCCACCTAAGAGCCGGCCGTGGGGCGTGGCGCGGCGACGATCGATCGAAACTCGGGTGTTCCTCGCAGGGTGGAGAACTCCGGCTGTCGGGCGATGATCTCGCGACAGTAGCCGGCGCCGACCGCGCGACGGATCCAGTCCAGAGCTTCGCGCGGATTCTTGCGCAGGGCGGCGACCGTCGCGGCGTCCGCGAGCACGTTCGGCTGCCGGTCATCGAGCGAGAGAGCTGTTTGCATTTCGCGAGCGCCCTCGTCGGCGTTCCCCGTGCGGGCCAGCGACGTCGCGAGGACTGAGTGCGCGGCGGCGTCGCTCGGATTGACGCGGAGCGCCCCGCGAGCCAGCTCGATCGCGCGGGCGTACGCGTCCGCGGCGCGTGGCTTCTCGCCGTTCTCGGCGAGGGCATCGCCGTAGGAGGCCCAGACCTGAAAATCCCCGGGCGCGTTACGCGTCGCCTGCGCGAGCGTCGACGCCGCCTCTCGCGGGTACCCGGTCCAGAGCAGCGTGAGCCCGAGGTTGTTAGCCGCGATCGGGTCGGTGGGCCGGATCTCCAGCGCTTTACGGAAGGCGGGAACCGCCGCGGCGAAGTCGCAGGCCAGGACCGCGTTTCCGCCGAGATTGCTGTAAGCCCGGTAACTGTCCGGCGCGGCCTCGATCGCCCGGCGGTACATGGCCGCCGCCTCCGCCAGGCGACCTCTCTCGGTGTAGTAGGCGCCGAGCTGATTGAAAACGGCGAAGGAAGGCTGGAGCGCGATCGCGCGACGAAATGCGTCCTCGGCGGCCTTATCGTCGCCGAGGCTCTGGGAAGCCCAACCCAGACCCAGGAGGGCGTCGACTTTGTCAGGACTGGCGGCGAGCGCTCGACGAAAGGCGTCGGCGGCATCCCGGGGACGGCCGGTCACGAGATACGTTTCGCCGGCGAGGATGTCCACCTCCGGCAGTCCCGGGTCCAGCTGGCGCGCCGCGTCGCTCGCGGTCAGCGCGCGATCCGCCCACGTCCGGTCCTTGGTGAAGTCGAACATCATGAGGTACGAGCGGCCGAGCGCAGCCTCGACCAGCGCCGAGTTCGGCCTCTCTTCGGCCAGCCCCTTCAGTATCTGCTGCGCCTTTTCGACACTCTCTCTGCGGTCGTACCGCTGGAGCAGCCCGATCGCCTGAAGGTAGCGCTCCTGCTGGGAAGCCGTATCCAGGCCGGATGGCGTCGGTGTGCGACGGACCGCACGGCGCAGCTGCAGATCCCGCATGACTCCTTCGGCGACGCGGTCCTGAAGCGTGAAGAGCTCGGAGCCGTCGATGGTCCCGGCGGCGAGCTGCGTGCCGCTCTGGTCGACGAGCCGGTAGGTGATTCGAAAACGCTCGTTCTCGCGCTGAAGGGTGCCGGCCAGCAGGGTATTGGCGCCGAGGCTGCGCGCGACCTTCGCGAAACTGGGGTTCTCGTCCGCGGCTTCCACGGTCGCCCTCGGCGTGACGACCTGAAGACCGTGCACGTTCGCCAATCGGACGCTGACCGTCTCCGCGAGCCCGAGCCCCATCAGCTCGCCCTCCGCGGTGCCGGTCAGGTTCCGGAATGGCAGCACCGCGAGGAGCCTCTGCACCCTGGGGGACTCGGTCGCGGATCTCGAGCGCAGCAGGAGGGCCGCGACGACCACGCCGGCCAGCACCGCCAGCGCGGCCGCGATCTTCCAGCGCGCGACCGGAGCGCGAACCGCCGGCATCGCGGCGCCCGAGATGCCCGCCAGAGCGGCCTCGATCTCCAGCCGCGCGTCGCCGGCGTCACGCAGCCGGTGCCCGGGGTCCTTCTCGAGACAGCGTGCGAGGAGCTCCCGGATCCGCAGCGGGGTGCGGGCCGGCAGCGCCGACCAGTCGGGGTCCTTGGACAGGATCGCGGTCACCGCGTCCGGAATGGTTTCTCCGGTGAAAGCGCGATGGCCGGTGAGGCACTCGTAGAGGATGCAGCCGAACGCCCAGATGTCGGTGCGCCGGTCCGTCTCCTTGCCGCGCGCCTGCTCCGGGGCCATGAACTCGGGAGTTCCGACGACCTCTCCGGGGCGCGATTCCTCCATGACGAGAGTGGGGGAGCGCGACATGTCGCCGGCGAACGGCAGATCCATCGCCTTGGCCAGGCCGAAGTCCAGGACCTTGACCTTCCCGCCGGGCGTGATCTTGATGTTGGCAGGCTTCAGGTCCCGGTGGATCACGCCCTTCTCGTGCGCGACCTCGAGCGCTTCGGCGATCTGCGACGCGATGCGCAGCGAGTCGCCGACCGGGAGCGCTCCCGTCGAGAGCCGCTGGGCGAGCGTCTCGCCCTCGACCAGCTCCATCACGATGTACCGCGTCGCACCGTCTTCCTCGGCGCCGTAGATGGCGGCAATCGTCGGATGATTGACCGCGGCCAGCATGCGGGCCTCGCGCTCGAAACGCGACACGCGACCCGGATCGCTCGCGAACTCGTCCGGAAGCACCTTGATCGCCACGTCGCGTCCGAGCTTGCGGTCGCGTGCTCGGTAGACCTCGCCCATGCCTCCGGCTCCGAGCGGTTCGAGGATCTCGTAGACGCCCAAAGTCGAGCCGGCCGGCAGAGTCATGGAATGCGGTCGGATTCTATCCCCCGGCCAAAGGCCCAAACGCCCTGCCCCTACAATGCCCGCATGAACACGGCCTCGGGCTCCCCGGTCTCGCCGGCGGACGCTCGCCTGTCGGAAGACGCGGATACCAACTTCGTCGCCCATGCCGGCTGGATCCAGGGACGCGTCCCGGGCATGCGCGTCCTCGACGCCGACCTGGCCGTGATCGACTCGGGCCTTCCGTGCGACACCTTCAACCTCGTCTGCCGCGCGCGGCTGGACCGCGCCATCGCAAACGAGCGCGTGCGCGCGGCGATCGATCATTTTCGAAACGCGGGGAGGCCTTTCTCCTGGTGGCTCGGGCCCGCGGACCGGCCGTCGGATCTCGGGCGGCTCCTGGAAGAGGCGGGGCTCGAAGAGGCGGAAACCGAGCTGGCGATGGCCGCGGATCT
>JBKOVK010000275.1:0-4031 GCA_046724475.1 Acidobacteriota bacterium | reverse complement strand
GGTTCGCGCGCGAGGGCGTCGAGCTCCTCTACGACGAGTACTACCGGCTGCTCGCGAAGGCGGCGCGCACCGGTTTCTTCGACGTGCTGACGCACTTCGACCTGCCCAAGAAGCACGGGCAGCGACCTTCCCTGCCCCGTGCGTCCGCCGAGAACGCCGCGATTGCGGCCGCCCGAGAGGTCGGCTGCGCGGTCGAGATCTCGTCGGCCGGCCTGCGCAAGCCCGTCGGCGAGGCCTACCCCGAGCCGCGTCTCCTGTCGAAGCTCGTCTCCGCCGGCGTTCCCGTCACGTTTTCCTCGGACGCGCACGCTCCGGCCGAGGTCGCATGGGGTTTCGAGAAAACGGTGCCGCTCGCGCGCGACGCGGGAGCGACGGAGTTCGTCACGTTCGAGCGGCGGCGGAAGCTCCTGCGGCCTCTTCCCCCGTAAACCGGCGCCCCAGCTCCGCGAACACGTCGGCCGAGGGACGTCGGCGGCGGGCGAAGGTCGCGTAATCCACCTCGTAGAGGCCGAAGCGCGGCCGAAATCCCTCCAGCCATTCGAAGTTGTCGAGCAGCGACCAGTGGAAGTAGCCGAGGATCGCATCGCCCGCCGCGCGCCGGTGCGCGAGGACCAGGGCATGCTCGCGCAGGAAATCGCGGCGCCGCCGGTCGTCGTGCGTCGCAATCCCGTTTTCGGTCACCAGGATCGGGAGCCTCGCCAGAGCCGCCTGTCGGAGGACGACGTCGAAGCCGTGCGGGTGCACTTCCCAGCCGGTGTCCGTCAGGCCGCGCGACGCGGGATCGCGGTAGTGAAACTCTCCGACCGCGCCGGGCTTTCCACGGAAGCGGATGTGCACGCGGCTGTAGTAGTTGACTCCGACGTAGTCGTCGGCCCCAGGAAGCCCGTCGAGGCGAGCGCGGATGCGGCCCTGGCCCGGAAACGACCAGTCCAGTTTGCCCGTGGCGATGGCTTCGAGAAGCGATAGGTTGTAGAGCCTCTCGCCTTCACGCGCCAGCCGCCGATCCAGAGCGCTCTCGATCCGGTCCGGCGCGAACTCCAGCATGTTGTGCGCGATGCCGATCTTCGCGTCCGGGATCGCCTCGCGGAGGACCGCCGATGCCGCCGCATGGGCCCGAAGTAGATGCTCGAGCGATCGCGCCGCCGCAGCGAAGTTTCGCTTGCCGGGCGGGATCTGTCCCCCGAGAAAGCCTCCCAGGATGAACACGATCGGCTCGTTGAGCGTGACCCACCACCGCACGCGGGGTCCGAGTGCCGCAGCCGCCTTGGCCGCGTAACGCGCGAACGCCTCCACGCTCTTGGGATCCTCCCAGCCGCCGTTGCTCCAGAACCACCGCGGGTGTGTGTAGTGATGGAGCGTGACGCAGGGCTCGATCCCCATCCTCGCCAGGGCCTTGACGCGTGCGGCTTCGAACGCGAGGGCTTCCTCGGAGAAAACACCTGGCCGGGGCTCGATGCGGCTGCGCTCAAGGGAGAATCGGTACGCGTTGGCGCGGATCGTCGGCAAGAGAGCCAGGTCCGACAACCATCGTTCGCGGTGCCCGCAGGCCTTGCCGCACCGCTCGCCGCGCACCTTCAGCCGGTCGGACGCCTCCCACTCCGTCCAGTCGTTGTCCTCGGCGCCCTCGACCTGGTAGGCGGAAGTGGCTACGCCCCAGAGGAAGCCGGACGGCTTCTCAGGCCTCATAGCGCTCGATCATGCAAACCCGAGACCTGAAACCCGGAACCTGAGACCCGGCTCTAAGGCAATTCGGTGGCGTGGTGCTTCACCCAGCGGGCCTCGGCGATGAAGATCGTGTCCTCGCAGATGTTGGTCGCGAGGTCGCCGACGCGCTCCAGGTTCTTGGAGATCGAGATCAACTCGATGCAGTACGTCGTCAGGGCCGGGTACTCCGCGATGTAAGTCAACAGCTCACGGATGATCGAGACGTTCTTCTCGTCGAGGATGTCGTCCTTCTTGATCACCCGGCGGGCGAGGTCGGCGTCGCGGCTGACGAACGCGTCGAGGGACTGCTTGAGCATCGAGATCGCGACTTCGGCCATGTAGGGAATGTCGATGAACGGCTTGAAGGGCTTCTGTCCGGCGAGCCGCTCGGCGCCCTCGGCGATGTTGACCGCGTGGTCCCCGATGCGCTCCAGATCGTTGTTGATCTTCAGCGCCGCGACCAGAAAGCGCAGGTCCACGGCGACGGGCTGCTGCAGGGCGAGCAGGGCGATGGCCGAGTCTTCGACCTGCAGCTCCAGGCGGTCGATCTCCTCGTCCGCCGCGATGACCGAACGCGCCTTCTCGGCGTCCATCTCGGTCAGCGCTTCGATCGCGCGGTGGATCTGCCGCTCGACCTCTCCGCCCATCAGGATCAGCTGGCGCCTCAGGTCTTCGAGTTGCTCCGAAAAATGCTCTTTCACGTTGGTGTCCCCCGTCGGTCGGCGTTCTCTTAGTTCCAGAGCGCTTCGGCCGAAAGAATCTCCAGGTCCTTCTGATGCACCGAATCGGCGAGGCCGGCCGGCACCGCCCGCAGCGCCACGGACCGATCGAAGACGCGCTCGAAGAGGTCGGCCTTCTTGCGCGCGGCGTCGAGCTCGGGCTCGCAGTCCGCGCGGGCGCCGGCTTCGAGCTCGATCTTGCGGGCCCGCACCCGGCAGGAAACTCCCGTGACGATCTGGCGATGGCTGCGGTCGAGGCCGTCGGCAATGCGCAGAATCGCGGCGAGCTTTTCGACCACAGCCTGCAGATACGGGTTCAGGCGTCGCCAGTTTTCGTGAGTGGCCTTGGGCCGGCCACCCTTGTGGTACCGCGCGAGCGAGGCGAGGACCTCGATCTCGTCGGCCGAGAAGCCCGTCAGGTCTCCGTGAGTGATGAGGTAGTAGGAGTGGCGCTGGTGCTTGGAGTAGCCGATATAGCAGCCGATGTCGTGCAGCAGGGCGCCGTACTGGAGCCACTCTCGCTCGGTCGCGGTGAGCTGGTGGAGGGCGTGCGTCTGGTCGAAGAGCTCGAGCGCCAACCGGGCGACGTGTGCGGCGTGGAGCACCTCGGCGTTGCCGCGCCGGAGCAGACGGTCCACGCTCCGGGCCCGCATGTCCCGGTTGACCGCGATGCGGACTTCCCCGTGTCGCGCGACGTAGTCGAGCAGGAGGCCCTCACGCAGGCCCCTCTCCCCGACGACGATGGCATCGGCGCCGGTTCTCTTGAGAATCCAGGCCAGCAGGAGGCCTCCCGGCACGGCGATGTCGCGCCGGCGCGGATCCAGGCCCGGCACGCGCAGCTTCTCCTTCTCGGTCGTGCGGCGCAGGATCTTGTTGACCTTCTTCAGACCATCCCGCGTCAGGGTCCGGTGGCCGGTCGGGCTAGGCTCGCGTCCGAGGATCGCCGCCTCGTGGACGAGCGACAGCGACTGAATCGTGCCGGAGGAACCCACACAGGTCTTGAATCCCTTCTTGCGGACGGCCTCGGCCGCGCGCTTGGCGGCGGCGCGGACCTCCTTCTTCATGGCAGCGATCTCTTTGTCCGACGGCGGGTCGTTGCGGGCGTGGCGGTCGGCCAGCCGTACGACGCCCAGGGGCAGGCTCTCGGTCAGGAGGACCCGGGAGCCGTCGGAGATGACCAGTTCGGTCGAGCCTCCTCCGATGTCGATCAGGAAGAGGGGGTCCTGGCGGGCGGGGAACTCGCTCCTCAGGGCCAGGTTGATGAGGCGCGCCTCCTCGTCGCCCGAGATGACCTCGACCCGCACGCCGGTGCGCTTACGGACGGCCTCGACGAACTCCTCGGCGTTGGAGGCTTCCCGGACGGCGCAGGTCGCGACCGCCCGGACCATCGTGGCGCCCGAGCCGCCGGCCAGCTTGACGAAGTGCTCGACCGTCGAGACCCCCGCTTCGATGGCCTCGGGGGAAAGTTTCCCGGTGCGGAGCGTCTCGCTGCCGAGGCGGACCATGGCCTTCTCGCGCAGGAGGACCTCGAGGGCGCCGTCGTCCTCCACGTTGGCGACGAGCAGCTTGATGCTGTTGGTGCCGATGTCGATGGCGCCGAGGGTCCGC
>JBKOVK010000057.1:0-2965 GCA_046724475.1 Acidobacteriota bacterium | reverse complement strand
CTTCGTCGGCAGCGTCAGATGTGTATAAGAGACAGGCGGAAAGGGCTGGGGCTCGAGCGGCGGCGGTTGGGGAGGAGGAGGAGGCTCGGGCTGGAGCCACAGCGGTTCCGGCGACGGCGGCTTCGGAGGCGGGGGAGGCTGGAATCGAGGCGGCGGAGGCGGCGGCTGGGGAGGAGGCTGGAGCCGGGGCGGCGGAGGAGGATTCGGAGGCGGCGGCTTCGGTGGATTCCGAGGCGGCGGCTTCAGGCGTTAGTGATACGACTATGGCGAAACTGAGGAGGAGGACCATGTCGATCAAGCGTTTTGCGATTTCCATCGCGTGCCTGTTACTGATCGCGGCTTTCGCGAAAGCCCAGGCGGCCGGCACGAGCGGCGCCACCGGCCCCGCCGTCAAGCCGGGAGCGGTTCAGAAGAAGGCCGGAACGCCGCCGCCCGCGTCGGCGACCAAGACCAAGACCGCCGGCAAGAGCGCCACGAAGATCTCGACGGCGAACTCGCCGACCGACGACGACAGCTTCTGGATCGAGAAGCTCGACATCGACGGCGACGGCAACGTCGACGACGCCAACCTGGTCTGGGACGACGAGGACAAGGTCCTCTATGCCTGGAAGGACGGAACGTTCACCTGCAAGAAGGGTGGAACCGGATCGGGCGAGCTTCTGATCGCGGTCAACGCCGCGGGCAACCCGCGCAATCGTCCGGCGGGCTCGGGCTTCTGGGTCGCGTCGCTCGACAAGGGGGAGTGCAACTCGCAGGCCGCGGGGCTCTGGGGCTGCAAGTTCGACGCGAACGGCAACGAGACCGCCTGCGGCGTGGCGACCATCGATGAGAAGAACGACGACCTGATCATCGCGGTGGTCAGTAAGTGACACGGACAGTCTCCTCGAGATGACAGGAGGCTAAATTCAGGCGCCGGAATTGTATGCGGTCGTGATAGATGGACTCTGCCCGGCCGCCGGAATGACCCGGTGCCGGCCCCCATCAAACAGGAGGAACGCATGCATCGTCGGTGGATGATCACGGTGGCTCTGGCAGCCTTCGTCGCGGTTCTGGCCGCCCCCATGCTGGCCGAGGACAAGGCCCCGGATGCCACGATCCGGCTGGAGGAAGGTTCGGTGGCGGCCGGGATCGGCTGGACCTGGGGGCACGGGACGCTGAGCTATCAGGGCAAGACGTACAGGGTGAAAGTCGAGGGCGCCTCGGTGGCTGAGGTAGGAGTGACCAAGGCGGTGGCGTCGGGGAACGTCTACAACCTGAAGAGCCTCGATGATTTCAACGGCGTCTTCGCGGCCGCGGGGGCGGAGGGCACGGCGGGAAAGGGCGCCGGCGTCTCCTCGCTTCGCAACGGCAAGGGAGTCGTCATCAACCTGAAGAGCGAGACTCAGGGAGCCAACGTCAAGCTCGCCGCCTCGGGCCTCAAGCTCACCGTCGAGAAGTAACGGACCCTCTGCGGTAGCCTGTCATCCCGAGCGCAGTTCGGTCTCGGGATGACAGGTTCCTCTACTTTCTCCGCGCCCCGCCGCTCGCTTGCGCGGGCAGCACGTTGACGGCTCCCTGCATCATCGCGCCGTGGTTCACGCAGTAGTAGTTGTACGTCGCCACGGTGTTGAACGTGAACGTGTACTTATATGGCCACTGCTCGAAGGGCGAGACAAAGCCGAATTGGCCGTCGGGGGAGCAGAAGCCGTTGGGGCAGTTGCCCGAGGTCACGGTGTGGAGACCGCCGCCCTGCACCCAGTCCCACTCGACCGTGGTTCCCACGGTGATCGTCGTGATGATCGTTCCGCTGACGGAGTCAGTGAAGGTATTGGTCCCGTTCTGCCCCACGAAGACGATGTGATTCGGGTTGGGCGTCGGCGTCCGCGTGGGGCCGCTGGTCGGTGTGATCGTGGGTGTCAGAGTCGCCGTTTCCGTCGGCGTGAGCGTCCCCGTCGGCGTGACGGTCGGGGTATTCGTCGGCGTTGGAGTCCTGTACGGCTCGTCGGAGGAACCGACGACGAAGATCGGGTCAGTGGTGTGGTTGTCGATCACCGCCGCGTACGAGAAGACCGGTCCGGATGCGACCACGACAGCGAACCCGTCGCTCGTGGCGGTGTCGCCGCCCGAGGTGGCGTAGACGGCGTTTACCTGCGCGCCCGAGTGCGCCGCGACGGTCAGGGGAGCCGTAGACCCTACCAGGACGCCCTCGGCGAAGAGGTGAAAGACGACCTTGACGGGATCGTCTCCCGGATTGAAGACGCCGACGTTGGTGCGGAACCCGTCGCCGTCGCCCCGGTTACGCAGCGACGTCAGCACCGAGGTCGCCAGCGCGGCCGACGGCGAGAGTCCCGGAACGAACATGCCGACGGTCGGCTGAGGGGCAGTCGAGAAGAGGCGGCTGGTCGCGACGAACTGGCTCGAAGGGCCGCCGTGCACGAACTCGATTCCTCCCGCGCTGTTAGGGGCGACGAACGTCTGCGCCACCATGTCGTCGAACGCGATCGCCTCGCGCGGCGCGAGCGTGAACGTGAGCTGGGGAGCGGTACCCGGACAGGTCCCCAGGAAACAGCGGTACGTCGCCGTGACCGGGAGGCTCGAGTCGTATGAGGTGTTGAAGACGCGCACGTCGGTGAAGAAGGGTGAGAACCCCTGGATCGAGGCCGCGGCGGGAAGAGTCTTCGTTTCGGCGGCGGCGGAGGCAGCGACGAGCAGGAAGGCGAGGGCCGATCCGACGGAGATGATGGAGCGGGAGCGGAGCACTATGGGGTCATGGTAACCCGAGTCGGGGGATTGAGAGCTCAGGGATTCACGATGATGAGACCCTGCATCATCACGGTGTGAACGGTGCAGAAGTAGGTGTAGGTGTTCGACGAGGTGAAGGTCTGCGTGAAGGTGAAGCCGATGTTGTGTACGCCAGAGTCCCAGGGCGTGCAACCGGTGCAGGGCGGTCCCGGAATGCAGTTACTCGCGCTGCATGTCCCTGAAG
>JBKOVK010000128.1:0-7135 GCA_046724475.1 Acidobacteriota bacterium | reverse complement strand
ATCGTGGACCTTGCCCCGGCGCCGGCTCCGCTCGACGAAACCGGCGGGATCTAGGGCTGCGCCACCGGCGTGACCGCCGCCTGGTCCTCCTCGCCGGTCCGGATCCGGTAGACCTTCTCGACCGGCAGCACGAACACCTTCCCGTCGCCGACGGAACCGGTCCGGGCGGACGAGAGAATCGCGCGCACAGTCGGCTCGACGAAGTGGTCCGAGACGCCGATGTCCAGACGCACCTTCTCGGAGAGCTCCATCTTGACGGTCGTACCGCGATAGGTCTCGACGCGCTCGGTTTCGCCCCCGTGCCCCTCGACGCGGTGCAGCGTGAGCCCGCGGACGTCGGCCCGAAACAGCGCCTCGAGCACTTCCGGCAGGCGGTCCGGCCGGACGATCGCAACGACCAGCTTCAGCCGGATCCTCCCTCGGCGGGCGCGGTCTCCGGAAGGCCCAGGCCCTCGACGCCTTCGTCCGGGTGGAGAACGAGGATGGCCCCTTCGCCGCGGGTGTAGGCCTCCTCGCCGTGCTGCGTCACGTCGAGACCCAGACCCTCTTCGCGGGCGCCAACACGCAGCGGCGCGACCGCGCCGACCAGCTTGAGCAGCCCGAACGTCGCCAGGCCGCTGTACGCCGCCACGGCGAGAACGCTCAGGGCCTGCACCAGGAGCTGCCGGGGGTTGCCGAAGAGCAGGCCGTCCGCCGTGCCGTTCCAGGCCTTCTGCGCGAGGACTCCGGTCAGCAGCGCTCCCACCGTGCCTCCCAAGCCGTGCGCCGCGACGACGTCGAGCGAGTCGTCGAGGCGCGTTCTCGCCCTCCACAGCAGCGCGAAGTAACTCGGAAAGGCGGCGACGCCGCCGAGCAGAATGGCCGACAGCGGCGAGACGTATCCGGCGGCCGGGGTTATTGCGACGAGGCCGACGACGATGGCCGTGGCGGCGCCGACGGCGGTGGCGCGGCCGGTCCTCCGCAGGTCCAGCAGCGTCCAGACCACGAGCGTGGCCATCGGGGCGAACATGGTGTTGACGAAGGCCAGCGCCGCCGAGGCGTTGGACGCCAGCGCGCTGCCGCCGTTGAACCCGAACCAGCCGAACCAGAGCAGTCCCGCGCCGAGCAGCGTGAACGGGACGTTGTGCGGCAGCATGGCCTGACGCGCGAAGTCCTTGCGGGGCCCCAGGACCACGGCCGCGACGAGCGCCGCCGCCCCCGCGTTGATGTGCACGACCGTGCCGCCCGCGAAGTCCAGCGCGCCGAGCTTCGCCAGGAAGCCTCCTCCCCAGACCCAGTGGGCGACCGGGGCGTAGACCGCGAGGCTCCAGAGCACCAGGAACGCGAGGTACGGCCCGAAACGCATCCTCTCCACGATCGCGCCGGAGATCAGCGCGGCCGTGATGATCGCGAACGTGCCCTGGAAGGCCATGAAGAGCAGGTGCGGCACGCTCCCCTGCGGCTCGAGACCCACGCCCGAGAGAAGCGCGCGCCCGAGATCGCCTGCGAAGGCTCCCCCGGGAGCGAACGCGAGCGCATAGCCCGCGAGCGCCCACGCCACGCCCACGAAGCCGAGCGCCGAGACGCTCATCATCATGGTGTTCAACGCGTTCTTGGAGCGCACCAGGCCTCCGTAGAAGAAGCCCAGCGCCGGAGTCATGAGGAGGACGAGGGCGGTCGCGATGAGCAGCCAGGCGGTGTCGGCCCTGTCCACGGATCTGCAGCGTAGCAGATCCGAAACGTACTGACTATAGAAATCTGAGGAACTTGCAGGCTTTCGAAGTCATTGGATGGAATTCCCGGTCAGATTCGCGGCCCTGACGCCAGAATCCTGCAGCTCGTGCAGGATTCTTGAATCACTGTTTCGCCAGCAGAAACTCCTTCATGAACAGGATCGAGGCATAGAACTGGTAGTCGCGATTGGACTTCTTGGAGAAGCCGTGCCCTTCGTCCTTCGCCATCATGTACCAGACGGGGGTGCCGATGCCGCGGATGCGTTTGACCATCTGCTCGGACTCCGAGAGCGGAACGCGCGGGTCGTTGGCCCCCTGGATCACGAACAGAGGCTTGCGGATCTTCTCGGCGTTGGTCATCGGCGCGATCTTCTCGAGGAACGCGCGCATCTTCGGATCGCGCTCGTCGCCGTACTCGACCCGGCGCAGATCCCGGCGGTAGCCCGACGTGTGCTCCAGAAACGTGACGAGGTTGGAGGGCCCGACGACGTCGATCGCACACCGGATCTTGTCACTGTAGAGATAGGCCACGGCCAGCGTCATGTGGCCGCCATAGCTGCCGCCGCCAACCAAGACCCGGTCGGCATCGAGGTCCGGCCGCGTGGCAATCCAGTCGAAGAGGGCGCCGATGTCTTTGTAAGCGCCCTCGCGCAGGAACCCGTTGTCGAGCTGGAGGAAGGTCTTCCCGTAGCCCGACGATCCCCGGATGTTCGGCATGAGCACGGCCACGCCGAGCTCGTTGACGATGTAGTTCCAGACGCCGAGGAAGTCCGGCCGGGCCTGCCCCTCGGGCCCTCCGTGGATCTCGATCGTGACCGGCCGCTTGCCCGGGAACTTCGACGCGTTGGGCTTGTAGAGGAACCCCGAGATCTCCCGGCCGTCGAAGCTCTTCCAGGCCACCAGCTCCGGCTCGGCCCAGTTGGCCGGATTGAGGCCGCCGAGTTCACTTTCCGTCCAGCGCTCGACCTTTCCGGTCTTGACGTCGTACGAATAGGCGTCCGAGTTGGAGCGCGGCGTCTCCATCGTGAAACCGATGAGGCTGTTATCGCGGTGCCAGCGCAGCCCCCCGATCGTCGCGAACGGCAGCTTCGGACCCGGGAGCTCGCGCCGCGAACCCGTATCCATCAGACGGAGCACGCTGACGCCCTTCTCATTCGTCACGTAGGCGATCGTCTTGCCGTCGAAAGAAAGGTCCATATCCTCCACGTCGGCCGTGTCGGGCGTTAAGAACTCCGTCTTCTTCGTGGCGAGGTCCATGTAGGCCAGCCGCTGGAACTCGGATCCCTGGTCCGTGGTCACGTAGAGACCCTTGCCGTCGCGGGCGAAAGCCGCGTTCTGGTACGCGACCTTTTCCTTTCCGCCCTTGGGGGTCAGCAGCGTCTTGGCCCCCGTGGCGACGTCGACCAGCCAGAGGTAGGTCTCGTTGATCGATATGCCCTCGGCGACGAGAAGTTTCGTGTCGTCGGGAGACCAGTCCGCGGCCTCCCAGCCGCCGCCCGAGAGTTCGAGAACTCGCCGGTCCGATTTCGGCTCATGGGGATTCATGACGTAGATGTCGACGTCGTCTCCCGTCCGCCGGGTCGATCCGTAGGCGATCCACTTTCCGTTGTTCGACCAGCGGCCTCCCGTGTTCCGGGATTTGCCGTCGGTCAGCAGCGTGACGCTTCCGTCGGAGAAGTCGTACCGGTAGAACTGGAAGAACTCGCCGCCGCCGACGTCCTTCGTGAAGACGAACGAGTCGCCCGTCGTGGGATCGAAACGGGCGCCGAGGACGCGGTCGGGATAGAACGTCATCTGCGTGCGCGCTCCACCGGGAGACTTCACGAGGTGGGCCTGCGTCGTATTGCCGAAGCGGGTGCCGATCAGCATCTCCCGCCTGGTCGGGTGCCAGCTCCAGAAGCCCGCGCTGCGGAACTCCGTGTAGCGGCCGACTTCGTCGGCGAGGGACATCGGAATCGGAGGGACTCCCTCGGTCACGATGGATTCCGGCGCCTTGATCGGCGCAGGCGTCGGGGACGGAGCCGGGGTCTGTGCGGCGGCGGTCGATACGGCCAGGACGAGGCCGGGAATCGCGAGCCTGTGGCGCATCATCAGCATCACTCTCCTTCTCGAAAGGCAGAATTTCCCCCAAAAGCCACTACGCGCAGCCGCGGGAAAGGTTCGTCGTCCGCGGGGAGTCACGGCTCGGGCGAGTAAATCCCGTCGCTCCGGTGGCCCGTCGCGGCGTGAGGAGTCTCCGCGAAGGCAGCGGAGGAGCCTCACGCCGCGGGAGCGAGCGCGCAGCGAGGACTCATCCCTGCGGTCGAGCCGCGTTTGGGGAGCCGCAGGGCGGTGGCGCAGCCAGAGTCCGAGCAAGTGCTCGCGACGGTTACGGGCTCCAGTCCCCTAGGGGAACCAGAGTCGGGCCGACCTGGTCGCAGTCGGCGAGATCGCCGCTCTGATGCAGCCAGCCCGTCCGGTACCAGAGGACGACGTCGCTGCCGCCGAGCGACTCTCCGTTCAGCCACGGCTGGAAGTCGACGGGACAGTTGCCCAGATTGTGGCCGTCGTCGATCTCGTTGGGGTGATAGGCCAGCGCCCAGAGGTCCCCCTGTGAGAAGGCATCGGCCGGAAGCGCGACCTCGGCGCCCGGGACGAGGCGGTAGCCGCGCTGCGTCTGCGAGTCGAACACCGTCCAGGACAGATCGGAACGGTTGATCTTGCGCATTCCCTCGGTGGTCTGAGGCTGGCTCGGATACCGGGGCCCCGTCCGGCCGCCGGAAGGCAGCAGGTTGGGACCCTCCAGGACCCTGTCTTGCGAGGGCCCGTCGATGTCGAAGTCGAAACGCCAGTATGCGTGATGCTTGTGCGTGCAGCTGACGCATCCGGAGGTGATCGCGGAGAACCCGAACACGGGCTGGATCCGCCCGTCCAGGTAGAAGCGCCAGCGCATCGTGTACCGGTACCAGCCGGCTTCGAATTGCGTCGTTAGCACCAGCGGATCGGCGAACTTCTCGGCGGCGACCCCGTTGAAGCAGTTCGGCTGCCCCGGCGTGCAGACGTCGGCGCCGCCTCCGACGTCGCACACCGTCACGGCCGGCGACGTGGGCTCCGCGTAATCGCCCTGCGTGACGATGTTGTCCGCGAGGAACCAGTCCTGCTGGTCCTCCCAGTCGCGATAGCAGATGCAGCCGCAGCCGGTCTGGACGTACTGGACGTTCAACATCGGGACGTGGCCGCGCTTCAGAACGAGGTGGCCGTTGTAATAGACGTTGCGGATCTCCAGCCCCGACCCGTTCGTGCCCGAGCTGTCCGGAGCCTTGAGCCAGCAGAACTGCCATACCGGGTTGGCCTCGGGCCAGGACATCAGGTGCTCACCTGCAAGATTGCAGACGGGCTGCGCGGTCGCGCTCACCGTCAGCGCCGCCGCCAGGAGAAGACCCGCCAACAGCGTCTTCACTTGGGAGCCCGCCAGGGCTCGGGCACGAAGTCGGGATAGACGACTTCGCGCTTGACGAGGTCCACGACCGCCTGGCGAATCGTGCCCGCGCGATCCGACGAGAGCAGAAAGACGCGGAGGCACCGCGTGCCCGGGCCGCAGCGCTTGTCCGGAGTTTCGAGAAGAACGAATCCGCCCTCCAGGACGACGTTGAAGCGCTGAAAGATCCTCTGGAACGACGGCTCGTTGCGCACGAGCGCGAAGGCCTCGTCGATCTCCTCACGCGAGGGAGCGGGGTGCCCGGCTCCCAGCTGCTCCTTCCCGACCGCGAGTCCCTCGGAATTGAAGGTGATCTGGTAGGCGTAACCCCGAGAGTAGTCGAAGACGACGTCGACGCGGCGCGCGAACTCCCGGCCTCCGGACGCCTTGACGGTCTCCTCCCAGCTTCTCAGGAGCCGCACCGGGCGGGAGGTCCTCGTGACCTCCGCCGGAGGAGCCGCGACCGCGGCGGCGCAGAAGAGCGCCGCGGCGCAGGTCAGCAGCGAGGCGGAAGCTCGGCGCACGGAAACCATGATCGGATGATGCCGCCGAATCCTAGCAGAGCCACGAATCCCTACGGCGCTCCCGGGCTCCAGTCACCGATCGGTACCAGCATCGGGCCGAGCGGGTGGCAGTGATCGAGATCGCGGCCCAGATGCCGTACGCCGCCGCGATACCAGACTACGAGATCGTCGTCGAGCGTCTCGCCGTTCAAGTAGTTGTTGATCTTGATCGCGCACGCCGGGCCCGGCTGCCCGTTATCGTCGAGCTCCTCGGGCTTGTACTTCAGCACCCAGAAGTCTCCGACGGCGAACGCGTCGGCCGGGGTCTGCGCGATCTCGTCGCCCGGGACGATGCGGTAGCCGCGATTGGTGATCCTGTCGGTGATTTCCCAGTACATGCTGGGATCGGTGTTCAACCGCATGGCCTCGGTCCGGATCTTGCCCTTCCCCACGCCTCTCGGGCCTTCGAACACCTCGTCACGATCGGCGCCGTCGAGGTCGAAGTCGAGCCGCCAGTAGACGTTGTGGCGGTGCGTGAAGTTCGTGCACGGGTCGAAGACGGCGGCGAACCCGAAGAACGGCTCGATACGACCGTCGGGGTAGAACGTCCACTTCATGTCGTAGCGGTACCAGCCCGCCCGGATCTGCGTCGTCAAGACGAGGCGATCCAGCAGCTTCTGCGCCGAGACCCCTGAGAAGCAGCTCTGCCCGCACGGATTCGGCGGCGGCGGAGGTTGGCCGATCGTGCAGACATCGGTGCCGGTGGGCATGTCGCACACCGTGATCGGCGGGCACGTGGGCTCTGCGTAGCCGCAGTTGGTGCCCGTGTTCGGGGGCGGGCAGACGTTGTCGGTCAGATACGCCTGCTCGATCGTCTGGTCGCGATAGCAGTGGCCCGCGCCGCCGCAATTCCCGCCCTCGTAGATAACGTTCGTGATCGGTGTGTGGGCGCGCTTCAACACGAGGTGACCGTTGTAGTAAACGTTGCGAATCTCGAGCCCGGACCGGCGTGCGCCGCTGGAGCTGTTGGGGCGCACCCAGCACATCTGCCAGATCGGGCTGTTCGTCGGCCAGCTGATGAGGTGCTCGGTCGGCAGCGTGCACGTGGGCTGCGCGCTAACGGCCGCGGGAGACGACACCAGGCCCGCGAGCATCAGGCCCGCCGCCAGGAGCATCTTCACTTGACACCCGCATGCTCGGACGGGACGAAGGTGCGATACGGAATGTTCCGCTTGACCAGATCCACGCCCATGGCCCGGATCAGGCCCGACCGGTCGGGCGAAAGCACCTGGATGAGCAGGCAACGCGATCGCGGTCCGCAAGCCTTGCCCCGACCCTCCTCGATGACGAAGCCGCCTTCGAGAACGGCGTGGAATCTCTTCATGATCGGGATCATTTCGGGATCCCTGCGGACGATGTCGAACGCCTCCTCGATCTCCACGTCGGAAGCGGTGGGGGGACTC
>JBKOVK010000291.1:0-18691 GCA_046724475.1 Acidobacteriota bacterium | reverse complement strand
ACCTCGCCCATGCCTCCGGCGCCGATCGGCGCTGCGATCTCGTAAGGACCCAGCTTCGTACCGGCGGAAAGAGTCATCCGGTTTCCGGGATTCTAACTGCGGATCTCGTCGCGGTGGTGAGCCCCGGGAAACGCGGATGGCCGAGGGCGGTGCGGGCCCTACTCGGCCTTTTTCAGTCCGTCGACGACGTACATGTCGGAGAGGTTGCGGGAGTAGCCGTAGACGTACTCCTGTCCGTCGGGCGTGGGAATCACCGGCGAGATGTCCTGGATTCCGGCCCCGTCGCTCGGCATCAGCTCCTTCCAGAGCTCTCGCTTGCCGGACGCGACGTCGAGCCGGAAAACACGAGCCGGAACGTCGCGGCGCCGGAAGACGTAAAGGGAGCGTCCGTCGGCGCTCCATCCGGTCGGAGATTCGTCGGGCTCGAGGCCAGGGATCGGCGTGGGCTCTCCGCCCTGGAGCTGGTAGAAGTAGCGCCGGCGGTCGGGGCCGACCACGACGATGGACTTGTTGTCGGGCGATCCCGAACGCGAAACCAGCCGGTAGCCCTCGGGCGTCAGCGCCTTCGGTTGCCCGCCTGCGACTGGCATCGTGAAGACGCGGCTTCCCCGTCCCGGCTCGCTCGCGGTGAAAATGATCGCTTTGCCGTCGCGGGAGAAGTCGGCCGATGACTCGATCTGGAGGCTTCCGGTCGGCAGGAGCTTCTTGTCGCCGGCCCCCGTGGGATAGAGCCACAGGGCCGGCTTTTCGGCGCGGGCCGTGTTAGCCGTAACCCATTTGCCGTCGGGCGAGATGGAGAGGGCGACGCCATCGCCCAGCCGCACCGGCGGCGAACCGTCGGTGCCTCGGATGAAGCAGGAGTACCCGGGGCCGGAGCCTTCACCGGTTTCGGCGAAGATAAACGTCTTGCCGTCCGGCGTGAGATCGAACGCCGCCGACCAGTCCAGCCACGAGAGGTCGCGCTCCTTTGCCTCGCCGGGCCCTCGGCCGAGGGCGCCGATGCGGATGACGTCGTGCGACACGAGCACGCGGCCGTCCTCGGAGATGTCCTGGATCGTCAGGCTCTCCGTCACCCGCGCGAGCAGCCGCTCCGACCCCGACAGATTGACCGCGTGGATGGCGCGGTTGCCGCCGACGCGGGTTCCCGTGAACCAGATCTGGCTTCCGTCCGGCACCCACGCGAGCCCTTGGACCGACGAGAAAACGCCCGCCAGCGACCGCGCCTTCCCCGAGCGGTCCACGAGCATGACCGAGCCTCCGTCGTCGCGCCGGATCGGGTGGTCGAGAAATGCGACGGTATCTCCCTTCGGAGAGACCCGGGGGTGGCTGATCCAACCGGATGACTGATAGAGGACCTTCCCCGCGGGATACTCGAGCTGCTTGCGCCCGGAAACTTCGCGAACGAGAGCGAAGTTGGTTCCGTCAGGCGCCCAGTCGGCCCATTCCACGTCGGTCGAGATCTGCCGCGGCGCGACCCCTCCGGATACGCTGACCTGCGCGAGCGTGCCCGAACGCAGGAACGCCTCGACGATGTGGCGATCGAGAAAGACGAGCATCTCTCCGGACTTGGATATCGACGCGACGTCGCCTCCCACCAGACCAAAGATCCGCGACTCGGGCCGGTCCGTGCGCGTCGCGAAGATCTCGACGGGCTTGCCGTCCCATGCCGCGGCATAGATGACGGTCTGGCCGTCGGGCGCGAACCGCGACGAGTAAAGCTCGCCGCGTCGGAACGTCAGCTGCTGGTAGTTCGGCGGCGGGACGTAGCCGACCTTCTTGCCATAGCGGTAACCCGCTGCGAGACCGGCGGCGAGAGCGAGGGCCGCAGCGAGGAGCGCCGGACCGATCCATCGTGACCTTCGCGCCGCGGTAGCGGCTACCGCCGGGACGGCGCCCGTCGGCGCCGAGACCGTCGAGAGAGACTCGAGGTCGAACGCCACGTCGCGGGCGGATTCGAACCTCTCCTCCGGGTTCTTCTCCAGACAGTGGCGAACGATCCGGTCGAGCCCGGGCGAAATCTCCTTGTTCGTCTGCGAGAGGTCCGGCGGCTCCTTTGTCAGGATCGCCGTGATCGTGTCCGCCGCCGTGTCGCCGCGGAACGCGCGCTGACCCGACAGCATCTCGTACAGGATTGTCCCGAAGGAGAAGATGTCGCTTCGCTTGTCCGCGGCCTTCCCGCGGACCTGCTCCGGCGACATGTAGCCCATGGTTCCGAGGACGACTCCCGGCTCCGTGCCGCCGGAGACCGTGCGCATGTCGGTTTGCGAGCTGCCATCCTTCTCCGTCTTCAGCTTCGCCAGACCGAAGTCGAGGATCTTGACGCGCCCGTCCTTCGTCAGGAAGACGTTCTCGGGTTTCAAATCGCGATGAACGATCCCCTTCTCGTGCGCGGCGGCGAGGCCCTTCGCGAGCTGGATCGCGTAGTCGAGGGACTTTCGCGGCGAGATCGCTCCGGCTCCGAGACGGCTTCGCAGCGTCTCCCCCTCGAGCAGCTCGGTGACTATGTACGGCGAGCCATTCGACATCCCGAAGTCGTAGACCGCCGTAATGTTCGGGTGGTTGAGAACGCCCGCCGCGCGCGCCTCCGCCTCGAAGCGCTTCAGCCGATCCGTGTCCTGTGAAAACGTCGCCGGCAGGACCTTGATCGCGACCTCGCGCGACAGCCGCGGATCCTTCGCGCGGTACACCTCCCCCATCCCGCCGGCGCCGATCGGCGCCAGGATCTCGTACGGTCCGAGCTTCGTTGCCGTGGCGAGCGTCACTTCATGCCTTCGACGAGCTGGAGATAAGACAGAATCCGAAGGTAGCTGTAGGCGTATGTCTTGCCATCCGGCGTAACGACGAAGCGGCTGATGCTGTTCAAGCCCGCGGCGTCGGCAACCATGAGCTCCTTCCAGAGCTCGAGCCGCCCGGTCGCCAGGTCGTACTTGGATATCTTGAGCGGAATAGTCCCCTGCTCCTGGACGAAGAGCGTCCGGCCGTCCGGCGCGAACCGTGTGGGACGATGCGCGATCGTCAGTCCCGGCAGCGCCTGGGGCTCCCCGCCGGCGAGCGGATACAGGTACAGCCTCTGGTCGGGTCCGCTGACCGCGGCGAACTTTCCGTCCGGCGTGATCGCTCCGCGGAAGAGCGAGTAGCCCTCGGGCGTCAGCGGCCGCGGTTTCCCTCCGGCCACGTCGAGAATGTAGAGGCGCATCCCCTGCCCGGCCTGGGTCGCCGTGAAAACGATCTGCTTCCCGCTCGGCAGGAAATCGGCGTTGACGGGATCGATCCCTTCGGTCGCGAGCGTCCGCGGCTCGCCGACGCTCGTCGGCAGCAGGACGATCTTGGGCGCCTCGTTGCCGGTGAACGTCGTCAGAGAGATCGCCCACGCTCCGTCGGGCGAAAACGCCTCGGTCGATCCGCCGCCCAGGCGGATCGCGGGCGAGCCGTCGGTCTTGCGCAGATACGACGAGTAGCCCGGTCCCCCTCCCTCGCCGGACTCGGTGATCAGAATCGACTTCCCGTCCGGCGAGATGTCCGTTACGAGCGAGTAATCGAGCCAGGACAGCTCCCTGTCTTTTACGTCGCCGGGACCGCGTTCGAGAATGCCGAGGCGCGCGCTCTCGTTGGTCATCAGGACCCGGCCGTCTTTCGAGATGTCGCGGATCGTGCTGATTCCGGGCACGCGTCCTACGAGACGGGTCTTTCCCGAGAGGGTGACGGCATGGACGGCCCGGTTGAAGCCCCCTTCGGCCGCCGTATACCAGACCTCTTTGCCGTCCGGAGTCCAGACAAGTCCCTGCGCGGTGGCATAGACAGGGGTCAGGTCGCGTTTCTTTCCCGCCTTGTCCACCACCGAGATCCTTCCGCCATCGTCGTTCTGGAAAGGATGATCGACGAAGGCGATGACGTCTCCGTCGGGCGAAACGCGCAGCTGCCCGACCCAGCCGGTCGTCTCGAAGAGCACCTTCCCGATCGGGTACTCCAGGCGGTTCTTGATGCCGACGTCCCGGACGATAGCGAGGCTCTGCCCGTCCGGACCCCAGTCGGCGAGCTGAACGTCGTCCAGGATGTCGCGCGGCGCACCGCCCGCAATCGAGATCCGCGCCAGCCGCCCCGTCCGCATGAAGGGGCGGAGCTGACGCCGGTTGAGCGAGACGGCCATCTCTCCGGATTTCGAGACGGCCAGGACTTCGGCGGTTCCAAGGCCGAAGGGCCGGGATTCCGGGCTCTCCGGGCGGTTGATGAAGACCTCCCAGGGCTTTCCTTCCCAGGACGCCGAGTACACGATGGTCTGACCGTCCGGCGCGAAAAGTGCGGCTCCCACTTCGCCGCGCGAAAAGGTGATCTGGTGGAACGCCGGCGGCTCGACGAAGCCGGCCTTCTTGCCTGCCGAGTAGACGAAAGGCGCCGCGATCGCGGCACCAAGCACGGCGGCGAGCGCGAGCAGAGACCAGGGACGCCGGACCCGCTCGGCGGGCAGCGCGCGAACTCCCGTCAGCGTCGGCGACGAGACACCCGAAAGGGTCTCCAGATCGAAAGCCACATCGCGGGCAGATTCGAAACGCTCTTCGGGGTTCTTCTCCAGACAGTGGCGGACGATCCGGTCCAGACCCGGATGGACGTCCTTGTTCGTCTGCGAGAGATCGGGCGGCTCCTTCGTCAGGATCGCCGTGATCGTATCGGCGGCCGTGTCGCCGCGAAAGGCTCTCTGCCCCGACAGCATCTCGTACAGGATCGTTCCGAAGGAGAAGATGTCCGAGCGCTTGTCCGCGGATTTGCCGCGCACCTGCTCCGGCGACATGTAGCCCATCGTCCCGAGTACGACGCCGGGCTGGGTGCCGCCGGAGACCGTTTGCATGTCGGTATGGCCGGATTCCGCGCCGTCCATCTTCAGCTTCGCCAGACCGAAGTCGAGAATCTTGACCCGCCCGTCCTTCGTCAGGAACACGTTCTCGGGTTTCAGATCCCGATGGACGATCCCCTTCTCGTGAGCCGCGGCCAGGCCCTTCGCCATTTGCACCGCATACTCGAGCGACTTGCGCGGTGAAATCGCTCCTGCACCCAGGCGGCTGCGCAGGGTCTCCCCTTCCAGAAGCTCCGTCACGATGTAGGGAGAGCCGTCCTGCATCCCGAAGTCGTAGACCGCCGTGATCCCCGGATGGTTCAGAACCCCCGCCGCCCGCGCCTCGGCCTCGAACCGTTTCAGGCGATCCGCGTCCTGCGAGAAGGACGCCGGCAAGACCTTGATCGCGACTTCCCTCGAGAGTCGCGGATCTTTCGCCCGGTACACCTCTCCCATCCCTCCCGCGCCGATCGGCGCAAGGATCTCGTAGGGACCGAGCTTCGTTCCGAGGGAGAGGGTCATCGGGTGGCGCGGATTCTATCCGCGGATCACTTCAGGCCCTCGACTAGCTGGAGGGAGGAGAGGGTGCGGAAGTAGCTGTAGGCATACGTCTGCCCGTCGGGGGTCGGCACGAACCGGTTGATCGAGTTGAGCCCCGCGGTATCGCTCGGGCTGATCTCCTTCCACAGCTCCTTACGCCCCGAAGAGATCTCATAGCGATAGACCTTCAGAGGAACATCTCCGAGCCGATAGATGCACAGCGACCGGCCCTCCCGATCGAACCGGGCCGGGACGTCGTCCTTGGCCAGTCCAGCCAGCGGCTGCGGCTCGCCCCCCTCGAGCGGGTAGAGGTAGATCCTTCGATCCGGGCCGCGCGCGGCGACAGACTTCCCATCGGGTGAGATGGCTCGTTGGAAGTGCCGGTATCCCTCCGGCGTGAAGGGGCGAGCCTTGCCCCCTGCGAAGTCGCGGACATAGAGGCGCGTCCCCCGGCCCGGCTCCGTCGCCGTCATGAGGATGCGCTTCCCATCCGGAAACCAGTCCGCCACGAGCACGCGGAGCTCGTCTTTCGGAAACGTTCGGGTCTCTCCCACGCCGGTGGGAACGGCGACGAGGGTCGCGTCGGTGGCGGGATGAAGGATGGAAAGGGCCCATGCGCCGTCCGGAGACAAGGCCTGCGCCGATCCTCCCGAGATTCGTACCGCTTGCGATCCATCGGTCTTTCGCAGGTATGCGGAATACCCGGGACCGCCTCCTGCGCCCGCTTCGGTGATGAGGATCGCGCCGCCGTCGGAAGAGATGTCGGCGACGAGCGAATAGTCGAGCCAGGAAAGCTCGCTCTCTTTCGAATCCCCCGCCCGCCGGCCGAGAATCCCCATACGCACGAGATCGCTGGCCATCAGAACGCGGCCGTTGTTCGAGATGTCCTTGATGGTGCTCACGCCGGGGATACGCCCGATCAGGCGATCCCGACCGGAGAGATTCACTCCATGAACCGCGCGGTTTTGCCCTTCCTCCACCGCGGTGAACCAGATCTCTCGGCCATCGGGAGCCCAGGCGAGGCCTTGAGCCGACTCGTACACCGCCGTGAGCTTCATTTTCTTTCCGTTGCGGTCGACGACGGCGATCGAGCCACCGTCGTCGCGCACGACCGGGTGGTCGATGAACGCAACGAGATCTCCTTTCGGTGAGACCCGAGGATGGCCGATCCAGCCGTCCGTCTCGAAGAGGACTTTCCCGATGGGGTATTCGAGTCGGTGGCGCACGCCGGCCTCGCGGGCGATCGCGAGGCTCTGACCGTCAGGCGCCCAATCGGCCCACTCCACGTCATCGAGGATTTCGCGGGGAGCGCCGCCTGCCATCGACATGTGGGCGAGCCGGCCAGTTCGGGTGAAGGGGACCACGACATGCCGGCTCAGAGACACAGCCATCTCGCCCGTTCGGGACACCGCCAGCACCTCGGCCCCGGCAAGTCCGAAGGGGCGAGACTCCGGGCTCTCGACCCGGTGAATGAAGACTTCCATCGGATGGCCTTCCCAGGCCGCGGAGTAGATGATCGTCTGCCCGTCGGGTGCGAAGCGGGCCTCACCGACCTCTCCGCGCTGAAAACTTAACGGACGAAACGAAGGCGGCGGAACATAACCGGTCTTCTCGCCCGCTCGAAATGTCACCCACCCGACGAGCGCGGCGACAGCCAACGCGGCGCCGGCGAGCAGCGCCCACGACGGACGGCGAGCGGGCCCGGCGGCGGCGGCATGCCCGCCGGTCGCGGCACTGGGCCCCGAGACGCCCGAGAGCGCCTCGAGATCGAAAGCGACGTCGCGGGCCGACTCGAATCGCTCCTCCGGGTTCTTTTCCAGGCAGTGCCGCACGATCCGATCGAGGCCGGGAGGAACCTCCCTATTGGTCTGCGAGAGGTCCGGCGGCTCCTTCGACAGGATCGCCGTGATCGTGTCCGCCGCCGTGTCACCCCGGAACGCCCGCTGGCCCGACAGCATCTCGTAAAGAATCGTTCCGAAGGAAAACAGGTCGCTCCGTTTGTCCGCCGGCTTGCCCCGAACCTGCTCGGGCGACATGTAGCCCATCGTCCCGAGCACGACGCCCGGCTGAGTGCCGCCGGAGACTGTCTGTATGTCGGTATGGCCGGATTCCGCGCCGTTCATCTTCAGCTTCGCCAAACCGAAGTCCAGGATCTTGACCCGCCCGTCCTTGGTCAGAAAGATGTTCTCGGGTTTCAGGTCGCGATGCACGATCCCCTTCTCGTGCGCGGCGGCGAGCCCCTTGGCAATCTGGATCGCGTAGTCGAGCGACTTGCGCGGCGAGATCGCTCCGGGCCCGAGACGGCTTCGGAGCGTCTCGCCCTCGAGCAGCTCCGTCACGATGTATGGCGCGCTTTCGTGCATACCGAAGTCGTGGACCGCGGTAATGTTCGGATGGTTCAGACCGCCCGCCGCCTGCGCCTCCTGCTCGAAGCGCTTCAGACGGTCGGGATCGGTGGACAGAGACGCGGGTAGAACCTTGATCGCCACGTCCCGCTTGAGTCGAGCGTCGCGCGCCCGATAGACCTCCCCCAGCCCACCCGCGCCGATCGGCGCCAGGATCTCGTAGGGACCGAGCCGCGTTCCGGCGGAAAGTGTCATGGAGAGCTAGAGGATTCTAAGCCTGCAGGTCTGCGAAAGCACGATCGGCACACCGCAGGTCGGTCACCCGGTAGAGCGTCGAGAGGATCCGCCCGTAGCCCGCGATGATCGTCTTTCCGTCCGGGGTCACGCGCGCGGGCCCGAACGCGACCGCGCCGGCGGCGTTGAGAGCGGCGCCCTCCAGAAGCTCCGTGACGATGTACGGCGACCCGTTGACCGCGCCGAAGTCGTAGACGGCGGTGATGTTCGGATGATTGAGCACACCCGCGGCGCGCGCCTCCGCCTCGAACCGTTTCAGGCGGTCCGCGTCCTGCGAAAACGTCGCGGGCAGAACCTTGATCGCCACCTCGCGCGAGAGACGCGGATCCTTCGCCCGATATACTCCCCCATCCCGCCCGCGCCGATCGGCGCGAGGATCTCGTAGGGCCCGAGCTTCGTTCCGGCGGAAAGGGTCATCGCAAGTCTCTGACCCGATAGAGCGTCGAGAGGATGCGATTGACGCCTACGGTCATGATTCGCCCGTCGGGGGTGACGCGTGCCGGACCGAAGGCCGTGACCCCCGCGGCGTCACTGGCCGCGAGATCACGCACATGCGTGCGGCGGCCCGCGCCGACGTCGATCAGGTCGACCCGGCAGGGGTTTCCTTGCTGCGAAACGTAAAGACCCTTACCGTCCGCCGTCCAACCGGCGGGATAGTCGCCGACTTCCGAGGCCGGAAGGTCCACCGGCGCGCCTCCGCCGGTCGGATAGAGATGAACCCGGGTATCGGGTCCGACCGCAGCAACCAGTCTTGCATCCGGAGATACGAAGAGGCGGCTGACGTTGATCCCCTCGGGGCTGATCGCGACGGGGGCGCCTCCCGCGAGCGCTTGCACGTAGAGGCGGTTCGCGTGGCCGGCCGCCGCGGCCTCGAAGACGAACTTCGAGCCGTCTGGGAAAAAGTTTCCATACGCCGGCCGTCCGAGATCGTCCGGTGGGAATTCCTTGGGCTGACCGGCCTTGACCGGGACGAGGACGAAGTGCGATGGCGCGTTCAATACGCGCGTCAACGCCCAGGAAGCGTCCGGCGACAGGGCCAGGGCCAACCCATCGCCCAGGCGCACCGCCGGCGAGCCGTCGGTCGAGCGCAGATAAACCGAGCCGTTGGCGCCCCCGCCTTCCCCGGACTCGTCGAACAGGAGAAGCTTCCCGTCGGAGGACAGCGTGCGGTCGCTCGACCAGTCGAACCAGCCCAGATCCTTCGCCGCCGTCTGACCAGGCAAAAACGCCAGGATACCGGAGCGATAGTCGTCCTCGGTGACGAGAGCGTTGGAACCCACGAGGTCGAGAAGGGCCGGGGTCCCCTGCATGGTGCGCATGAGGCGGAGCTTCCCCGAGGTCGAGACGGCGAAGATTTCCCGCTCGATGCCCTCGCGCGCCGCCGTGAACCAGATCTCTCGACCCCCGGGAGCCCAAGCAAGTCCCTGGACCGTGGCCCAGGCGCTCGTGAGTTCGGTTTTCTTTCCGGAGCGGTCGACGACCGCGATGACGCCGTCGTCTCCGGCGGTCGGATGATCGATGAAGGCGATCTGTTTCCCGTCCGGCGAGAACCGCGGCCCTTGGATCCAACCGGCGGTCTCGTAGAGCACCTTGCCTACTGGAAACTCGAGCCTTTCCTTGCCCGAGAGGTTCTGCACCACCGCCAGCTCCGTGCCTCCGGGAACCCAGTCGGCGTAGCTCACATTCTGCAAGAGCTCTTTCGGCGCTCCGCCGGAAAGCGGTGCCCGCGCCAGTGTGCCGAAGTACCCGAAGCGGTGGGGCTTCGGCTCGAGCTGAATCGCGACCTCGCCGTTGGAGGAAATGCCGAGAAGATTGGCCGGCGGAAGCGAGAGAGCAGACGATTCGGGATTGCCCGGCCTCAGGGAAAAGATTCGGGGCGGGGCGCCTTCCCAAGCCGCGCCGTAGTAGACGGTCTGCCCGTCCGGACCGAAGCGAGCCGAGATGACCGTGCCCCGCTGGAACGTGAGTCGCTGGAACCTGGGCTGAGTGCTGCCGCCCGTCCGGTGTCCTGCCAGCCATCCTAACAGCGCGGCGAGCACCGCCGCCGCGATCGCGATCGGAAGCGCGCGCGATCGGCGGCGCACGGGCTCGACGACGCCGATTGCTCCGGACGCCGTGGACGTGACCTCGCCGATGTGCTCGCGCACGCTCTTCAGATCCCGAGCGAGATCGCGCGTGGAGGCGTAGCGCTCTTCCGGATCTTTCGCGAGACAGCGCTCGACAATCCAACGCAGGGGCGCGGGCGCTCTCGGGTTGACCTGCGCGACGGGCTCGGGGTCGTCCTGAATGATGGCCGCCAGCGTCTGAGCGCCCGTCGCCTTCTGAAACGCGCGCTTGCCCGTGGCCATCTCGTAGAGGATCGAGCCCAGCGCGAACTGATCCGAACGAAAGTCCGCCTGTTTCCCGCTCGCCTGCTCGGGCGACATGTAGCCCACCGTTCCCATGACCGTGCCGGGCTGCGTCTCCTGCTGGATCGCCGTCGGCGCTCCGGTGATCTGCTCCTGCGGCGCCGTGAAGAGCTTGGCCAGGCCGAAGTCGAGCAGCTTGACATAGCCGTCCTTCGTGACCATCACGTTCTCGGGCTTCAGGTCCCGGTGGACGATGCCCGCCGAGTGAGCCTTGGAGAGACCTTCGGCGATCTGCACGGCTGTATCGAGAAGCTTCTTGGTGGGGAGCGAGCCCGAGGCCAGGAGCTCCCGCAGGCTCGCCCCTTCGACCAGCTCCATGGCGATGTAGGACGTCGAGTCGGCGGACCCGATTTCGTGGATCGTCACGATGTTCGGATGGTTCAGCGCCGACGCGGATCGCGCCTCCTGCTCGAATCGCCTGAGACGCTCGGCATCCTGTGCGAAGGAAGTCGGAAGAACCTTGATCGCGACCTCGCGCCCGAGCCGCGGATCCCGCGCTCGATACACCTCGCCCATGCCTCCGGCGCCGATCGGCGCGGCGATCTCGTAGGGGCCGAGTTTGGTCCCGGCTGAAAGCGTCACCAGGACGCCCCCCTCACCCTCACCCTCTCCCCGCGTGGGGGGAGAGGGAATTGTTCAGCGGCAAAGTCCCAGTCGTTCGCGGCGCGAGGAGTCTCCGCGAAGTAACCGAGCGGAGGAGCCTCGCGCCGCGGGAGCCTGAGCGCAGCAAGGAGACCAGGGCCGCGGTCGAGTCCGCAGCCGGACGAGCCGCGGCCCGGTGCCCGAAGGGCAGGGCTCCTTGCAAGCGATGGCGACGGATCAACGGGGTGCGATTCTACGATGTCCCGCGGTCATTCAGGCCGCGGTCTCGCGGGATCGAAGCGAGGCGTAGAGACGCCGGTAGGACTCGTGCGCCGGACGCATCTCGGAGACCAGCGCCCCGAACGCAGGGCTGCGTCGGACCGGCTCGACAATTGGATCGCTTTCGAAGAACGGCAGGCAGGGGAAACCGTCGGCGGCGGCCTCGCGTAGTCGATCCACGCCCCGATCCGACTCCCCGAGCAGGCCGTGCACGCAGGCCATGTCGTACTGGGCGTGGTGAAAGTGTCCGAATGACCGCCGGTTCTCTTCGAGGTCTGTGACCAGGCGCCGCGCCTCCGCCTCGTCTCCACGCCGGGCCGCCAGGAGCGCTCCGAGAGCCCGGAAGAGGACGTAGTCCGGATACTCGCCGTCGGCGCGCTCGAGCGTCCGCGCCGCTTCGTCGTCGAGACCCAGACGCAACTGGCAATGACCCAGCTGATAGAGGCCCCAGGGCGAGGATGCGCGGGCGAGAGCGGCTTCGGTTACGTCGAGGCCCTCCGTGTAACGCCCCTGCAGAAGGCGGACGAGACCGACGTGGACGTATGCCATGTCGTCGGGGTAGATGGTGAGAGCCTGCTCGTTAGCCGCCAGGGACTCGTCGAGGAGCCCGACGTGGTTGAGAATCAGGGCCTTCCAGTGGTACGCCTCCCCGAGGTTCGGGCTGCCGGCGATCGCGACGGAGAGCTCGCGCAGCGCTCCGGCGTGGTCGAACCCCTTTCGCGGACTCCAGAGCATGCGTCCCTTCAGATACCGGCCTTCCGGAAGATCCGGCTCGATCGCGAGAGCCCGGGCGCAGAGAGCTTCGGCCTTCTCGTACCACCCGCCGTCAGGCTCGAACGAGAACGAGAGGCGAGTCCACGCGTCGGCCAGACCGACCATCGCCAGGGCTGAGTCCGGCTGCAGCGCCAGCGCCTTCTGGAAGCACTCGACCGCGGACTGGATCTCGGAGCGCCGCGTCTCGGAGAAGAGATGGAATCGGCCCTTCAGGTAGAGGTTGACCGCCGGCGAAGCGGGAACCGCCGCCGCGGCCATGCGGCGCTCGTCGTCGGGCGTGAGCTGGAGCTGGAGCGCCTCGACGATGCGGCGCGAAACCTCATCCTGCATCGCGAACACGTCGTCGAGCGAGGCGTCGATCTTCGTGCCCCAGAGAGAACGCCCCGTCGCGGTCTCGACGAGTTGGACCGTGACGCGGAGGCGTGTGCCGGCGGTCTGAAAGCTGCCGTCGACCACGGCATCCACTCCGAGCGCGCGCCCCGCCTCCTGCGGGTCGACCGTACGATCCTGGAAGGGCAGGATCGCCGCGGTCGGGCGGACGATCAGGGAACGCACCAGGGCGAGCTCGGTGATGATCGAGTCGGCGAGACCGACCCCGAGGTGCGCGTCCTCGGACTTGCGCGAGAGGCTCTGGAGCGGCAGGACGGCAATGGACCGGCGACTGGCGCCGCGCGCGTTCTCGCCGGGGCCGCCGCCCGGAGCCGCGACGGCCTCCAGGGCGAACGCCAAGTCGCGCGCGCTCTGGAATCGCCGCAGCGGATCCTTTTCGAGGCAGCGGCTCACGATCCGGGCGGCGCCCGCCGGGATCGCGTCCGACTGCGGCAGCGCCTGTGGCTCGTCGCGGAGGACGGAGATCAGGACGTCGGCCGCGGTGTCTCCGCGGAACGCGCGCCGGCCGGAGAGCATCTCGTAGAGGATCGCTCCGAAGGCGAAGATGTCGGACTCCGCAGAAGCCTCGAGTCCGCGGGCCTGCTCCGGAGACATGTATCCGACAGTCCCGAACACCACGCCCGGGGCCGTGCCGCTGACGGTCGGAGATGTGGTGACCGTTCCGCTCGGCGAGGGCTCCACTACTCGAGCCAGTCCGAAGTCGAGGATCTTCAGGCGGCCGTCGCGCAGGATGAAGACGTTCTCGGGCTTCAGGTCGCGGTGCACGATCCCCTTCTCGTGCGCCGCCGCCAGACCCCTCGCGATCTCGATCGCCCACGCGATCGCCTTCGGCGCCGGCACCGGACCCGGAGCCAGACGCGAGCGCAGCGTCTCTCCGTCCAGCAACTCGAAGACGACGTAAGGCACGTCTCCTTCGACGCCGATATCGTGAATCGTGATGATCGAGGGATGGTTGAGGGAGGATGCGGCTCGCGCTTCCTTCTCGAGCCGGCGGCGCCGATCAGAGTCCTTCGCGACCTCGTCCGGCAGGACCTTCACCGCGACCTCTCGTCCGAGGCGCGAGTCCTTCGCCCTGTACACCTCGCCCATCCCGCCGGCGCCGACCGGTGAGAGGATCTCGTAAGGACCGAGACGGCTGCCGATCGCGAGAGCCAAGGGGTTTCCTCACCCGCAGACTATTCCCTTGCCGGTCACGGATGGAGACCCTCGACCAGGAAAAGGTTCGAGAGTTGCCGATAGTATGAATACGCATAGGCGCCGTTTTGCGCGATCCGCAATACCTGGAGCGCATTGACGCCCGTCGAGTCAGTCGGGATCAGATCGTAGAGACTCGCGGACTTCCCAGTCGTCAAGTCCACGATGTCCACGTGCATCGGAATACGCGTCGCGCCACCCCGCCGGACGTAGACCCGACCATCGGAGGTCCACCCGGCGAGCGAGTCCTGGTTGCCGATCCCCGGCACCTTCTTGGGCTCGCCGCTTCCGTCGATCGCACAGATGTAGACGCCGTTGTCGGGCCCGAACGTCAGGAGACGCGCTCCATCGGGAAAGACCGCGGTGCCGCGATAGCCCTCGGGCGTGACCGCGCGCGGCTTTCCGCCCTCGGAGTCGAACAAGAACACGCGAGCCCGATGCCCCGGCTCGCGGCCGCCGGCGATGATGCGACGTCCGTCGGGCAGCCATGCCGCGCCGCGTATCGCCAGGCCGGCGTTGGAAATCTTCTTCGACTCTCCGGCCCCCGTCGAATAGATCACCATTTCGGGATTCCCGGGAGGGCCCACGAGCGCAAGGACGCGCTTGCCGTCCGGCGAGAACTTCTGCGCGTTGCCCTCGCCCAGGCGAACCGCCGGTGAGCCATCGAGGCCACGCATGTAGACGGAGTAGCCCTTTCCTCCGCCCTCGCCGGTTTCGGAAAAGAGCAGCATGCGGCCGTCTGCGCTGACGTCGGCCATGAGACTCCAGTCGAGCCAGCTCAGGTCGGTCTCGGCGGGCGCGCCCGCGCCGCGTCCGATGACCCCGGTCTGGAGATTGTCGTGAGAGACCAGCACGCGTCCGTCTCGCGCGACGTCGCGAAGGGTCAGGTTCCCTGCGGTGCGTGCCAGCGGGCGTGTTTTCCCCGCCGGTGAAGACGCGTAGAGCGTCTTGTTGCCGCCGACCTCCGCCGCCGTGTACCAGACTTCCGAACCCTCCGGCGACCAGGCAAGCCCCTGAGCCGAAGCGTACTCGGGTGAGATCGTCGTCTTCTTGCCGGCCAGGTCGACCATCACCGCCGCTCCGCCATCGTCGCCGACGACGGGATGGTCCACGAAAGCGATCCGGTCGCCGCGCGGAGAGATGCGCGGTTGTCCGATCCAACCCGCCGTTTCGTAAAGGACCTTGCCGGCGGGAAGCTCGAGCCGGCACTTGCCGTCCACGACGCGGACGATGGCCAGATCCTTTCCGTCCGGGGTCCAGTCCGCGTAATTGACTCTCTCGAGCAGCTCACGGGGAGCCCCTCCCGTCGCCGCGACGCGCGCCAGCGTGCCTGCGCGTGTGAATGCCGAGTCGAAGTCCGCTTTCAGAAGGACGGCGATCTCGCCGGAGGGCGACACCGCGGCGACGTCCGCGTCGGGAACCCCGAACGGAACGGTCTCCGGACTTTCAGGACGGCTGACGTAGATCTGCGCGGGCTTGGCGTCCCAGGCGGCCGTCGTCAGGATCGACTTGCCGTCGGAGCCGAATCGCGCGCCCCAGATGGCACCGCGTCGGAACGTGAGCTGCTTGAACGTCGGCGGAGGCGAAACTCCCCTCGACTTTCCGACAAAATACCCCGCCGCGAGAGCCGCGGCGAGCGCAACGGCTCCCGCAAGGATCGGCAGCGGCCGGACGCCAGGGAGTGCCGTCGGCCTCGCCGTGATCGCGGAAGCTGACGTCCCCGAGATCGCCTCGAGGTCGAACGCGAGGTCGTGCGCGGAGTGAAATCGCTCCTCGGGATTCTTCTCGAGGCAGTGGCGCACGACGCGCTCGAGCCCCGGCTGCACGTTCTTGTTCGTCGCCGAAAGGTCCGGTGGCTCCTCGCGGAGGATCGCCGACATCGTCTCGGCCGGCGTGTCGCGGTGGAACGCGCGAGCGCCCGATAGCATCTCGTAGAGGATCGCGCCGAAGGAGAAGATGTCGGATCGCGCGTCCGCGGGTTTGCCCTTGACCTGCTCCGGGGACATGTAGCCGAGCGTGCCCATGACGACGCCCGGCTCGGTCCCGCCGCCCGTCGCCGTCGGAAGGTTGGTCTGCGGCCCTGCCGCGCCGTCGGCCTGCGTCAGCTTTGCGAGGCCGAAGTCGAGGATTTTCACGCGGCCGTCGTTGGTGACGAACAGATTCTCCGGCTTCAGATCCCGATGGACGATTCCCTTTTCGTGCGCCGCGGAAAGGCCCTTCGCCGTCTGGATCGCATAATCCGTCGCCTTGCGCACCGGCAGCGCGCCGCCCGAGAGCCTCCCCCGCATCGTCTCCCCTTCGAGCAGCTCCGTCACGATGTAGGGCGCTCCGTCGTGCGATCCGAACTCGTAGACCGCGGTGATGTTCGGATGGTTGAGCGCTCCCGCCGCCTGCGCCTCCTGCTCGAAACGGCGCAAACGCTCGGCATCCTGCGCGAACGACGACGGCAGGACCTTGATCGCCACGTCCCTTCTGAGGCGCGGATCCTTCGCGCGATAGACCTCACCCATTCCACCTGCCCCGATGGTCGAGAGGATTTCGTAGGGTCCGAGCTTCGTTCCGGGAGTCAGTCCCATCTACCGGAGCCCCTCCACGACGTAGAGATCGGCGAGGCTGCGGGCGAATCCGTACACGTAGTGCTTCTCGTCAGGAGTGATGTTGACCGGCGAGACCGTCCAGATGCCGGCCGGATCCGGGGGCATGAGCTCCTTCCAAAGCTCCTTCCGTCCGGTCGTCACGTCGAGTTTCATGATTCGCTGAGGGATGTCTCCTCGCCGGCGCACGAACAGCGAGCGGCCGTCCCGCGTCCACTGCCCCGGGACGTCGCCCTTCACGAGTCCCGGAATCGGAGTGGGCTCCCCTCCGTCGACCGGGTACAGATAGAAGCGCTGATCCGGCCCGAGCGAGACCATGTGCCGGCCGTCGGGCGTGAGGCATTTCGTGAATATCCGATACCCCTCCGGCGAAACGGCCTTCGCTTTCGCTTCGTCCAGACCCTGGACCCAGATCCGCGAGCCCCGATCCGGCTCGCTTCCGGAGAAAATGACCCGGCGGCCGTCGGGCAGCCAGCCCGCCTGCTCGATGCGGATCGGCGTCGCCGGCAGCGTCTTCGGTTCGCCGGCCCCGATCGGATAGATCACGAGGCGCGAGAGGTCGCCCTGCTTCTCGACCGCGAGAGCCAGTCGTCCGTCGGGAGAAAGTTCCGCGCCGACCCCTCGGCCCAGCCGGACGGCCGGCGAACCGTCCGCCTTCCGCACGTAGACCGAGTAGCCCTGGCCGCCGCCCTCTCCTGTTTCGTCGAAGAGAATCAACTGCCCGTCCGGCGTGACGTCGCGGATGAGCCCCCAGTCGAGCCAGGAAAAGTCGCGCTCCTTGTCGCTGCCGGGCAGGAGCACGGAGATCCCCTGCCGCGCCTTCTCCTGGAAGGCCAGCACTCTTCCCGTCTTCGAGACGTCCTGGACCGTGAGTCCGCCCGTCGCCTGCGCGAGGATCCGCCCGCGGCCCGACCGCGTCGCGGCGCGGAGCGCCCGGTTGAATCCTTCGGAGGCGGCCGTGAACCACACCTCGGAGCCGTCGGGCGACCAGGCGAGCCCCTGCGCGCTGGGGAAGGTCTCCGAGATCGTGCGGCGCTTTCCCGAGCGGTCGACGATGCTGGCCGCTCCGGCGTCATCGCCTTGCGCGGGGTGATCGAGGAACGCGACCTCGTCGCCGTTCGGAGAGATCCGAGGATGCGAGACCCAGCCTGCGGTCTCATAGAGGACCTTGCCGACCGGATACTCGAGCCGCACCTTCCCGCCCTGTTGACGGACCACCGCGAGACTCTGGCCGTCGGGCGCCCAGTCGGCCCACATTACGTCTTCGAGGATCTCTTTCGGCGTGCCGCCGCCGGTCATTCCGAGGCGCGCGAGCGTGCCCGTGCGCGTGAACGGGATCGAACCCCGGCGATTCAGCGAAACCGCCATCTCGCCCGAGGGTGAGACGGAAAGGACCTCCGCGTCCGCGAGGCCGAACGGGCGCGACTCCGGGCTGTCGAGGCGCGAGACGAACACCTCGACCGGGTTGCCGTCCCAGGCGGCCGTGTAGAGGATCGTCTGGCCGTCCGGCGCGAAGCGTGCGGACGCGATCGTGCCGCGGCGGAAGGTGAGCTGGTGGAACTTCGCGGGCGGCACCTGGCCGGCGCGCTTCCCGAGCCAGTAGGTCGCCGCCATTCCAGCCAGTGCCAGGACGATTCCGACGAGAAGCGGAACGCGACCAACCCGGAGCGGGGTGCTCCCCGTATCCACCGTCGGCCGCGGCGCCGACGCGCCGGACAGCGACTCCAGGTCGAACGCGAGATCGTGCGCGGAGTGGAAACGCTCCTCCGGATTCTTCTCGAGGCAGTGGCGCACCACGCGCTCGAGACCCGGCTGGACGTTCTTATTCGTCGCCGAGAGGTCCGGCGGCTCCTCGCGGAGGATCGCCGACATCGTCTCCGCCGCCGTGTCGCGGTGGAACGCGCGCGAGCCCGAGAGCGCCTCGTAGAGGATCGCGCCGAAGGAGAAGATGTCGCTCCGTGCGTCCGCGGACTTCCCCTTCACCTGCTCCGGCGACATGTAGCCGAGCGTGCCCATCACGACGCCGGGTTCGGTCGCCGGAGGCGCAGTCGGCAGGTTCGTCTGCGGACCCACGACGCCGTCGGCTTGCGTCAGCTTCGCGAGGCCGAAGTCGAGGATCTTGACGCGACCGTCTTTCGTGATGAACAGGTTCTCGGGCTTCAGGTCGCGGTGCACGATCCCTTTCTCGTGCGCGGCCGCCAGACCTCGCGCGACCTGGATCGCGAAGTCCGTCGCCTTCCGCACCGGCAACGCGCCTCCGGCGAGCCGCGAGCGCAGCGTCTCGCCCTCGAGCAGCTCCTGGACGATGTAGGGCGAGCCGTCGTGCTCGCCGAGCTCGTAGACCGACGTGATGTTGGGATGGTTCAGCCCGCCCGCGGCCTGCGCTTCCTGCTCGAACCGGCGCATGCGCTCCGCGTCCTGCGTGAGGGAAGCCGGCAGCACCTTGATCGCGACCGTGCGCTT
>JBKOVK010000229.1:0-14012 GCA_046724475.1 Acidobacteriota bacterium | reverse complement strand
ATGGTCGCGGGCGAGGCGTCTCCGCCGTCCAGCTCGATGGAGAGCTTGTGCGTGTCGTCTTCCAGGAACTCGATCATGGGACCTTCCCTCCCCCGACGCTTGCGTCTCGAAGCCATCAAAAGAAATCCCGGATGAACCGCGACACCGAGTTGGCTGCCTGGAAGAACGCCTTGGCGCGCCGGCGTGCCGGCTTGTAGCGGTGACCGTATAACAACAGCCCCGTCGCCGTCGCCCACTCGGGCCGCGACACGACGTCCACGAGGCCTCCCACGCCGGACGGGATCCCGCGGCGGACCGGTCCGTCGAAGATACTTTCGGCGATCTCGACGACGCCTTCGAGCTCGGCGCCTCCTCCGGTCAGGACGAGACCCGAGCGGATCTCCTTGTCCAGTCCGAGCCGCTTGATGTCGTCGTGGACGAGGCCCAGAAGCTCCTCCGCCCGCGGCTGGAGGATGTCGGAGAGGGTCGAACGGGGACAGAGCTTGGGCGCGCGCCCGCCCACCATCGGAACCTCGACCATCTCGTCGTCGGAGACCGCGCTGCGGAGAGCGCAGCCGTACTTCTTCTTCAGACGCTCGGCATCGGTGATCGGAGCGCGCAGCACCACGGCGAGGTCGTTGGTGAAGTGATCGCCTCCGATCGGGATGACCGCGGTGTGGGCGATCGTGCCCTTCTGATAGACCGCGACCTCCGTGGTTCCGCCTCCGATGTCCACGAGACAGATGCCCAGCTCCCGCTCGTCGGGCGTGAGGACCGCCTCCGCCGCCGCGAACTGTTCGAGCACGAGCTGCACGACCTCGATGCCCGCCTTGTTCATGCACGTCACGATGTTCTGCGTGACGGCCACGGGCGCGGTGACGACGTGGACGTCGGCCTCGAGGCGGCTCCCGATCATGCCCACCGGGTCGGCCACTCCGTCCTGCCCGTCGACCGCGAAGTCGCGCGGCACGACGTGCACAACTTCATGATCCTGAGGGATTTGCACGCCGCGGGCAGCATCCACGACCCGGGCGACGTCATCCTTGGTGATCTCCCGATCCTTGCCCGCGACGGCGACGACCCCCCGGCTGTTGAAGGACCGGACATGCGAGCCCGAAATGCCCACCCAGGAGCGCGAGATCTGGACACCGGCCATGATCTCGGCTTCCTCGGCGGCCCGCTTGATGGCCTCGATCGTCGCGTCGACGTTGATGATGTTGCCCTTGCGGGTGCCGCGGTTCGCGGCGGCGCCCTTGCCGATGACGTCGAGCGCGGCGCCGGGGTTTTGCTCACCGATGAGGACGCAGATCTTGGATGTACCGATGTCGCAGGCGACCAGGAAAGACTCGGGCTTCGACATCAACGCGCCCCGGATTTCATCAGAGACGATTCCCTGCGCCGTAGGCGCCCACGAGAATCAGCCGATCGGCAAAACGGAGATCGATGACCCGAGCCTCCCACCCGCGACTCTCCACGAAACCCCGCGCGTCCAGCAAAGCGCGAATCTTGCCCGGGGCGTCCGTACGGAGAACGCGAACCGGTTTTCGAAAGATCGCATCCATCATACCGAATCCCCCGTCCGGGAGCGAGGCGATTTCCGAGAGCGACGCGACGTACTCGGGAAGCGCGGCGCGAAGGTCTTCGAGAAGTCCCACGGCTTCCGAAAGAGTGCGGCGCTCCCCCGTCAGAATGACGTATTCCGTTCGGTCCCGGCGCGGATCGTAGGGGGCGATCAGGTTTCCCTCGGCGCCCACCCACCAGAAATGGCCGTCCTCCCGGAAGAGGGCGACAGGCTTGCGTTCGGTCACGCGGATTGCGAGACCGTCGGGGAAACGCTTGGAGAGCGTCGCGCGCTCGATCCAGGGTTGCGCCGCCACGCGGCTCGCGATCGGCGCGAGGTCGAGGGAGACGAGGTTGGATCCGCTCCACGCAGAGACGATTGCCAGGATGTCCTCGGTGCGCGTGCGCGCATTTCCCGAGACGTCGAAGCGGTGGAGCGCAAAGCGCGGTCCCGCGAGAAACTTCCAGACGCCGAACGCCGCGACGAGCGCGAGCACCGCGGCGGCGGCGAGGCGAAACTTCCGGGGGCGCCGCGGTTTGCGTGGAGCCGCGCGCGCGCGCAGGAAGGGAGGTTCCCGCTCCGGGCTAGCCACGGCGGAGGTACTCCTCTCCGAACTTCACGACATCCCCGGCGCCCAGTGTCAGTAGCAAATCGCCGGGCTTGAGGGACTTCTCCAGAAAGTCCACAACCTCCCTCTTTTCAGCGATATAGCTCACCGGCGGACTGCTCCCGTTGCGGCCCACGGCGGCGGCGACGAGCTCTCCCGTCACCCCCGGAAGAGGCTTTTCGCGAGACGGGTACACGTCCATAACGACCGTCGCGTCGGCCGCCGAGAGGGCCCGGCCGAACTCTGCCGCGAAGTCGCGCGTGCGCGTGAAGAGGTGCGGCTGGAAGAGCGCCACGAGCCGACGGTCGGGATAGACCTGGCGCGCCGCGGCGAGCGTTGCGGCCACCTCGGTGGGATGGTGCGCGTAGTCGTCGACGACCAGGACGCCGCCGCGCTCGCCCTTTCTCTCGAAGCGACGCACGACGCCGGTGAAGGATTCCAGGGCCCGGGCGATCGCGTCGAACGGGACGAGGAGCTCCCGGCCCACCGCGATCGCGGCCAGCGCGTTCGCGACGTTGTGGCGGCCGGGCAGGCGCAGCCGCACGGACCCCAGGCGCCCCTGCTCTCCGTTCCAGACCTCGAAGGTGGTGCCGGCGGCTTCGAGGCGGATCGAGCGCGCCGAGAGCAAGGCCTCCGTCGACTCGCCATAGGTCACCAGGCGCCGCTTGATGCGCGGGATGAGACTTCGCGCTCCGGGGTCGTCGGCACAGAGGACCACCGCGCCGTAGAACGGAACGCGGTTGGCGAAGGCCGCGAAGGCGTCCCGGATGTCCTCGACGTCTCTATACGTGTCGAGATGATCCGCCTCGACGTTGGTGATGACCGCGACAACCGGTGTGAGCTCCAGGAACGAACGGTCGTATTCGTCGGCTTCGGCGACGAGGTAGTCACCCTTGCCCAGTCGAGCGTTCGTACCGAGGATATGCACCTGGCCGCCCACCACGATCGTCGGGTCGAAGCCCGCCTCGGTCAGGACCATTCCGGTCAACGAGGTCGTGGTCGTCTTCCCGTGCGTGCCGGCGACCCCGATGCCCTGTTTCAGGCGCATGATCTCGCCGAGCATCTCGGCCCGGCGGATGACCGGAATCCCGCGCGCGCGGGCGGCCGCGACCTCGGGGTTGGACTCCGCCACCGCCGAGGAAATGACCAGAAGGTCCGCGCCGTCGACGTGCGAGGGGTCGTGGCCCAGGGCGATCCGGGCTCCCAGCTTCTGCAGGCGCGCCACGGTTTCCGAGTGCACCAGATCGCAGCCCGAGATCTCCAGAGGCGTGGCCAGGAGCAGCAGCTCTGCGATGCCGCTCATCCCGACGCCTCCCGCGCCGACGAAGTGGATGCGGGAGAGACGGAGAAACCTCACTTCCTCGACTCCGTGGAAAAGAGAAGCTTGGCGAGCTCCCGAGCCGCATCGGGCTTGCCGAGGTTTTTCGCTTTCTGTCCCATCAGCACGAGCTTCGGACGATCCTTGAGGAGCTGGTCGATTCCTCCCGCGAGGTTCTCGGCCGTCAGATCCTTCTCTTCCATGACCGCGGCGGCGCCGGCGCGGTAGAGGGCCTTCGCGTTCTCCATCTGGTGCCCGCCGGCCGCGGCGACGAAGGGCACGAGGATCGAGGGCCGTCCGGCCGCGGCCAGCTCGGCCACGGTCATCGCTCCGGACCGGCACACGACGAGGTCCGCCCAGGCCATCTCCGCGGCGAGCTTCGGGAGAAAAGCAACGAGCTTCCAGCCCGCCGGGATCCGGGGATATCGCTGGCGCGTGGCGGCGAGGTCCATGTCTCCGGTCTGGTGGACGACCTCGATCCCCTTCTTCTCCAGCAGCACCGCGACGCGCGACATCGCCCGATTGATGACCCGAGAGCCCTGGCTGCCGCCGAAGACGAGCACGCGGCGCGTCGTCGCCGCAGGATCCACCGGCGGAATCGCGAAGAATTCGGAGCGTACCGGCGTGCCCGTCACAACGCCCGCGCGGCGGAAGTGCGTGTTCGCCGCCGCCAGACCGACCGCGGTGGCCGTCGCGAAGCGATTGAGGAAACGGTTGGCCGCGCCGGGCAGCGCGTTGGACTCGTGGATCAACGTCGGAATCCCGAGGGCACGCGCCGCGGAGAGCACCGGGACGGTGACGTAGCCTCCCACGCCGACGACCGCGCGGGCGCGATGCTTCTTCAGAAGGGCCCGCGCCTGGAGAAATCCGGACGGGAGACGCGCGAGCGACTGGACCTGCTTTCCGATCGTCTTGCCCACGAAGCCGGACGCGTCGACGAGCTCGAGCGGATAGCCGGCCGCGGGAACGATCTTCCCCTCGAGTCCCTGGGCGGTACCGACGAACACGATGTCGGCGCTGGGCCTCTGCACGCGGATCTCGTCGGCCAGAGCGATTCCCGGCAGGATGTGGCCTCCCGTGCCTCCTGCAGCGATGACGTAGGTTCCGAGAACTCCGGTCATCCGCTCTCCGCGACCTCGTGCTGCGAAATGTTCAAGAGGATTCCTCCGGCGATCCAGGATGCGACCAGGGAGGAGCCGCCGTAGGAGACGAACGGCAGCGGGATCCCCTTCGTCGGAACCAGGGCCAGGACGACCGACAGGTTGATCGCCGCCTGGACGACGATCATGGCCGTGGCGCCCGCGGCCAGAAATCCGGCGAAGGCGTCGGGCGCCCGGCGAGCCGCGCGGAGTCCCCGCCAGGCCACGATGCCGAAGCAGATCACCAGCGCCGCCGCCCCCACGAAGCCCAGCTCTTCGCCGACGATCGCGAAGATGAAATCGGTGTGCGGGTACGGCAGGAAGAAGAGTTTCTGCCGGCTGCCGCCGAGGCCGTTCCCGAACCAGCCGCCCGCGCCGACGGCGATCAGCGACTGGATCGCCTGGAAGCCTGAGCCCAGAGGATCCGCGCTGGGATTCAGGAACGCCAGAAGCCGAGCGCGCCGATAGTCCGCAGAGAGAAGCAGCACGGCGAGCACGGGAACGAGGGCCAGCGCGCCGAAGAAAAACCATCTCGCGCGCGCGCCGGCCAGCCACAGGAGTACCGCGCACAGCACGACGTAGCACGCGGCCGTGCCCAGATCCGGCTGCAGGACCACGACGCCGGCTGCAGCTGCGGTGAAGACGACCGCGGGGATGAGGGCGCGCTCGGCGTCCCCGCCCTTCTCCGCCTTGCGGGCGAGCTGGTAAGCGAGAAGCAGGACGAGCGCCACCTTCAGCAGCTCCGAAGGCTGAAGCATCGTCACGCCGAGGGGGATCCAGCGCCGCGCGCCGTTGATCGGAGGACGGATGAGGGCGAAGGCGGCCAGCCCCAGCGTCGCCGCATACGTGCCGTAGACGACCCAGGGGCGCGCGAGCTTGCGGTAGTCGGTCCGGTAGATCGCGAACGCGGCGAGCCCGCCCAGCGCCAGCGCGCCGATCTGCTTGATCAGGAACCGGTATGGATTGCCGGAGGTCTCCCCGGCCGAGACCGCCGACGCGCTGTAGATCATGACGCAGCCGAAAAGCGACAGCGCGACGAGAGCGCCGAAGAGGACTTTGTCGGAGGCGAGCTTGCGGGCCATGGTCTTACTCCGCCGCCGCCGCGGCACGCGCGAGCGCGGCGAAGTGTCGGCCCCGCTCTTCGAAGTTCTTGTACTGGTCGAACGAAGCGCAAGCCGGCGAGAGCAGGATCGTGTCGCCGGGCTTCGCGACCTCGCGCGCCCGCGCGACCGCCTGCTCCATCGTGAACCGGCGCTCGACGGTCGCCCTGCCGGCCAGCGCGGCTTCGATCGTCCCCGCGGCTTCTCCGATCGTGAGCACCAGCCGGGCCCGCTTGCCCACGAGGTCCGCGAGGGCGGCGAAGTCCCCGTGCTTGTCGCGGCCCCCGAGGATCAGGATCACGCTCCCGTCCGGATATCCCTCCAGCGACTTGGCCGTCGCGTCCACGTTGGTCCCCTTGGAGTCGTCCACCCAGCGCACCCCGCCGCTCGACGCGACCAGCTGACTGCGATGCGGGAGGCCTTCGAAGCGCGTCAACGTGTCCAGGATCGCGGCGGCCGGCGTTGCGAGACACTCCGCCGCGGCGAGCACCGCCATGGCGTTCTCGAGGTTGTGTGCCCCGGGAAGCGCGAGCTCCGAGGCCGCGACGACCGATCGCCGGGAATTTCCCTCGCCCCAAATGATCTCGCCGCCCTCGAGCCAGGCAGCGGCGCCGCGTGTCTCCGGGCGTCCGCGCCGCGAGAAGAGGACCCGGCGCGATGGGACCTCGATCGCGGCCGACGCCGGATCATCGGCGTTGACGACGGCGAAGTCCGCGGGTTCCTGGTTCTCGAAGATCCGGGCCTTCGCCGCGGCGTAGTCCGAAAAATCGGCGTAGCGATCGAGGTGATCCGGCGTGATGTTGGTGAGCACGGCGACGTGCGGCCGGAAGCGGTCGATCGCCTCGAGCTGGAAGGACGAGAGCTCGCACACGAAGTCGCGGGATTCCCGCGTTTCGAGAAACCCCGACAGAGGCGACCCGATGTTGCCGGCGAGCGCCACGGGACGGCCGGCGCGTTTGAGGATCTCGGCGATCCAGGCCGTCGTCGTGGACTTGCCGTTGGTTCCGGTGATCGCGACCCAGCGGTTCTCGCCCGGGGACTCCGCCTCGGCGATGCGAAACGCGATCTCGACCTCGGCGAGGACCGGTATCCCGCGCTCCCGAGCGGCGGCGACCGGCGGCACGGTCAGGGGAACTCCCGGCGAGACCGCCAGCCAGTCGGCGCCCTCCAGAAACTCCGTGCCCGAGTCGCCCAGGAAGAACTCGACGCCCCGGCGTCGCAGCTCCTCCACGCCCGAGAGCTCCTTCTCCGAACGAACGTCCGCGACCGCCACCGACACTCCTCTCTCCACCAGCGCTTCGGCCAGCGCCCGGCCGCTGCGCGCGAAGCCGAGCACCGCGATCCGGCGGGGAAGCGGTTCGGCGGCGGCGTGGGGTCGCGTCATCGTTCTGGGGAGTGCACTCATCGCAGCTTGAGCGTCGAGAGTCCCACGACCGCGAAGAGCAGCGCCACGATCCAGAACCGGATGATGACGCGCGACTCCGCCCAGCCCAGCAGCTCGAAGTGGTGATGCAGAGGCGCCATCTTGAAGACGCGCCTGCCGGTGAGCTTGAACGAGGCGACCTGGATGATGACCGAGAGCGCCTCGACCACGAAAAGGCCCCCGACGATCGCGAGCAGCACTTCCTGCTTCGTCATCACGGCGGCCGCGGCGATCGCGGCCCCGAGGGAAAGTGCGCCGACGTCGCCCATCATGATCTCGGCGGGATGACAGTTGAACCATAGAAACCCCAGCGACGCGCCGACCAGAGCGCCGCAGAAGACGGCCAGCTCTCCGGACTGCGGAATGTAGGGGATCTGGAGGTAACGGGCCGCCACGGCGTTGCCCGTCACGTAGGCGAGCACGCCGTAGGTCGCGCCGGCGATGCCCACGGCCCCGATGGCGAGTCCGTCGAGACCGTCGGTCAGGTTGACCGCGTTGGAAGAACCCACCAGGACCATCGCCACGAACGGAATATAGAAGATGCCGAGGTCCACCATCAGCTTCTTCAAGAAAGGGAACGTGACCACGGAGGAGAACACGCCGTGACCCGCCCAGTGCTCGATGGCGTACCCGACCGCCAGAGCCATGAGGAACTGGGGCATGAGCTTTCCCCTCCCCGTCAGGCCGAGGCTGCGGCGCTTGGTCACCTTGACCCAGTCGTCGGCGAAGCCGACCGCCCCCATGCCCGCCAGCGCACCCATGGCGATCCAGACGAAGCGGTTGGGCAGGTCCATCCACAGAAACGTCGCGACGATGACCGCGAAGAGGATCAGCAGGCCCCCCATCGTCGGAGTTCCGGCTTTCGCCAGGTGCGTCTTGGGCCCTTCCTCGCGGATCGACTGCTTGACCTGGAAGCGCTTCAGCATCCGGATCGTCGCCGGGCCCAGCACCAGCGAGAGGGCGAGCGCCGTGACGGCGGCCATCGCGGTCCGGAACGTGATGTACCGGAAGACGTTGAAGGCGGGCACGCGGCCGGCCAGCGGGAAGAGAAGCCAGTACAGCATCAGGCCTCCCCGGAAAGCGCCGCGACAGCGCGTTCGAGCCCGACGCCCCGCGACGCCTTGAAGAGCACGGCGTCATTTTCCGAGAGGAGCGGCGCGAGAAGCGCGGCCGCCTCCTCCGCGCTCGCGGCATAGCGGACCGCATCCGGCGACAGTCCCGCGGCGACGGCGCCTTCGCAGAGGAAGCGGCTCCGCGGACCGACGCAGACCAGCAGATCCGCGCTCTTCGCCGCGGCGGCGCCGGTCTCGCGGTGCCACATCTCTTCGTCCGGGCCCAGCTCGAGCATCTCTCCGAGGACCGCGATCCGCCGGCGCGGCGCCTGCGCTGCGAGAGTGGCCAGGGCGGCGCGCATCGACGCCGGGTTCGCGTTGTACGCGTCATCGTAGAGGCGCGCTCCGGAGGAATGCCGGCGCCACACGCCGCGATGCGCGGCCGGCCGCAGACTCGCGGCAGCGGCCGCGCTGTCCTCGGGCGACAGTCCGACCGCGAAGGCGATCGCGGAAGCCGCCAGGAAATTGGAGACCTGGTGTGCACCGGCAAGCGGCAGACGCACCGGCGCCTCCCCCGCCGGCGTGCGCAGGAGGAAGCGCGAAGCGTCGGCTTCGAGCGCGACGTCGCGCGCCGTGACGTCGGCGGCCGCCGAGAGTCCGAAGCGCACGACCCGCCGGGTTTGCCGGCGTGCAATCGCCTCGACACGCGGGTCGTCAGCGTTGGCTACGACCGTACCGCCGAGTTTGAGCCCCTCGAGGATCTCGGCCTTCGCGTCGGCGATGGCGTCGACGGATGCGAAAAACTGGAGATGCGCGGCGGCGACCAGAAGGATCGCGGCCAGATCCGGTTCGAAGGCGCGGGAGAGCTTCGAGAGGTCTCCGGGCTCCGACAGCCCCATCTCGCCGACCATCCACTCCGGGTCGCTTTCGAGATTGCAGATCGACATCGCGAAGCCGATCTGGCTGTTCTGGTTGCCCGGCGTCTTATCCACTTTGAAGCGGCGGGCCAGGATCTCCGCGGCGAAGTCCTTGGTCGTCGTCTTGCCTACCGAGCCCGTAATGGCCGCGAGCCGGAAGCCCATGCGCCTCTTGAGGGCGGCGGCGAGCTTCTGGAGCGCTTCGACCGGCCGGGCGACGAGGACTGCAGGGAATCCCGCCGGCAGATTCGCGGGCCGGCGCTCCCCCAGAAGCGCCAGCGCACCGCGCGCCGCCGCCTGCGCCGCGAAGTCGTGCCCGTCGGCCCGCTCGCCGCGGATCGCCACGAAGAGATCCCCCGGCTTGACGTTGCGCGAGTCCACTGCCACTCCGGACAGGACGGCAGCGCCCTCGGCCTTCCCCGCCGCCGCAGCGGCGAGCTCCGCGAGCGTGAACTTCATCCCCGCCTCGCGAATGCGGCGGCGACCCGGCGGTCGTCGAAGGGGATCTCCTTCTCGCCGATCACCTGCGTCGTCTCGTGGCCCTTGCCCGCGATGACCACCACGGTTCCGGGATTGGCGAGCTCGATGGCCTGGCGGATCGCGTCGCCGCGGTCCACGACCTTCAGGTACTTCGTGTTGCCGGAGGCCTGGAGCCCTTGTTCCACCGCCCTGAGGATCGTCTCCGGATTCTCCGACCGGGGATTGTCGGACGTCGCGATCGGGATGTCCGCGAGGCGTCCGGCGATCTCTCCCATGGGCGCCCGCTTGCCGGGGTCGCGGTCTCCGCCGCAGCCGAAGACGAGGATGACCTTGCGGTCGGTCAGCTCGCGGACCGAGAGGAGCAGCCGCTCGAGGGCGTCGGGAGTGTGCGCGTAGTCCACCAGAATCGTGTACGGCTGCCCGGCCTCGACGCGCTCGAGCCTTCCCGGCACGTCCCGCACGCTCGCGACCGCCGCCGCGATTTCCTCCGGCACGACTCCGAGGCAGAGTCCCGCCGCCGCGGCGCCGAGAAGGTTGCCGATCTGGAAGCGACCGAGGAGAGGCGAAGTCAGCCGGAAGCGCCCCGCCCCGTGCACGACGTCGAAGGTGGTGCCCGAGAGATCGCAGCGCGCCGACTCGGCGCGGTAGTCGGCCGGATTCCCCGATGGCGAGAACCCCTCCATGGGGGCGGCCGCTTCGGAGAGCAGCCGCCGCCCGTAAGAGTCGTCTACGTTGACGACGCCGCGGGCGCCGCGCTTGCGCATCTCGAAGAGGAGCTTCTTGGCGGCGTAATAGCTCTCCATGTCGCCGTGGAAGTCGAGGTGGTCGCGCGTCAAGTTCGTGAACACGGCCACGTCGAAGCGGCAGCCGGCCACGCGGTCGAGCGAGAGGGCGTGCGAGGAGACCTCGAGGGACGCGGCCCGGACGCCCTCCTCGACCAGTTCCGCCAGGATCTCCTGGATCAACGGCGCCTCGGGAGTCGTCCGGCCGGCCGGAACCTCACGGCGCGGCGTGCGATAGACCGTCGTCGCGAGGAGTCCCGCTCTCCCGTAGCGTCTGGCGAGGATCGCCTCGATGAGGGTCGCGGTGGAGGTCTTTCCGTTCGTCCCGGTCACACCGGCGAGCACGAGCTTTTCGGAAGGGTTGCCGCGCAGCCGGGCCGACAGCTCGCCCAAGGCGCGGCGCGGCGCTTCGACTTCGATCCAGGGAACCGAGACGCCCGGCTTGGCCGCGCGGTCGGAGACGACGGCGACCGCCCCGCGCGCCACCGCGTCCTCGACGTGCGCGAAGCCGTCGAACCTCGCGCCGCGGATCGCCACGAAGAGGTCTCCCGGCCGGATGCTCCGGGAATCGCTCTGGACGCCCGCGACCTCCACGTCCTGCGCTTCGCGAGCGATGGAGACGCCCGGCAGGATGCCCGCGAGCTCCATCAGTCTCACGGGGCCGAAGGAGGCGGAGCCGTCTCCTCCGCGCGGCGGCCGGCCTCCGGGGCCGGAGACTCCGCGCTGTCGGCGAGAAAGAGAGTGGCCACGGAGCCGGGCCGGAGGGGCGAGCCGGCCGGCGGATCCTGGGCGACGACGAAACCGGTTCCCTGGAGCCTCGCGAGCACGCCGGCGCGCGCGAACGTCGCTACGGCCTGGCGTGCGGAAAAACCGAGCACGCTCGGCGCGCGGTCGTCCACGACGTCCTCGCGCGAGACGGGCGGGCTCTTGCGGACCGACGCCGGAACGACGCCCGCCGGCAGATCGACGCCGCGCGCCGGCCGGCCTTCCGCGAGCACTGTCGAGGGCACCTGCTGCTCCCGCGGCGCGACGCGCAGGATCCCGAGCGTCTGCGACATGACCCGGGCAAAAAGTGGCGCCGCGACGTCGGCGGCGTAGTACTTGCCCTGCGGCTCCTCGAGGACGACGACGGCGACGCACCGCGGCTTCTCCGCCGGAGCGAAGCCCGCGAAGTTGGGCACGTGACGCCCTGCCTGATAGCCGCCGACGCCGGCCTTCTGCGCCGTGCCGGTCTTGCCGGCGACGGCGAACCCGGGGATCGCCGCCTTGCTTCCGGTGCCGTGCTCGACGACGCCGACGAGGATGCGCGCGATCGCTTGCGCCGTCTCCTGCGAGACGGCGCGCACCGGCTCGCGCACGGCCACCGGCTTTGCGATGCCTCCGGGCTCGACGATCCGCGTGACGATCCGCGGCTGCACGAGCATGCCTCCGTTGGCGACGACGGCCGTGATCCGGGCGAGCTGCAGGGCGTTCAATGCGACTTCCTGGCCCATCGAGATCGAGGCCGTGGAGAGTCCGGACCATTTCGGCAGAGGACGGAAGATGCCGGCGTTCTCGCCGGGAAGATCCACGCCGGTGGGCCTGCCGACGCCGAAAGCCTGCGCGCCCTGGTAGAGCCGCCGGGCTCCCAGGCGCATCCCGACCCGGATGATGCCGATGTTGGAGGAGTGCTCGAAGACCCCGGCCAGCGTCAGGGCGCCGTAGCGGTGGTGATCGGCTTCCTGGATCGTGGTGTTGGCCACGCGAATCGTTCCGTCGCCGGTGTCGATGATCTCGTCGAGCGAAACGACGTCGGCATCCAGCGCGACCGAGCCCGTGACGATCTTGAACGTCGAGCCCGGCTCGTAGGCGTCGGCGATGGCGCGATTGCGCCGCACTTCCGGCGGATACTTCGCGAAGTCGTTGGGGTCGAAGTCCGGGGCCGAGGCCATCGCCAGCACGTCGCCGTTCCAGGGGTCCATGACGACGATCGAGCCCGAGCGCGCGTGGTGCTCGGTCATCGCCGTCGCGAGCTCGCGCTCGGCGGCGAACTGCACGCCCGCGTCGAGAGCCAGGACCAGCGACGCTCCCTCCTCGGCCGGACGGCTCTGGCCGGTCTCGGCTTCGCCGTAGCGGCTGCGGCGCGCGTCCGTCAGCGCGATGATCTCGCCGGGCTTGCCGCGGATGGTTTCGTCGTAGAGGTGCTCGAGGCCGGCCAGGCCGTTGGCGTCGGTGCCGACGAACCCGAGCACGGCTCCGGCGAGCGGGCCCCTCGGGTAGAAGCGCCGCGGCTCGGTCACGAAGTGGATGCCCGGAAGCTTCAGAGCCCGGATCTTCGCGGCGTCGTCGGGATCCATCTGCCGGCGGATCCAGACGAAGCCGTGCTCGCTCTTCAACTTATCGAGCATCTCGCGCACGGAGGCGTCGCAGTACGGCGCCAGCTTCTCCGCCGCGCGCCGCGGGTTCTCGACGTCGTCCGGAATCGCGTAGATCGATGAGGCCTCGACGGACACGGCCAGCTCGCGGCCCTCGCGATCCAGGATCGAGCCTCTCTGACCGCGGATCTCGATCCGCCGCTCCTGCTGGCGCTGCGCCTTCGCGCGATAGTGCGGCCCCTGCGCAATCTGGATCTGAACGAGGCGGCCCACGACGACCGCTCCCCAGAGAACCATCAGCAGCGCGAAGAGGCGCGTGCGGCCGCGGCGCACTCCGTTCACGGTTGAGGTCCCCCGCCGACGAATTGCACCTGTCCGGGATGCGGCGGGCGAAGGCCCTTTCGCGCGGCGACCGCCTCGACGCGCTCGGCCGAGGAGGCCCGCGCGAGCTCGGCGCGCAAACGCCGATTCTCCTCGGTCAGCGCCGCCATCGTCTTCTGGCGGGCCTCGCGGAGGTATCCGACCCGCACGGTCTCGATGTGGAGCGCGGCGTACGCGAGCAGCGCGCAGGCGACCGGGAGCCCGGCGAGCACGAACGTCGCCAGCTCCCGCCCCCGTCGGCGGTCGCGCTCGCGCGTCAGATGGAGGTTCTCGACGCGCTTGGTCTGTGAGTACGAAGTGCTCATCCGGTCTGGGCCATCGTTTCCCGCGTGGGATCCAGCGCGATCCGCCGTGCGGCACGCAGTCGGGCGCTCCGCGCGCGCGGATTGCGGCGCTGCTCGGCTTCCGAGGGGCGGATCGGGCGGCGCGTCAGCACCTCGAGCGCGCGGCGGGCGCCACAGATGCAGCCCGGCAGCTTGGGCGGGCAGGTGCACACCCCCGACTCGCGGCGGAACGTGTCTTTGACGATGCGATCCTCGAGCGAGTGGTACGAAAGGACCGCGAGGGTCCCGCCCTCCTTGAGCCGATTGACCGCGGCGGCGAGGAAGCTTGCGAGCGAGGTCAGCTCCTGGTTGACCTCGATGCGGAGGGCCTGGAAGACGCGGGTCGCGGGATCGATCTTTTCGCGATCCCCCTTCTGGCTCGCCACGATGCGGGCGAGCTGACGCGTCGTCTGGATGGGGCCTTTCATCCGCTCCGCTACGATTCCGCGCGCGATCTTTGCCGCCATTCGTTCCTCCCCAAAATCACGGAAGATCCGTGTGAGTTCTTCGACCGAAGCCGTGGCCACGATGTCGGCCGCGCTTCGGCCGCTTCGGCCCATGCGCATGTCGAGGGGACCGTCCCGTCGAAACGAGAA
>JBKOVK010000178.1:0-7086 GCA_046724475.1 Acidobacteriota bacterium | reverse complement strand
CCGGGGCTCGGTCCGGCTCGAGATTCTCGACGCCGCAGGCCGACGCCTCGCCGATGCGAAGGCCCCCGCTCCGCCCGGCGCGGTCGTTCCGATCACACTGACCTCGGCTCCCCTCGGGTCTTCCGGCGCCCTCGTGGTTCTGGTCGCGGCGACCGACACGATGGCGTGCCGGACGGTCTGGCGCTATCGCGACGGCACGCTCGCGTCTCTTCCCATCCGCGGCGCCGGGGGCAAGGAGCTTCCCGCGTGCGCGCCTCCGGCGGGCTGGACCGACGAATTCCGGGCGGAGGAAGGACGTCCCTCGGTTCTCGTGCGCGAACGCGTCGAGAAGACCTCTCGCGGGACGTTGCGGATCCGCGAAGTCTACGACTTCGCCGGCTTCAGTCTCGAGCTCGATCCGAAACGGTCGTCGACGCAGATCGAAGGCATACCGATTCCTTCATGGTACGGCGCGACCTTCTACACGCGCGGCGCTCTCGAGACGCTCGCCGTGCGCTACGGCCTAGCGGCGATGCGGCCCGAGACGACACTGCACATCGAAGCCGACGCGCCGCGCGGCGTCTTCGCGCTGCGCTTCGACGGACCTCCGGGCTCCGTCGTCGCGCCGGTCGAGGCATATTCGAAGACCGGAGACACCGTCACACTGGCGGTGCGCGCCGACGATAAGCCGGGGCAGGCGGTCGTGCGACTGGGCGGCGCCGAGGGCCATGTCCCGCTCGAAGTGCGTGTGCAGGGGCTCGGAAAAGGACTCGACCAGGTATATGCGCCCGCCAGCGCGTACAAGAGCAGCGCCCACCAGGTGTTCCCCACCGCGGCCGACGAGCTCGCCGCGGAGGAGCTGTCCGGGCTCTGGACCGACAGCCAGGGAAAGAGCCAGACGATCACGACGGAGGGCGAGTCGCCGTATCGCGTGCGCATGGAAGGCGCCGTGTACCGCCTCGACATGGATCACGCCGCGGCGCCGATGGACGTCCTGCTCCTTCCCGAAATCGGAGGGGGCCGTCCCTGGGGCCTCGTCCTCCGCGGAGCCAACAACATCGAGCGGATCCCCGTCGTGTGCTCGGGCGAAGGGGCCGCATTCGCCTGCCGGCCCGACGGCGACGGGCAGACGCTTCGGCGGCTGGGCGCCCGGGTCAACGTGCGGTAGCGCGTGCCTGTCCCCCGATGGCCCGAACCGGCGGCCAGGGACAGGTTGACGGCGACGACGCCGCCCTCTACCCTCTTATTCAAAGAGATGGAACTCTGGCTTCTGGGGCTCACCGTCCAGACCGTGGGCGCCGGCCTGCTCTCCCTGATCTTCCTTTATCTATCTCGAGGCAAAGGAAATCGGGTGCTTCAGGCCGCCGGCGCGGCCTGGCTCTTCCTGTTTCTCTCGCTCCTTTCGCTGATCGTCCTCACCAAGCTCCAGATCCCGTTCGAGAAGCAGGCCTACCAGTTCTTCAAGCTGCTCTACATCGTCGCGCTCTGCGTCGCCGCCATCCGCATGGACCGGGACGCCTCGCTGGCAAAGGCTCTGGCGGTCGCGGCGGTGGCCGCGATCCCGCTCTCCTTCCTGGTCGTCCACCTGGCCGGCCGCGAGAACCCGTTCTACGCGGTTCACACGGGCATTCTTGCCGTCGGGTGGCTGCTGGTCGCGGTCTTCATCTTTCAGAGCCCGCGGGCCGGGCTCGGACGACAGTTCGCCGGGCTTCTCGCCCTGGTCACGGCCGCCGTCGAGTTCGCCTACGTGGCGCTCTTCTCGCTTTCCGCCACGCAGGCCAACCGCAACATCGAGGTGCTCCCGTACACCGGGTTCTTCGACGTCCTGCTCGAGATGCTCTTCGGCATCGGCCTGATCATCTGGGCCATGGAAGACACGGAGCGCCGTCTTTCCATGCTGCACGCCCGCACGGCCGACGACACCCGCCGTTCCAAGCGCCGCGCGATTCTGGATCCGCTGACGGAGACGCACAACCGCTTCTTCCTCGACGAGATCAAGCCGCAGCTGGAGGCCAGCGAGCTCGGCGGATCGATCGTCCTGATCGACCTGGACGGTTTGAAGCGCATCAACGACCAGGAAGGGCACGAGGAGGGAGACCGGGCGATCTGGACCGTGGCCACGGCGATCAAGAAGCTGGTGCGCGGAAACGACCACGTCATTCGCTGGGGAGGCGACGAGTTCCTGGTGATCCTGCCGGGAATGGACGAGGACCTGGCGCGGCGCCGTTTCTACATGCTCCCGTCCAAGATCGACGAGGTCAAACAATCGCCCAGGCCGGGAGGGCGCCCCTACACGAAGTTCCTGGCCGCTTCGGTCGGAGTGCACATCTACTCCAAGCGCGTTCCGGTCGACGTCGCCATCGCCCAGGCCGACCGCGTCATGTACGAGAGAAAGCGGGCGCACCGCGAGCTGCGCAATCCCGCGGGAGAGAGGACCCAATGAACTACGTCTGGCTCGACTGTCCCGGATGCGGATGCCAGGTCGCGATCCAGTTCGCCGAGCGTCCGGATCGCATCGCCGGCTCGGTGCGGCGCTGGTCCAACGACCGAAGCATCAACGACGGCCGGAAGCTCGAGATCCCCCGCGCATCCGTGGCCGGAGACGGCGGCTTCACGGCAGTGTGCGTCTGCGGCGCCGAGCTTCCGGTGCGACCGGAATTGGTCGAGCACGCGTCGACGGAAGGTTAGGTCTTCAGGACGACCAAGGTGGCGCCGGAGCCTCCTCGCTCCGGAGGCGCATCGCCGTAGCCGGCGACGTCGGCGCGTCCCGCGAGCAGTCGACGCACTTCGGCGCGGCGGACTCCGATTCCCTTGCCGTGAATCAGCCGCACTTCCCGATAGCCCGCCGCGGCGGCTTCGCGCAGATACTCGTCCACGACGGAGGCGACGTCTTCCGGGCGGAAAGAGTGAAGGTCGAAAGAGTCTTCGATCGGGACGCGTTTCACGGCCTCAGGCCGCTTCGATGCGCACCTCGACCGGCATCGCCGCGCGCGCGGCCTTCGAGATGATGCAGTACTTCTCGGCGAGCGAGACCGTCTTCTCGACCTGCTCGCGGCGCGACTCCAGAAGTGCGGCCGGCACGCGGGCGTGGATGACGGCCCGCTGGAAGCGGAATCCTCCGGCGGGATCCTTTTCGAGCTGGCCTTCGACTTTCAGCGATGGCTCGTAGTAGCCGAGCGCCAGCTTCTTCAGAAAGATCGCCCAGGTGTTGACGAAGCAGGACGCGATCGCCGCGAGAAAAAGCTCCTCCGGGTTCGCCTTCCCCCCGGAGCCCCCGAGCACCACCGCTCCGGCCACGGGAACCCCGAGCGCTCCGTCGGACGTCGAGACCCGCCCCATGCCGGCCCCGTCGCCGGACCAGGTCGCGGCGACTTCGAAGCGATGCGTCTCGACGGTTTCCGACACGGCGGCGATGATGACATAGTCGCCTTTCGTGAGGCCGGCGCTCGCGCTTCTCCTCGCCGCGCTCTTTTCGGCGGCGTGCGCTACCGCTCCCACACCCACGGCCGCCTCCCGACAGATCCGCGCCAATCCTCGCGCGACCGTCGTGGGTCGTGTTCGCGATCCGGGGGGAAGACCCGCCGCTGGAATTTCGGTGCGCGGGATCCCGCGCGGCGCCGACATCCCGTGGTCGCCGTGGGCGACCACCGAGTGCGACGGAACCTTCCGGCTGACGCTCTTTGCGCCCGGCGGCTACACGTTTCTCCTGGGCTGGAGAGGCGTCGCGCTGGAGACCGACGACCCGCGCGATCCGGCGATGACGCTGATCGAGGTCGAGCCGGGCGAGACCGTGTCGGGAGTGGAGCTTCTGTTCCTGGGGCCCGAGTGGCGGCGAATCAGCGATTCGGCTCCGGCGGATACACCTTCGTGCCATTGAGCTCGGCCTCGACGTCTCCGATGCTGCCCTCCACGTGCTCGAACCATGTCCACGACCCGTACCGCGACTGGAGCTGCGGCCGGACCGCCTCGACCAGCGCCGCGCCCGACTTGCCCTCGGCTCGCGCGCGCTCGACCGCCAGCCTCAGGGTTCGCAGATAGTCGCGGAACAGCCGCACGTCCAGGGCCCGCGAGAGGTCGCCGTGCCCCGGCACGAACGTCGCCGAGGGATAGTCCCGCAACAACTCGTCCAGCGTCGCGATCCATCCGTCGGTGCGCCCGAGCTGCGTGTTCGCGATGGCGCCATGCAACACCAGGTCGCCTCCGAAGACCACGGATGCGTCGGGAACGGCCACGATCGAGTCGCTGCCCGTGTGGCCGGGCCGGTGGAACAGGTCGACGCGCCGGTCGCCCAGCCAGACCGAGGCCCGGTCCCGGTAGGTCACGTCGGGAAGCGTGATCGCCGCGTAGCGCGCCCGCTGCTCCGGAGTCAGGTCCTTCTGCCACTCGCGACGCGCCCAGGCACGCACGTTGTCGTGGGCCAGGATCACGGCGCCGGCCTTCGCGAAAACCGAGTTTCCCCCGACATGATCACGGTGGAAGTGCGTGTTGACGACGCAGCGGACCGGAAGCGCCGTCTTCGAGCGGATTTCGGCGAGGAGCTTCTCGGCGGCGGCCGGCGTCGCGAACGAGTCAACGACGAGAACGCTATCGGAGCCGATGACGAAGCCGGCGTTGCCGAGGGAGGACTCGTCGTTGACGTCCGCGATCGCCGCGAAGACGCCCGCGGCGATCGGCTTGACCGTGAATCGCGGTGCCGCCACCGGCTCGGCCGCGGAAAGCCACGCTGCGAGCAGGAGCGCCGTCACAGACGAAGTGTATCCGCCGACCCCGTATAATTCCGGCGATGGCTGCGAATCCGAAGACCGAGCGGCGCCGCGTGCGCTGCGTCATCAACGGCAAGGAACTCGACGTCTGGGAGGGCTACCGCCTCTGGGACGCCGCCTTCGAGACCCGGGCTGGCCTCTGGAAGTGGTGTGGCGGCGACGGCCTCTGCGCGACCTGCGCGGTGATCCCGGTCTCCGGCGGCGAGAATCTCTCCGCTCCGACGAAGCTCGAAAAGTTCTCGCTCGCGCTCTGGTTCCTCAAGCCGCTGGCGCTCGTGCGCAAGCGCTGGAAAGGGCGCGGCGTGCGGCTGGCCTGCCAGTCGTACGTCCAGGGTCCCGTCGAGGTCGTCGGCGTGCTCGGCAAGAGCGGCAAGCGCGCGCAGCAGGCGTACGGCCTGGAGTCGGAGTAACGACAACGTCCCGTCGCCGGCACGGCTGCGGCCGTGCCCTCCTCACATGGGTGTCGGCGGGCGGCGTGCTCTACGTCGCCGGCTCCTGGCTCGCCTCGCGCGTTCTCTCCGAGCGGCTTCTTTCGGCGCGCGGGCTGGGTCCCTCTCCGGATCACTACGAGGATCTGCTGGGCGCGCTGGGATCGAATGCGACGGTCGTCGCGAACCTGCGCCACAAAGGAAGCCCGAGGCTGCCCGTGGAGCTCTCCTCGACGTTCGCTTCACCCGGCGAGCCCGAGACGCGGCCGACGATTCTGTTCCTCCACGGAAAGGGCGGCAACGCCAGCGAGTGGGTGCTGGACGCTCTCCGCGCGCTCGCGCTGGGCTACAACGTGCTGATTCCCGATCTGCGCGGCCACGGCCGAAGCGGCGGCACCATCTTCACCCTCGGGTTTCTCGAGAAAGACGATCTCGCGCTGACCGTCGCCGCGGCCCGCGACGGCTTCGGACTCGATCCCGACCGGCTCGGCATTCACTCCTGCTCCGCGGGCTCGACGGTGGCCCTCGAGTTCGCCGCGGACCGTGCCGGCGTCCGCGCCATGTGGCTCGAGTCCCCCTTCGCCGACCTCTTCACGATGGCTCGGCACTACCTGTCCCGTGCCACCGGCGTGCCGGCGCCGCTCCTCGACCTGACGACGCGCTGGGCGATTCGGCACGCGATCGGCCGGATCCGACGGGAGCTGGGCCTCGACGGCAGCCGGGAGGGGCTCGAGCGCGTGGACCCGGTGGCGGCGGTGTCGCGCGTGACGAGTCCCGTGCTTCTCGTGCACGGGACGGAGGATCGCCTGGTCCCCCCGCACTTCACCGAGCGGCTCGCCGCCGCGCTTCCGCCGCACAGCGCCGTCTGGAACGTGAACGGCGCAGGACACTGCCACCATGCCGACGAGCCCGAAGCGACGGCGAAGCTCGCCTACGCCCGCAAGTGGGAGGAGTTCTTCCGCAACTACCTGCCGGCCTGATCCGCGCGCCCGCGCCGCGGGTCCACCGTCCGTCCCTTCAATTGCCCGCACGCCGCAGAGGCGTCGCGGCCCTTGCTCCTCCGGACCGTGATGCGCAGCCCCGCGCGCGCGAGCACGCCCGCGAACCGGTCGATCGCGGCCTCCTCGGGCCGTTTCAGGCCGGGCAGATACACCGGGTCCTCGTTGAGCGGGATCAGGTTCACTTTCACGGGCAAGCCCGAGAGGAGCCGCACGAGCTTCCTGGCGTCTTCCTCGCTGTCGTTGACGGCCGCGATCAGGACGTACTCGACCAGGATCGTGCGCCGCGGCTCCAGCGGCCAGGCCCGCATCGCCGAGAGCAGTCCCGGCAGCGGATACGTATTCGTGATCGGCATCAGCTTCTCGCGCGTTGCGGCGTCGGCGGCGTTCAAGGAGACGGCGAGATTCGGCCGGCGTGGCAGCGCCGCGAAGCGCGCGAACGCCGGAGTGATCCCGGAAGTCGAGACGGTGACCCGCCGCGGAGGCAGGATCTCGAATAGGACCTCCAGCGCCGCCAGCACCCCTTCGGGATTGAGAAACGGCTCCCCCATCCCCATGAACACGATGCGCAGACCCTCGGTCGTACGCCCCGCGTCGTCGAGGACCGCGTAAAGCTGTCCGAGAATCTCCCCCTCGGTCAGGTTGCGACCGCCGCCGAGGCGTCCTGTCACGCAGAACGCGCAGTCGACCGCGCACCCGGTCTGGGAAGAAAGGCAGACGGTGAACTTCTCGGTCGGCGGCGTGCTCCCGACCTGGGACCGGGGCCCTGGAACCTGGGACTTTGCTTCGATGCGCGCATCCGTGAACTCGTTGACGTCGGCCTGCGACGCCTCGCCCGGCATGTAGACCGCCTCGATCAGCGCGCCGTCTTCGAGCCGAAGACCGTACTTCACGCTGCCGTCGGAGGAAGGCTCGCGG
>JBKOVK010000036.1:0-18657 GCA_046724475.1 Acidobacteriota bacterium | reverse complement strand
GGAATTCACTTCACGCACTGCTCGCGACCGGTGCGGCGACCTGCGGGCGCGGCGCCGGCGCCGCGACTCGCCGCTTCGGCAGGAGAAGCCGCATCCCGGAAAGCCCGAACGTGTATCCCACGGCGGAGATGCGCATCCCGTCCACCAGCATGTTCAAGCAGGCGTATGCGAGCATCGCCGCCGCGAAGGCCTTGTCCAGGCGCGTCGGCGCGTACCAGACGTTGCGATAGCCCATCCAGCCCATGAGACCGAGCGCGATCAGGCCGAGCAAGCCGTGCTCCGCCAGCATTCGCGAGTACTCGGTGTGCGCGGTCGCGACGTGAAAATACTTCAGCCGGTTCTTGCCGCCCATACCAGGCCCCGCGCCCAGGACGGGGTTCTCGGACCACGTCACGAGGTCTCCCTGGACCAGCAGGTCTCGTCCTGTCGAATCCGTGTTCGCGAAGCGGTCTCCGATCTTGCCGCCGGTCATCGCCTCGAGCCTCGGCCACACGACGAAGACCAGGAGCGGTATCACGACGACGGCGACCCCCATGAGCCGCAATCGTGTTCGTCTGTCACGCGCGAGGTAGAACGTGGCGCTCAGGATTCCGGCGCCGGCCATCCAGAGGCCTCCGCGCGAGAACGTGATGGCGCACTGACGTATCAGGAAGAGCGTCAGGAGCACCAGGGACGCCGAAGCAATGGTGTTCGCCACCCCGATGAGAAGGATGAAGAAGACGCAGAGGATGCCGAGTCCCAGGATCGCCGAGACCTGGTTGGGTCCGAACCCGCCGCTCGCGGCCCGGTTGGCCTGATTCCCGAACTCCTGGTCGAAGAATTTCTGGGCCTGCTGGAGGCGAACCGTGGCCACGGTCGCAATGGCCACGGTCGGCGCGGTCAGACATGTCAGGATCCATTTCAGCTCGCGCTTCGTGACTCGAATCGAGAAGAAGAACATGGCACACACCGCCAGCGACAGCGGCCCGGACATGTTGAAGCTCAACTGGTCGCGGGCGTCTTCCCCGTTCATGGCCTGGAAGGTTAGAGCCACCGAGGGCAGCAGGAGCAGAAGGTAGGCACCGGGAAGGGCGGTCTTCTGGAATCGACCGAAGCGGATGATGGCGATGGCGAAAATCAGGACGATGGCGTATTTCGCGAACTCCCATGGAATGTCGGCGCGCCGCATGCGCCAGTAGACCTCGGCGCCGCAGATGTAGGCCGCCACGCACGCCACCCTCTCCCACCGCCGGCTCGTCAGGACCAGCGCGACTCCGCAGAGAAACGCCAGCCGGGCGTGCCAGGTGACCTGCATGGAATGCTTCGGGATCAGTATCGCGAGCGGGACGTGCGCGGCGAGGAACCCCAGCTGCCAGATCCAGTCGAACCGTCCGGCGACGGGACGCGCATCGACTGCCACCCTCGGCAATGCCCGCGTGCTCATGCGGCCTCCAGATCGAAGAGCCCGCGCACGGCGGAGAGGTAGCTCTCGTAGCTGAATCCGGCCGCGGCCTTCATCGCGCGCGCGGACTCCTCCTTCCACCGACGCGGCTCACGGACATATCCCGAGATGGCGGCGGCGAAACCGTCGACATCCATCGGATCGATGGCCTGACCGGCGCCAAACTGCTCCAGATACTGCGGGATGCTGCTCACCGTGCTCGCCACCGGTACGACACCATACGCCATCCCTTCACTCAATACCTTGGGCCATCCCTCGCTGGAAGACGACGGGAAAAGGAGGATGTGCGCCTCGCGGTACAGCGCGTTGAGCGAAGGCCGGGGCACCCATCCGAGCAGGCGGACACTCGAGGAGAGCCCGGCCGACTCGACGCGTGAAGCCAGGACGGCGCGATCGTCTCCGTCCCCGACGAGGTCCAGCCGAACGTCGATTCCATTTCGGCGGAGCCTCTCGACTACGTCCAGTGCGCGGCCGCATCCCTTGGACTCCTCCATCCTTCCGACGAACAGCAGGCGGACCGGAACGCCGAGGCGTTTTTCTTGTCCGACGAGCGCCCCTTCGCGGAGTTCTTCGTCCGTCAGGCACGGATTCAGGAACGGATGCACGTGCGGCGCATGTCCGGGCCATCGGCCGTTGACCGTCACGGCCGCACGCGCCGCACCGCGCGCCAGCAGCCAGCGCTGGATCGCGTAGGAAGGCGCCTCGGCCGTGCTCGGTCTCCAGTTGCCCGCGTACTTGATCCAGCGCCGCCGGGGCGTCCGGCGCAGGGCGAGCAACAGGATCGTCAACAGGCCGATGTTCGAAGGGCAACGGACGTGCACGACATCACACCGCCGCAGCTCCGGGAGGATCACGCGAAGGTACTGCGGCCATGCGCCGAGCACTCCCAGCTTGGCGCCGACCGACGTGCCGCCCGCGGGACGGACCGGCACGTGACGGATGTTCTTCGCCTCGTACGGAAGAGCGCTGGCCGGCGCCGGACCCTCGTGGAGCGGAGCCACGTGCACGAGCTCGTCGAACAGCCGTGCCAGGCGGTCGAGCTCTCTCACCGTCGGCCCCCAGCCGACCGTGAGGCCGTCCCGGCGAAAGTGTTCCGTGTGGGAGATGACGAGAAGTCTCATTCCAGCGCGATCTGCGCCGCCAGGAGAACGATCACCCGGTGGTACAGGCCCGCCCGCGAGACGCCCGGCCATCCACGCCCGTCGCAGAAGGCCTCTACCATCGGACGGTAGACCTCGGGCCGGAAGTACTCCGACAGCTTGCTCGATGCTCCGAGCAGATGGTCGCGGAGCCGGCTCTTGAATTCCGCCGTGACCCACGAGTCCACGGGTATCGAGAAACCCATCTTCGGCTTTTTCGCGACCGCCGACGGGAGACGCCGGCCCGCGATCTCGCGCAGCACTCTCTTGCAGAGAGCGCCGTCGACGCGAAGCCGGTGCGGCAACGTCATCCCGAAATCGAACAGGTCCTCGTCGAGAAACGGCACCCGAACCTCGAGGCCGTCTCGCATGCTGGCCATGTCCACCTTGAAGAGATAGTCGTTGGGCAGACGCAGCCGCACGTTGATCTCGGTGTTGTGGGCGGAGAGCCGTTCCAGACGCGACGCATTCCGGGGCAACCGGTATTCCCACTGCGGCTCGAACAGTCTCCTCACGGGAAGCAGCCCATCGGCCCGTGAGAGTTGCGCACGCTCTTCGGCACGAACCCAGCATTGCAGGGTCTCCAGGATCTCGACGTCGTCCGCCTCCGACAACTCGCGGATACGCTGGGGCAGACTCTCCGACGTGACGCCCATGCGGGCAAACGCGCGAGCGCCCAGGACGCCCGCGCGCCTCGCGGCGACGGGAAGGCTCTGCCAGCTCAGGATCTTCTGGATCCGCAAATAGCTTTCGTACCCTCCGAAGGCTTCATCACCGCCGTCGCCGGACAACGCCACGGTCACGTGCTGGCGCATCAGGTGGCTGATGCCGCCGACGGCGAAAATGGACGTGTCCGCAAACGGCTGCCCGGAGTGGCGCAGGACACCCGTCACGTGCTCCCAGGTTCCCGGCATCGAGTCCATGCGGAGCGTCTGGTGCTGGCTGCCGATCGACCGCGCGACCTCGAGCGCCGCCCAGGTCTCGTCATAGCCCGAGTCGGCAAAGCTGACGTTGAACGTCTTGACGCCTCCGGGAATCCCCCGCTGGGCTGCCTCGCTCACGAGCGACGAATCGATGCCTCCGGAGAGCAGAGACCCCAGCGGAACGTCGCTCTCCAGCTGACTTTGGACCGCCTTTTCCAGAAGGCGATCGGCTCGATCGATCGCTTCATCCAGCGTCAGGGACGCGTCCGGGGCGATGGTCCAGCGGTGGTAACGCCGGACGGCCCACTGGACCGCTTCTCCGTCGAGCTCGGCTTCGAGGAGCTCCCCGGGCTCCAGCGAACGGATTCCGGAGTAGAAGGTCTGAGGCGCCGGAATGTACGTTAGCGCGGCGAAGTCGTAGATTGCCTGGCGGTCCGGCCGATCGTCGATCCCGGGCAGGACTCTCAGCGCGTTGATCTCGCTGGCGAAGCCCAGACGGCCCGCGCCGGCGGCGTAGAAGAGAGGCTTGATACCGAAACGGTCTCGAGCCAGCAGGAGTCGTCGCCGGCGGGAATCGTAGACCGCAAATGCGAACATCCCCCGCAGGGCGGCGACCATATCCGCCCCCTCCTCCTCGTACAGGTGCGGGAGGATCTCGGCGTCGGAGTGGCCGCGGAAGACGTGACCTTGCGCCTCGAGTCGCCGCCGATGCTCGCGATGGTTGTAGATCTCGCCGTTGAAGACGATCCAGACGGTGCCGTCCTCATTGCCCATGGGCTGCGCGCCCGTGGACGCGAGATCGATGATGCTGAGCCGCGCGTGAACCAGGGTCGCCTCCGGCCAGCTTCGGCATCCGGTCGCGTCGGGCCCGCGATGGCGCAGCGCCGCCATCATCCGGGTCGGGACCTCCGGGTCCAGTTCACTTCGGCCGAGCCAGCCTGCGATGCCGCACACGGGCTCTCAGCTCCTCCCGTTCGATGCCCGAACGTCTTTCAATGCCATTTCCTTCGGCTGAGGCTCCGGACGCACCGGGCTCCCGCTCATCAGCGCGCGCAGCGTGCGGTCGTACTCCGCCGCGCGGCGATCCCAGGTCTGTTCCCGAAGGGCCCGCTGGCGAGCCGCTTCCCCCATTCGGTGCCGCAGCGGCTCGTCTGCGAGCAGCCGCACCAGGGTGCGCGCCAGAGAGTCCACGTCCCCCTCGGGCACTGAGAATCCGGTCTCGCCGTCGACGATGGCTTCGCTCAGGCCCGATCCTGCGGTCACCACCGACGGCGTCGCGCAGAGGGCCGCCTCCACGACCGCGATCCCGAACCCCTCGAAGTCCCCATCGGATGTGTGCCGGCTGGTCATCGCAAAGACATCGGCGGCGTTCATGAGATGGAGAACGTCGTCTCCGTTGAGACGGCCCGGAAAGTGAACGTTGTCGTGCACGTTCAGATCCCTCGCGACCGTTTTCAGCCGATCCACGATCGTCGGGATTCCCACCGCGAGGTAGTGCGTCTCGGGGTGATCTTGGAGAACCCGAGGCATCGCCCGGATCATCAGCTCCTGACCCTTGCGGTCGCAGACGTTTCCAACGGTCAGGAGAAATCGCGACGAACGCGGGAAGCCCAGCCGCTGCATCACGGGCTCCACCTCGTGCGGCGGGACCACGTGGAACCGCCGATCGTCGGCCCCGTTGGGAATCACGAAAATGTTGCGAGCCCGAACGCCGCGACTCTCCATGAATCGCCGCGTGTACTCGCTGACACAGATGACCGCCAGCGCGCGAGAGTACGTCCGGGTCACGAGGGCATGAGCCAGCTTCGATGGATCCCCGAACTCGCCGCCATGCCCGACGGCGACCCAGGGAATCCCGGTCATCCGCGAGATCACCCATACGACGTGGGCCGCCCGCTCCCCCGTCGCCAGGAGCAGATCCGGCCGCAAGCGCCGGACGTGGCGCAGGCCCTTAGCGAGCCGGTAGGACGCCTCGAGGGGGGCCCACCCGATGCGGCTCATCCGGTCGATCTCGAAGGGTTGGCGCGTGTTGAATGCCGCGATCTCTTCGGCCGAGCAGTAGTCCTGCGAGGCGACCACGGATGTTTCCCATCCCCGCGAAACCAGGTTTCGCGCCAGCTCGAAGGCGTGCGTGCCGATGCCGCCGGGGCCCGGCGGGAACTCGGTCGAGAAGATCGCGAGCTTCATCACATAGCGCGCGCGGCGCGGCCGCTCTGCGCGTAAGGGGGAATCTGCGGAAACTGGCGCAGCATGGCCTCGGCGGCTCTCCCCCGCCGGCTCGCCGCCCAGACACTGTGCGGAAGCAGAATCATCGCGAGACCGGCCTTGGCGACCCTTCGGAGCCTGCTTCCGCGGAGGCTGAAGGTCCCGAGCGCCGAGTGCCACAGCGCCTCGCGCACCTGCCGGGCCGAGAAGTAGCGCTTGGCCAGATACATCTCGGTCGTTCCCGGAAGGTGGCGATGCAGGAGATGGCTTCGGCTGCTGGCGTAGGTGATCACGCGCGCGCGATGGGTCCGCAGGCCACCGCTCGGCGCGTGACGGTGGAGGACGCGAATGTCCGCATTGAGCACCATGAGATTGCCGGCGAGGTACAGGCGCATGCCCAGATCGGCGTCCGCTCTCGCACCACGGTCGTAGGCCAGGTCGAAGAGGCCCGAGGAGGCGAGGATGCGCTTGCGGATCATCGAATTGTTGGTCGGGAAGACGTCGCTCGCGCGCGTCCGCAAAAACGCCTCGGGCAAGGGGCCCGCGCCGTCCTCTTCGGCGACGCCGCAGGAGACTTCGCTGCCAAGGGCTTCGAGCGCCGCTAGGTGCTTCTCGATCAAGTCCGGCGGCACCTCGTCGTCGTCGTCCAGGAACAGCAGGAAGTCGCCGCGCGACGCTTCGATCCCGACGTTGCGCGAGGAGCACTGGCCGGCCCGATCCAGCGTGAAGACGCGGATCGGAAGATCGGGGAATCGAGAGGCGAGATCCGCGCGCCGCCGATCCTCGCGCGTCTGGTCGACGATCACGATCTCCAGGGGCCGGACCGTCTGGGCACGCAGCTGGCCGAGGAGCTTTTCGAGGTACGGATAGCGGTCCACCGTCGGGATCAGCACGGTGACCGACCCGGGAGCGCGCCGGGCTCCCGGTACGCCGACGCCCGCGCGGAGAGGAGGCGGCGCCGGAGGCCGCTTCTCGCGCACGACACGACCCAGCGCCGCAAGGAGAGCCGGAGCCCGCCACGGCGCGCTCGAGGCCATCCGCAAGACCGACCAGCGTGTCCAGCGTTTGCCGAATCGCTGGTGCAGAAAGCGCAACTCGTCCTCGAGCGGGATCTCCGGCGGCTCGGCCTTCGCCGACTCTCCGGCGAGCCATCCGACGTGGCGCATGAGCGCTCCGGCTCCGATGCAGCGGTGGCCGAACTCGAGACCGGCCGCGTCCAGCGTTCGGAACTCCGGACGAGGGCCTCCCAGCCGCCGCAGGACGTCCATTCGCACCAGGCAGGCTCTCATCGAAACCCGCCACGAGGTGGCTTCGATCGACGAATCCGGGTCGCGATTGAGCATCCAGGTCGGCTCGACGTAGTCGATGCCTCGGGGCAGCCCGGACAACCCCAGGCGAAGACCGGCGTGCCACAAGTCCCCGGGCCGCGACAGCGCTTCCTGTACCCGGACCGGGTCGGGCTCGCCGAGATTGCCGTCCCAGAACAGCCACGCCTCCGCCTGCGAGCGAGGCAGCTCCCTCTCGATGGTCTCGGCCAGCGCCGATGGGCGCTCCTCCGCTCGCACGGTCGGACCGACCGACCAGGGCGGTGGCTCTCCGTCGCCGATCCACACGAGCGTGATCCCGGCGCTCACTGGCCGTTCTCTCCGTGGCCCACCGTCACGGGGAGCGCCCGTTCGCGCGGCCGGGATTCTTCCGGGATCTCTTTTTCGCGCCCCGACCGGGCGAGGCTCGCGGCCTCGCGTCCCAGGACGTCCTCGTAGAACTCCTCCCAGCGGTCGAGCTGATCCGCGAGACGGAACCGGTCGTGCACGCGCCGCCGCCCCGCCTGGCCCATCCGCCTCGCCAGATCCGGATCGCGGGCCAGAACCTCCAGCTTCTCGGCCATCGCAGCAGGGTCCCGGCGCGGGACCACGAAGCCCGTCTCGCCGGTCGCCACGTTCTCGGGAAGCCCGTCGGCGTCGGTGCAGACGACCGGAAGCTCCATCGCCTGGGCCTCGAGCACGGCGTTGCAGAATCCCTCGGAAACGGCGGCGTGGAGGAAAACGTCCGCCTGCTCCATTTCCGCGAGGACCTCCGCTCGTGGCACCGCTCCGACGAAGTCGACACAGCTCTCCAGGCCCAGGCGGTACCGCGCGAAGCCCAGCGCCCCGAGGTAGTCGCCGCCGCCCACGATTCGATAGACGAACGGCGTCCCGCGATCGAGCAGCTTTCGCACCGCCAGGAGCGCGTCCTCGTAGCCCTTCTTCCATTCCAGCCGCCCCACGCTCAGGATACGGAGCGGGCGATTGCCGTCGCGCGGCTTGTGCGACCCCGAGCGCGGCGCGAAGATCTGCGTGTCGATGGCCGGCGGGATCAGGACGCGGAAGCAGTCTTCCGGGAATCCTCTCCGCCGCGCCCGGCGCCAGAGGTCCTCGCCCAGAAAATGGAGACCGGCCGCCCGTGACCAGACCGGCTCGTAGTGGTTGGGTCGATCCAGCCCCACGAAGTTCAGATCGTAGCCGCGGAAGCTGACCACCACCTTGCAGTGCAACAGGTCGCGCAGATACATGCGCGTCGGCGCCAGGGCACCGAACTCGAAGTGGAGGATGTCCGGAGAGAGGCGGACCAGGTCCGCGTCGAGATAGAGGCGCCCGACCGTCTCCAGGACGCCGAAGTGTCTGAGTCCCCGCCACAGGTAACGGAGCGTGCGCAGCGGGCGGGACCATAAGCAGCGCAGGACCGCCAGCGGCAGCAGCAGCGACGCCTTCCAGGCCGGCTCGGAGGGCCAGGTCACGTGGACTCTCCGGCGGGCCGACGGAACGGCAGCGAGCTGCGGAAAGAGCTCCCAGTTGTTCTCGTTGCTGTGGTTGCAGACGACGTGCACGTCCCATCCGCGTTCCAGAAGGCCCAGGAACTTATTGACGATGAACGTCTCCGACAGACTCGGAAACGCGGGCACGACGAGGGCTACGCGGCCCCGCACTGGATCTCCTCGAGCAGGTCGGCGAACTCTTGCACGTGGCGTTTCACGGTGAAGTCCCGGATCACCCGCGCCCTCGCGGCGTGGCCCATCGTCTGCCGCAGAGCGGGATCCCGCGCCAGCCGAAGGATGCCTTCGGCCATCGCCTCGGGGTCCCAGATCGGAACGATGAAGCCCTCAACGCCGTCGGTGACCCCCTCGAGCGAGCCCCCGCAGTTTGTCATCACGACCGGAAGCGAGCAGCCCATCGCCTCGATGGCGGCGTTGCAGAATCCCTCGGCGAGGCTCGGAAGGATGAAGATGTCGGACTGACGCAGCTCGTCCCGCACGGCGATGGGCGAGAGCCGGCCGAGCAGGCGGACGTGGTCGTTGAGGCCCAGGTCGTCGATCGTGTACAGGACCCGCTGCCGCTCCGGCCCGTCTCCGACGATCGTGAACGTGACCGGGATCCCCGCATCGACGACCTTGCGGATGGCCTGGATCCCGTAGGTCACGCCCTTGACCCAGACCAGGGATCCGACCGTGATGATCTGAACGTTCGGAGACGAGGTCCGGACGGGTGCCGGACTGAAGAACTCGGGATCGACTCCCGGCCGGATCACCCGGGACTTGGCGATGTCGAGTCCGAACCGGGATGCCTCGCGCTGGATGGAGCTCGAGATGCAATGGATCGCCGACGCGCGGGCGAACGTCGTCGGCAAGCCCGCGCGAATTCCCCGGCCGGGATGGTGCGGCGCGACGTTGACCTGAGAGCCCCGACAGCTGATGAGGACCGGCTTTCCGAGCTCGAAGAGCGGCAGGAAGTCGATCGCCGCGGAGTTCCACGGGAAGTAGATGACGTCGCACGAGACGCCCGCGAACGGAAGCAGGCGGTTGAGCGTGCGAAGGCGGTCCCCGGGGTCCCGCTCCTTCATCGCCGCGCGCCAGAAGATGCGAAAGGCCCTCGGCGATCGCACCATCGCGACCAGCGAGAGCCAGCCGACCCAGAGTACCCGCAGCAGCTGGGGGCCCTGCCAAGCCCGAGTCTTGAACGCCTTGAGGCCCGACTGCAGGAACCAGTCCTGGTCCGGCCGGCTCGAGAAGGCGATGCGGACTTGAACTCCCAGGCCCGACAGGCCCCGCATCAGGCGTCCCAGGAACGTCTGGGGAGGCCACGAGCTCCCGACGACCAGGATCCGGAGCGGCCTCTTCCATTTAGCCATAGGCCTCCAGCCATGTCGAAAACGTCAGCAGCATCGAGACCGTGTATCCCCTGCCCTCCTCGTGCGGAGAGGCCGCGAACGCGTCGAGCAGCCTCTCGATCGCGGCCGGTGGAACGAACTCGTGCACGCGCGATCCGGGCGCGAGCAGCGCCGTCCGGAGCTTCTCGGCGCCACGGCCCGAGAATTGGATCTCCCAGTTGCGCTCGGCCACGGCTCCGTTTCTTCGCAACGCGCGCGCCACTTTCCGCGCGGCCCGCCAGGGCAGAAGCCAGGTGTCGAAGTGGCCCTGCCAGTAGAGGTTCACACCGTACGCCTGCCAGACGATCCGGGCGAGGTCCGGAGCAAACCGCTTGAGATAGTCGATCTGGAGTCGGCGGCCCTGGACGAAGGACGTGGGCACGGTGGCGAAGAAATCCGTCAACCGCGTGTCGTAGAACGGGAGCCGGGGATAGGTTCCGGCCTGATACATGCGCAGGCTCGCCAGCGTCCAGCGAAACGACCACTGGTCGGTCTTGAAGGCTTTGACGCGAAAGTCCGGATCCTCGATTCCGGAGATGCGCTCGAGCTCGCTCTCGACGAACTTTCGGGCCACCGTCGAGGGATCCTCGCCGGAGAGGCGCGGAGCGGCGATCTCACGGAGGAGCCAGTCACGGCCCCGCTTGGCGACCTTCGCGAAGGCGTGCGCCGCCACGTGGTCCGCGGCGGCCGCGCCGCCCGCAAGACCCATGTCGTCGAGCCAGACGTCTCCCCAATGCGCGGCGATGACGCCGTCGCTCTTCCGGGCGAGGATTGGTGCGACGACCGCCTGCCGCGCCTGCGTGACGTCCTGAAAGCCTTCGACGCAGGCCAGCACGTCTCCGAGGCGATCGAAGAGGTAGGGCCGGATCCCGAAAGACTCGAACGGAAGCCGGCGTGCCTCCGCGACACGGCGGGCGATGCGCGTCTCGATCGAGTTTTCCGCGTAGCCGTACGAATACGACCAGAGACCCTCCCGCGCCGGCGCACCCGCGCGCGTCAGCGCGGCGACCGTCGTTCGCGAGTCGAGCCCCCCGGAGATCGGGACCGCGATTCTCCCGTGCGAAGTCTCGTCGTCGAGCACGCGATGGAGCGTCTGACCGAACTCGGCCACCGTGTCGTCGTAGCCCCGACGCGCCTGCGGCGCATGCGTCCAGCTCCAGTAGCGGCCTTCGCGGACGAGCTCTCCCGAGGCCGAGAAGACCGCATGCGTCGCCGGACGCAGGATCCGGACGTCGTCGAAGAACGTGCGGTCTCCGGGGAAGAAGCCGCACGCGAAGAAGCCGGAGAGGGCGGGCCAGTCGAGTCTCCGGCGCGACACCGCCGCGGCGACGGAGGCGAACGCCGTGCCCAGCGCGCGACGTCCGCCGTTTTCGCCGACGTAGACGTGCACGGTGCCGAAGCGATCGATCCAGACGTGCCACTGCTGGTCGCGCGCGCTCCACCCGAGCAGCGCGAAGTGCCCGTTCAAGTCGGACGGGCTCCTCCGGCCGCCGGCCAGCGCGAGAAGGACGTCCGCCCGCGACGCCTCGTCGCCGTACAGCTCCCCCAGAAGCCAGAGGGTCGCGTCGGGCGCGGCGATCCGCTCCACCGGGAAGCCCCGCCAGGTCGGGCCGGCCTCCTGTCGCCACAGCGTGCCCCTTCCGCCGCACGCCTCTTCGCTCCAGCAGCCCGATTGCCGGGCCGCGGCCGGAGGCTGCGGGTCGAACGTGAGGAGAAAATCCCCCCACGTCGACATCGCGGCGGTCTCTGGAGCTTCCGTCTTCATAACGCGGCTCCGGCCAGCATCTTGGCGGCCCGCGAACGATAGACTTCGATCCAGGCCGTTTCCCGGAGCTCGGGCTCGAAGCGCAGCTTGTACTCCTCGAGTCCCTGAAGGAAATCCACCTCTTCCATGCCGGCCTGACAGGCGTGGCGAAGAACGTAGGGAACCAGGAGCCTTCCGGGACTCTCCTTGGAGAAATCGGGCTCGAAACAGGGCTTGTAGTAGTAGACCCTGCCCGCCCATTGGAATCCGAAGTGCGCCGCGATGGGACGCGACTCGTCGAGCGCGAGGATGTCGAGACGGATGGCCCGGGGATCCAGACTCCTCAAGAGCAGCCGGTAGAACTCGCGGTTCTTCGGCTCCAGAAAGAGACTCGGTTTTCGCTTGTGCTCGCCCGCGCGGACGTGCAACTCGAAAAAACGGTCGAGCCACCCCGCGATCTCGCCGGGATCCTGCATGCACCGATAGGCGAGCGTCCCCTCCCGACCCAGCCTGCGGACCTTTTCCCGGTAGTTGGGCTCGTCGAGCACGGCGGCGCCTCGCTGCAGAGCGGCGCCGCGCAGGTACGGATGCTCGCGCACGAATCGCAGGTATGAGAGAGGGTTCCGAAGATCCACCCAGGCGCGAACGCGGGCGGGCAGCCCGGCATCCCGCATCAGGGAGGCCGGCAAGACCTTCGCGGTCGCCGACGACGCGGGGACCTTCGAGAAGACGAGCTGCTGCCAGTCCCTGCGCCGGCGCAACCAGGGGATGAAACCGGACAAAACGTCGGGTTCTGCGGAATCGAAGACCACGTTGTTGTAGTCCGCCCGCACCTTGCCCACGAACCGCCACCGCTCGGGGGCGCCGCGGTCCGCCCACATGGGCGCGACCAGGCGGAGCGCGCCCCGGCGGTCTCGGGCGGTCACGGCGCGCAGCAGCTTTCCCTCGCCGTAAGCCTGCCACCAGGCGCGCGCGAAGCCGAACGTCGAAAACACGTCGACGAAGTCGCTGCGCGCGGCCAGCTCGTCCCATTCTTTTTGCAGCGGGTCGAGATCTTCGAATCGATCGATCAGTGTGAAATCCCACATCAGAGCACCGTCGATGGACGACCGGGCTCCCGATGCCGGTTCGACCGCCGCCGGCCGGCTTCGCCGAGTCTCCAGAGAAGCGAAAGCAGACCCTCTCGCAGCAGAGGCACCGCGTGGGCGCCGACGAACGCGCGGGCATACGCGCGGGCGCCGCGGCGTCGCTCCGCTTCCGAAGCGCCGTCGGTCTCCGCCACCAGCCGGCGCCCCAGCCGGAGCAGAGTCCGATATTTCAGCCGCTCGATCTCGTCGGCTTGAAACAGCCCCTGTCGCGTCCAGCGCGTCCGCGTTCCGATCGGATCGTCGAACCGCGAGCTCTTCCAGATCCGGTCGCGGTACCGAACGATCGGATCGGCGATCCAGACCACCGGCCCCAGGGCCACCACCCTCAGATTGAATAGATAGTCCTGGCCGTACGGTCCGCCTTTCCTCGTCTGCGCCGGCGCCGTGAGCAGAGGCAGGCGCGCGAGCGCGGATCGCCGCAGCAAACCGTGCATCATCGCCGGGTGCCGGATCCCGCGGACATAGGCGCGCACCCTCCCCGCGAGGTCGAGACCGACGGACGGAAACTCGTTGCCGACGCGAATGACCTCGTCGCTGCCGAGGAGCTCCACCAGGATCGGCCCGTGCGCCATGACGGCGCGCGCTTCGGACCGCAGCGCGTCGACCAGTCTCCGGATCGTCTCGCGCGGCCGCAGGTCGTCGGCCGCGACCCACAGAAAGAACTCGCCGCGCGACAGCTCGAACACGCGCTGCCAGTTCACGTAAAGGGGCAACAGCTCATCGGTGCGGGTGTAACGGACGCGCGGATCCTTCCGCGCGTATTCCCGGCAGATCTCGGATGTGGTGTCGTCGGAGAAATTGTCCGAAATGACGAGCTCGATGTTTCCGTAGTCCTGGGCGAGGACCTGCTCCAGGGCGTCCCGAATCGTCTTCGCCCCGTTGTAGACGGGAAGGCCGACGCTGACCAGGGGGTCGCCGGCCGCGATTTCCGGCGCTCTCGCGCTCACGCCGCGCTCCGCTTCGCATGGGCGTCGAGGATCTCGGCGTACAGCGACTCGTGCGCCTCGACTTCGCGCTCGATGGAATAGCTCTCGAGGACGCGCCGGCGCGCCGCCTCACCGCGAGCACGGCGAGTCGGCGGGTCATTGGCCAGCCGGCGGATCGCCTCCGCGAGGGCGCCCGCGTCGTCGGCGGGCACGAGGTCGCCGCTGTGTCCCGCCTCCACGATGTCCCTCGAGCCCGGTATGTCGGAGGCGATGGACGCCCGCCCGCTCGCCATGGCCTCCAGAAGCGCGACGGGACATCCTTCCATCCGGCCTTCGGCGCGTGTCGGAAGCGCGAACACGTCGATCTCCGCCAGGAAGGACGGAACGTCGCGAACGTTTCCGAAGAACACCACGCGATCCGAAAGCGACAGCTCGGCGACGAGTCGCCGCAGAGTCGCACCATACGCCTCGTCGAAATCCTTGCCCGCGAGCCACAGCACCGTTCCCGGAACCTGCGCCACGGCGCGAATGAGCATCTCCTGGTTTTTCACCGGGAGCAGGTGGGCGACGCATCCCACCACGGTCGCCGACGACGGCACGTGCCGGGCCTCGCGGAGTCCCAGACGGGACGGCTGGTCCGGCGAGAATCGCGCGGTGTCCACGCCCCTGGGCACGAGCCGGGCGCGGCGGCGGAGCGCCGCGGGAGCGAAGAAGTCGCGCATCATGTCCGTGTTTTGCGCGGCGATGCGCGTCGCGAGAAAGGATCGCACGTACCACGATCGCCGGTGCCAGTTCATGTTTTTCTTCGTGTAAATCCAGGACGGCGTGCCGGCGAAGCGCGCGACCAGCGGCTCGGTGTAGTCGTCGACGTAGTGAAACGAATGCCAGAGAGCGAAGCGGCGGCCGCGAAACTCGCGGGCCGCTTTCCGGAGGCGGAAAGCGAGGGTCGCCAGAGGACGAGGGGCGACCGTGAACGGGGCACAAAGCAGAGGCACGTCGGATCGTTCGATCTCGGACATCAAGGACCCGCCGGGGCGCAGGACGCAGATTGCAGGAGCGAATCGGCGGCGATCCAGACGGGATACGACATTCCAGAGGGCGCCTCCGGAGCCGGCGGTGTCAAAATTGGGAATCGTGAAGAGAATCGGTGTCGCCGAGTTCATGATCCGGAGGAGGGTCGGGCATGCTCGCGCGCCCAGAGCTGGAGCGCCAGGAGGGTCCAGATTCCCCACTTGCGATTCTCGCCGCGAAGGTGGCCCTCCCAGTACTCCTTCACCGCAGCGCGGTCGAAGACCCCCGACGGAAAGAGGTCCACGCCGAGGAGCGTCTCCTCGACGAGCGGGCGCAGGGGTCCCCGCAGCCAGTCGCCGAGAGGCACCGCAAACCCCCGCTTGGGCGTCGGTATCGTCTCCCGCGGCACCGAGCGCGCGAGGAGATCCCGGAGAGGCGCCTTGCGCGTTCCGTTGCGCATGCAAGTGAAGGGGTCGATCCGCAGGGACACGTCGATGACTTCGCGATCCAGAAGCGGGACGCGGACTTCGAGGCTGTGATACATCGAGCCCATGTCCACCTTCTTCAGGCCTCGCTGCAGCTGACCGTAGAACTCGACGTAACGGGAATAGTTCGCCAGGTCGCGGGTGCCTCGAAAGTCGCCGAAGTCGTAAAGATGAAAGTCCTCGGGCAGCCGCGAAAGGCACGGCGCCAGCCGGCGTAGCTCGTCGCCGTCCATGTGTTCGTTGACCCCGAGGTAGTACGCGCCGGGGTCCTTTGCCACCACCGCATCGTTTCGTCGGGGCCCGATGCCGAGGCGCCCGGCGCCGTGGAGGGCCCGCCGGACCGGCCGGGGAAACCGGAAGAGCGACCCGCTCTTGAGCAGGGAGACGGGCCGTTCGTACCCGAAGAACAGCTCGTCGCCACCGTCGCCGGAGAGCGAGACCTTGACTTCTTCGCGGGCGAACCGGCTGACGAGCATCGTGGGCAGGATCGAGAAATCGGCGAACGGCTCGTGCTGGGCCTTCCCCACCTCCGCCATCGCCTCCAGAGCTTCCTTTCCCGTGACCGGGTGCAGCCGGAAATCCACGTCGAGATTGCGCCCGTAAGCGCGCGCATCCTCCGACTCGTCCTGGGCCCACCCGGGGCTTCCGATCGTGAACGCTTTCAGCGCGGCGCCGGCCTGCGCGCGCGCGACTGCCGTCACCAGAGGGGAGTCGACGCCGCCCGAGAGAAAGACGCCGAGCGGGACGTCCGCGATGCGCTGACGGCGCACCGACCGATCCAGTGCGGCGGCCAGCGGTTCCAGAGCGCCCTCGCCGGCGAGCTCGGGCTCGGGAGAGCGCGGCAGCGTCCACCACGCGCGCTGCTCGCTCGGCCGGCCGGGTCCGACCCGCAGCCAGTGTCCGGGAGCCAGCTGATGGGTGTTCTCGAGGAGCCCGAAGGGAGGCGGGATGTGCTGCAGCCGAAGATAGAGATGCAGGACGTCAAGGCGCACGGGCCCGGGGTCCCCGAGGGGCGTTCGCAGGAGGATGTCGTACTGGGAACCGAAGGCCAGGCCGGAGCCGTCGGGAGGCGCGAACCAGTACAGAGGCTTGATCCCGGCGTGGTCGCGCACGAGCGCGAGCTCGCCCTCGGGGATCCGATACCAGGCGAACGCGAACATCCCGTTCAAACGGGGGACGAGGTCGAGGCCCCACCGATTCAGCCCTTCGAGCAGCACTTCGGTGTCGGACTTCGAGCGAAGAGCGACGCCCGCGCTCTCGAGCTCGCGGCCGAGCTCGCGGTAGTTGTAGATCTCGCCGTTCATGATCAACACCGATCGGCCGTCTCCGGAGATCATCGGCTGATGCCCCGCGGGTGACGGATCGATGATCGCGAGGCGGCGAAACCCGAGCTGAAGGCGACCTCCCGGATCCGACCAGAACCCCTCGTCGTCCGGTCCGCGGCGAACCAGCTGAGCGACCATTCGCCGGATCGCGGTGACGAAGTCGGGCCCTCCCGCTCTTTGTTCTCTGGTCCACAGCCCGGCGATTCCGCACATGGGCTACGCTCCGACGGCTCCGGGTGCCGTGCGCGGGGCCGGCGAGGGAGGCTTCTCGCACCACCACAGGGAGCGAACGAATTTGTCGAGGGAACGTCGAACCGAAAGCCGCGGCAGCAGATACCGCGAAGCGGTTCCATCGACGGTTCCCTCCTGGGTGGTGAACGCGACGGAATAACCCGCTCCGGCCAGCTCCTGCGGAGACTCCGGCACGAAGTCCCCGTTGGGGTACGCGAAGGAGCGGCACGGCCGTGAGAGGCGGGAATCCAGCTCGTGTCGAGACTGGCACAGCTCGCGGAGCCGGTCGGCGGCGGGTTGATTCGCGTGGTGCGCCTCGTGATGGACTCCGTGGCTGCCGATCTCCACACCCGCCGCCGCGAGCTGTCGGAGCTGTGCCCAGTCGAGCATGCGCATCGACGGGAACCGGTCGAGCAATCGCTCGGTCTCGCCGGCGGGAAACTGGGAGCGGATCCGCTCCATGGCCTCGTTCCTCGCCCCGGCGGCCAGCGCCTTCAGCCGACCCCGGAGCTGGCGGTGCGACGTCTCCCGTTCCTCCCGCGTCTTCAGCGGCCAGACGGCGCCCTCCACGTCCACGCGCGCGGCGTCTCCGTGCAGCATCAGGAGGGAGAATTCGGGGAGCCACATCGTCCGGTTCGTCCCGACTTCTCCGACGGAGACGAAGAGGCTCCAGGGCAACCGAAGACGCGACAGGACCTCCGCGGCCTCGAGATTGTTGGCGAACCCGTCGTCGAACGTGACCATCGCCGCGGACGCGGGCTCCGCGGACGGCCGGTCCAGGGCATCCAGCAGTTCGTCCATGCCGACGACGCGGAAGCGCTTGAGGTAACGCATCTGGGCACGAAAACCGTCGAGCGTTTGCTGGTTCCGTTCGAGAACGGGGTCTGTCTTCTTCTCGACGACCCCGTGGTAAAGCAGGACCCGGATACCCCGGCGCTTGACGGAGCCCCGCAGGAATCCCTGGAGCCGCCCCCGCCCTGTAAGGATCGCCTCGCTCGCTCTACCGAGCATCGACCGGCGCCTCCGGGCCGAGCGCGCGCCGTTGGTCGCCCGATCGCTCGTACCGCGTCTTCCAGGCCAGCATGGGCCGGACCGCCCCCGACCATTCCCCGCCCCAGTCTCCGCGGGCGGAGTCTCCTTCCATCGTGTCGACGACCTGGAACGCGACGGCCTGGCGCTCCCGAAAGTGCCGCACGTGGGGATGGGTCGTCAGCAACTCCACGTTGACGATCACCGGACCCTCGGAAAAGAGGTTTCCCGGAACCCAGGCCGTCGTGACGTAGTGGCCGGGGGGGCGGGGTTTTCCTCTCCACTCGGGATCGGTCTCGATCGATCCAAAGAGAAGAAGCCCCTCTTCGTTGAAGAAGTCGAAGCTCGACCAGAGCTGCCAGCCTTCCTCCAGAACGTCGAACTCCATCTCGATGCCCACCGGCTTTCGGATGTCGACGGCTTCGGTGACGCCTCCGTTGTTGCCGCGCACCCGCACGGCGCAAAGCCTCGCGGCCCCGCTCGAAGGAGCCGTCGCCGGGTCGCGCCACTCCCTCTCGGCGGTCGTGCCGATGTCGGAGGAAAGGTACTTCGCCACGACCTGATGCGACGGGCCGTCGGCCGCCACGCCTCCCTCATCCAGCAGCACGGTTCTGCTGCAGAGCCGCGTGATCGCGGGCATGTTGTGCGAAACGAAGAGAACAGTCCGGCCGTGGCGGCCGACGTCCTCGATCTTCTCGAGACACCGGCGTTGGAAGGCGGCGTCGCCGACCGCCAGAACCTCGTCGACTAAGAGGATCTCGGGATCCAGGTGCGCAGCGACGCTGAACGCCAGGCGCAGATACATGCCGGAGGAGTAGTGCTTGACGGGAGTGTCGACGAACTTCTCGACACCCGCGAAGGCCACGAT
>JBKOVK010000323.1:0-11545 GCA_046724475.1 Acidobacteriota bacterium | reverse complement strand
GCCGCGGGCGCCGCCGTCGGAGCGACGGCCGCCTCCGGACCGCTCGGGACCGGCGCCTTCCAGAGCGCGTACACGGCGAAGAGCACCGCCGCGAGGACCGCGATGGCCACGATCGCGATCGCGCGCCAGCCTCGAGACGGCGACGACGCGACGACCGTGGGCGCCGCCGGAGGCGGAGGCGGCAGTGCGGAAGCCGGAGTGGGGACATCGGCACGGGGAGGCGGAGCCGGCGCATCGGTCCTCGGCGCCGGAGTCGCCGCAACGGCGACCGCGCGGCGAGTCATCTCCGACTCTCGCTGGAACTTCTCGATGCGCTTGAGCTCGCGCAGAAACGCCTGCGCGTTTTCGGGCCGCTTCTCGGGCTGCTTGGCGAGCATCACGGCGATGACCTCGCGGCTGGCCGCCGGCAGATCGGCCTTGATCTCGCGTGGATCGCGAGGCTCGGTGTGGAGGATCTGGTACACGAGCGTGGTGATCGACTCTCCCGGGAAGGGCCGTGTGCCGGTCAAGAGCTCGTAGAGCACCACCCCGAGCGAGAAGAGGTCCGAGCGCCCGTCGAGCTTCTCCCCGCGGATCTGCTCCGGCGACATGTACGCCGGGCTTCCGATCATGTGGCCGGTCCGCGTCAGGTCGGAGGTCGTCGCGCTCGTGAAGCGGGCGATCCCGAAATCCGTGACCTTCACCCGGCCGTCCTTCGCGATCAGGATGTTTCCGGGCTTGATGTCGCGGTGGACGACGCCGCGCTCGTGGGCGTGGTCGAGCGCCTCGGCCGTCTGGCGTACGATGCCGATCTTGGCGTTGAGGGGCAGTGCGTCCGCGCCGACGAGGTAGCGGGTCAGCGGATGCCCCTCGACATACTCCATGGCGATGAAGAAATCGCCGCGGTCGCGGCCGACGTCGTAGACGGTGACGACGTTGGGGTGCTGGAGGCGGCCCGCGAGCTTGGCTTCTTTCAGGAACCGTTGCTCGACTTCCGCAGCGCTTTCGCCGCGCAGGGCCTCGGGACGTATCGTCTTCAGCGCGACGGGGCGATCGATTTCGGGATCGTGGGCGAGATAGACCACGCCCATCGCGCCCTGGCCGATCACTGCGGTGATCTCGTACCGCCCGAGCTTGGACCCGGGGGGCAGGACGCTCATTCGTCCGAGTCTTCGGAGAGGTTCTTCTCGGCGTCCCGCTCGCGCTCGGCGATCAGGGCGCGGGCTTCGTCGGCGCGGTCCGGCGGGACCATGACGCGGCTGGAACCGAGCGCACCGAGATTCTCGGGCCACGGCGAAGGCGCGGACTCGATCTCCACCGGGATTTCTTCGGATTCGAGGAGCCCCGCGATGATCGCAGCCTCCTCGTCGTCACCCACGGCGGCGACTTCGACCCAGTCCTCTTCTCTGCTCTTGGCCATGCGTCCCTTTTCGCCCCGGGTCAGCGCTCGAGGCGCACGGGCGCCGGCTGTTTGTCGACGACGCGGCCGACGACCGCGCCGGCGGGCGCGCCCCGCTCCCGGCACCGCGCCGCGTAGGCTTCGGCCTGCTCCGCCGGCAGCGCCACGAGCAGGCCGCCCGAGGTCTGCGCGTCGCAGGCGAGGAGCACATCCTCGTCGGTCACGCCGTCGCCGAACGTCGCGCGCGTCTTCATGTTGCGCACGTTGCCGCGCGATCCTCCCGGAGCGACGCCCTCCGACGCGAGCCGCCGCGCCTGAGACAGGAGCGGCAGCGATCGGACCGAGAAGACGGCGGTCGTGCCCGACGCTTCCATCATCTCGAGCGCGTGGCCCATGAGACCGAAGCCCGTCACATCGGTCGCCGCATGGACGTCGAATCCTTCCATCGCCTCGACCGCCGCGCGGTTGAGCGTGCACATCACGCCCACGGCCTCCTCCAGCGCGGCGTCGGAGAGCTTGCGCTTGCCCGGACTGCCTTCGCTCTCCGAAGCGGCCGAGTCGGCGCGCCCGGCGCGGATCGTGAGCCCGATCCCGAGGGGCTTGGTCAGAACGAGGGCGTCCCCGACCTTCGCCCCGGCGTTGCGTGTGACGCGGGCTTCGTCGACGACTCCCGTCACGGCGAGGCCATAAAGAGGGATGTCGTGGTCGATGGAGTGCCCCCCGCCGATCACGGCGCCCGCCTCCGCGACTTTCTCGGCTCCGCCGCGCAGGATCTCCTCGAGCATCTCGCTCGGAAGAACCTGCATCGGGAAGGCGACCGCTGCCAGCGCGAGCACCGGCCGTCCGCGCATGGCATAGACGTCCGACAGCGCGTTGGTCGCCGCGATCCGGCCGAAGAGTCGGGGATCGTCGACGACCGGCGTGAAGAAGTCGATCGTCTGAACGATCGTCTGTCCGCCGCCCAGCCGGTAGACCGCCGCGTCGTCGGCCAGCGCGCTCCCGACGAGCAGATTGGGGTCGGACCCCGCCGGGACGTTGCGCAGCATCGCGGACAGATCGAACTGCGGGATCTTGCAGGCGCAGCCCGCCTTCGAGGCAAACGTCGAGAGCGGCGGATGGGCCTTCGTCGGAGATGTCACGCGGGGATTATAGGAGTCCCACGACCTGGGACCTCGGGGCTAGTCGTCGTCGCCGCGGAGCAGGAAGCCGAGCACGAACCCGACGGCCGCCGAGACCGCGATCGCCGTTCCCGGGTTCTCACGCACGTAGGAGCGGACGTCGTCCCACAGGTATCCGTAGTCCTTCTCGATGCGGTTCGCGGTCGACTTGACCGTCTTCTTCACGTCCTCGCTGACGTCGTCGAACTGATCCCGCGCCTTCGAGTAGGAGTCCCCGAGGACCTCCTTGGTGCGGTCGATCTTGTCTTCCACGAAGTCCCGTGCCCGATCGAACGGAGTCTCTTTGCCCATAGTCACCTCCGACTTGAGGGGACGCATCATATACCCTTGAAACCCGCATGCGCACCGGAACCCTGGTCCGCCGTCTGGGCTCGGGGGTGGAGCGACGCCCGGCGGGTTGGTCGCTCCGATCGACCGTCAGCGAGACGTGGCGCGGTTTCCGCGCCGACCGCGGACTCGACCTCGCCGGCTCCCTCGCGTTCACCACGATTCTGACGGCGGTGCCGCTGCTGGCCAGCTTCTCGCTCTTTCTCGTGACGTTCTTCGAGGAGAACGACGAACAGATCCTCTCCATCATCAACGCCGTCCTCCCCTACCAGACGGCGCGGCTGACCCAGAACATGCGCGACTTCATCGCCGAGTCCACGGCCATCTCGGGTGTCGGCCTCGTGCTCCTGATCGTCGCGTCGGTGCGCCTGGTCTTCGTCGTCGAAGGAGTCTTCAACGCCGTCTGGGGAGCTCCGCGGCGGCGGGCCCCGATCCGGCGCGTCATTCTGTTCACGTTCTCGCTGCTCGCCCTCGGCCTGGTCCTCGGCGGCATCTCCTGGGGCATTCGAGCCATGCGGCGTTACGTCGAGGGAGATTCGATCCTCAACAACCCCGTGTTCGCCGCGTCGATACCGTTTCTCCTGAAAGCGATCGTCCTGACGCTGCTCTTCCGGTACCTGCCGAACGCCCGCGTGCGGCTGACCCCGGCGGCCATCGCCGGCGCGACGGTCGCTCTCGGCCTGGAGCTCCTGCGCTTGGGGTTCACGGTCTACACCGACGCCATGCTCCGGATGAACCTGATCACGGGCTCCCTCGCGTTCGCGCTCATCATGATCCTGTCGCTCTACTTCGCCTGGGCCCTGATCCTCATCGGCGTGGAGCTGACCCACGTGCTCCAGATGCTGACGCCCGGAGCGGAGGCCGACCGGCGCCGCGAGGGCCGCGCCGAAAAGGCGGTGCGCATGCTCCTGCGTATGTCCTCCGCCGATCCGGCGCCGCTGAAGGACCTGGAGCCCAATCCGGACACGGCTCCCGCGGAGGCTCTGGGGATCCTGGAGGACCTGAAGGACGGCGGCATCGTCGAGGGCAACGAGGCGGCGGGCTTCCGGCTGGCGCGCTCCGGCCGCGAGATCACGATCGCCAACGTGCTCGACGCTCTGACCCCCGGCTTCTACCAGGTCAATCCGTACCGGCAGGACCGAGTGGCCCTGGTCCTCGAGCCGATCTTCTACCGCCTGGACTCGGAACGCCGGCGGCTGCTCTCCTGCACGCTCGCGGAGCTGCGTCCTCGCTAGGCGGCGGGGCGCGGCCGAAGCCACTTCAGCAGCGGCGGTGTGATGAAAGTCGTCGCGAAAACGGCCACCAGAACCGCCACGAAGACGCCCTCGGGCAGGGCTTTCGTCGCCAAGCCCATCGACGCGAAGATCAGGCCGACTTCTCCGCGCGGCACCATGCCCGCTCCGATGAAGGTACGTCGGACGTTTCCCCACGCGGCAAAACCGGCCAGGAATTTGCCCAGAAGCCCGACGGCCGTGAGCCCGGCGCCCAGCAAAAGCGCCGGGCGATTCTCGGCGACGGCGGGATTGAGGAGCCGCACGTCCACCTCGGCGCCGACATAGACGAAGAAGACGGGCGCGAAGATGTCCACGATCGGCTTGACCGCATGCTCGATGTCGTGGCGGCGGTTCGTACGCGCCAGGGCCAGTCCCGCGGCGAACGCGCCGACGATCGGCGCCGACTCGGCTTTCTTGGCGCCCCAGGCGACCAGGAGCGCGAAGGCTACGGCGCTCGCCACCAGGATCCCGCGGAGGCGGCTTTTTCCGACGAGATTCACGAGCCACCTCCCGAGCGGAATCCCGAGGCCCATCGCGACGGACAGAAACAGGATCGAAAAGACACCGGTGCGCACCGCGCTCGACGCGGAGAGAACGCCCTTCTCGGCCACTCCCGAGACGATCGCGAGGACGACGAGCCCGAGCACGTCGTCGATCACGGCGGCTCCCAGGATGATCTGGCCCTCTCGCGTTTTGAGGAGGTCGAGCTCCGAGAGGACGCGCGCCGTGATGCCGATCGAAGTCGCCGTCAGCGCCGCTCCGACGTAGACACAGGTCAGCGGGCCGTAGCCGAGGAGGTGCGCGACGGCGAAGCCGCCCCCGAACGGCAGGGCCATTCCCGTCACCGCCACCGCCAGCGCCGGTCCTCCGACGCGGACGAGCTCCTCGAGATCCGTCTCGAGGCCGACCTCGAAGAGCAGCAGGATCACGCCGATCTCGGCGAGGAGGAAGACTCCGTCGGAGAGCGGCACGAGACCCACAACCGACGGACCGAGGATCACCCCAGCCAGAAGCTCCCCCAGGACGGCCGGCTGCCCGACGCGCTCGGCCAGGCTCCCGAAGAGCTTGGCGCCGAGGAGCGCGGACGCGAATGCGAGCAGCACAGCTCCGAGGTCGATCCCGTGTTCCACGGCGCGGATCCTAGTCGATCCCCGTCCTGTTACGCTCCGCAGCAATGGAGGCGGAACGGGCGAGTCGCCGCAACCGCATCGCGGTCGCGGCCACGCTGGCGGCCGCCGCTCTGCTTCTCGGGCTGCAGCTGCTTCGCCCTCCCATCGTCGGTCTCGCCGACAACGGCGACTTCGAGAGGTTGGCGCATCCCGCGGGGCTCGATTACGTCAGCGCGCACCCGGAGGATCGCTACTACGGCTGGATGCAGCCCCGGTTCGCCTACGCGCCTCGGTCCGCGGATTCTTCCGGCTACCGCAGCTCGGAGATGCTTCTCGTCGAAACGGCCGTCCGCGCCGGAAGGATGTTGTCGAAGTCGCCGTTCTTCGACACCCGATTCCTCGGCGCCCTTCACGCGGTCCTGCTGCTCCTCGCGCTCGGCGCTCTGGTCGCGGCGTGCCGCGATCTCGGCACTGCGGCGCAGGTGACGGCGGCCGCACTCCTGGTCTTCTTCTTCACCGACGTCGGATACGTCGGACCCTTCAACTCTCTCTACTCCCAGACGGCGTCGCTCCTGTTCCTGCTCGCCACGGCCGGAGCCGCGGCCCTCGCCGTTCGCCGCGGGTCGCTGTCGGGACTGCTTCTCGCCGTTTTTTTCCTGGCGGCCGCGCTCTTCGTCTGCGCGAAACCGCAGGAGGTCGTCCACGCACCGATCCTGGCGCTGCTGGGTGTGCGACTGGCATGGCCGAACGCGCCGCGGCGACGGCGCGCGGCGGCTCTGGCTCTCGCGGTCCTGCTGTGCGCGCTGGCGGCCCGCTACTACCTCAGCGCGGAGCGATCGATCGGCTGGGTCACCCGCTACAACATGATCTTCATGGTCCTGCTCCCCGAGTCCCCTCGTCCGGCCGCGGACCTGGCCGAGATGGGCCTGGACCCGTCGCTCGCGAAGTATTCAGGTGTCAGCGCCTGGGTCGCCGGGTCCCCGGCGGCGGACCCGGAAATGCGCGCCCGCATCAACGCCTCGTCTCCGAGGGCATTTCTGCTGCGCCATCCCGAGAGGTTGCACGCACTGCTGCGGCAGGCCGTGAGATCGGCCTGGATCCTGCGCCCGCCCGAGCTCGGCAACTTCGCGAAGGAAAGCGGCCGCCCGGCCCGCGCGCAATCGTTCGGTCCCTGGAGCTCGGCGCGCGCCGCGCTCGGCGGCGCGGCGCTCCTCGTCCTGCTTCTCGGTGGCACCCTCGGGGCGGCGATCGCGACCTATCGCCGCGCCTCGGCCCGGGGACGCCTCGCGCGCCAGTCCATGGTGGCCCTCGTCCTCATGACGGTGGCCGCCTTCGCCGCTGCGGTCGCTGGCGACACGCACATGGAGCTCGTCCGTCATCTGTACACCTTCCAGGCGCTCTCCGATCTTGTCCTGGTGGCCGCCGTGGCGTGGGTCGTGCGCGCGGTGGCGGTTCGCCGGGCGGAGGCACACCTGTCGGCCGCATCCGCCGCGGAAGCCCGACGCCTCCCGCGCCTGGATCCTCCCGTTGTCGCCGCCATCGCCGTCGCCGTCGCGATCCTCGCGGCCCAGCTTCTGGTTCCGCCGATCATCGGCCTCGCCAACAACGGCGACTTCGAGAAGGTCATGGGCTACGCCGGAATCCGTTATCGGGAGACGGCGTACGAAGACAAGTTCAACGCCTACATCGTCCAGACCTTCGATCGGGTTCAACCCGGCTGGTACCGCAGCGGGTACCTGACATCGGAGACCCTCCTCGCGCTCCTGGCCCGCGGCGCGTCGGGCCCGCTGTCCCAACCGGGCGCGTTCGACATTCGATTCCTCGGCGCGCTTCTGACGATCCTCTTACTGATCGCGCTCGGGATCTTCGTCGCGGCGTGCCGGGAGTTGCGACCGGCGGCCCGGTGGGCGGTGGCCGCCCTGCTCGTTCTCGTGTTCACGGACGTGGGATACGCGGCGCCCTTCAACTCCTTCTACAGCCAGGCGGCCTCCCTCGTCTTCGTGCTCCTCACGCTCGCCATCGCCGCGCTTGCGACTCGAAATGGACGGCTCAAAGGAGGCCTTCTCGTCGCCTACTTCGTCTGCGCCGCCCTCTTCGTGTGCTCGAAGCCGCAGGAACCGGTTCATGGACCTCTTCTCGCGGCGCTCGGGTGGATCCTGGCCGCCGAACCCGCTCGGGCCTGGTGGCGCCGACCGGCCTCGTGGCTGGCCGTGGGGCTTTGCGCCCTGTCGCTGGCGTACTACCGCGCCATCCCGCGAGAAGCGATCCGAAATGTCGGCCTCTTCCACACCGTCTTCACGGACTTGCTCCCGAACTCTCCCGATCCCGCCGCCGACTTGGTCGAGCTCGGCCTCGATGCGGATCTGCTCCGATACAACGGCACCAACGCCTACCAGCCCGGCGCTCCGATGAGCGACCCGGACTTCGACGCGCGCTTCTTCCATCGATTCGATTTCGCTTCGCTCGTGCGGTTCTACGTGCGCCATCCGATCCGTCTGGCCGACCGCCTCAAACGCGGAGCCCCGCTCGCCTTCCGGCTGCGCCCCTGGCGCGCCGGCAATTACACGAAGGATTCCGGATACCCGCGCAACACCATGACGTCGCACTTCGCGCTCTGGAGCGACACACGGTTACGCCTGGGGCGCCACGGGGTGGCGGCGCTCCTCCTGCTCTACGGGGTCAACGCAACGCTGGTCTTTTTCGGCGGCCGCTTCCGCTTCGCGCCCATGCCGAGACTCGCGCGCGTGACGCTCGGCATCGTGCTCGCCATGGCCGTCGTCGAGTACGTCGTGTGCGCCCTCGCCGACTATCTCGGCGACTTTTCCCGACACCTCTACGTCTTCCAGGCGCTCTATGACCTCGTCCTGATCGCCGACATCGGTTGGGCGATCCAGAGCTTGGCAGCACGGTCCCGCTCCTTGCCGGGCCCCGCTCCCGCACGGGCGTAGCGTTTGCCGGCGTCGGATCCCCGTGCTATCCTGCGCGCCCTCCGCGTGGGGCTGTAGCTCAGTTTGGGAGAGCGCGTGAATCGCACTCACGAGGTCGCCGGTTCGATCCCGGTCAGCTCCACCACACGTCGCCTCCGCTGCGCTCGAGGTCTGCTTCGCACCGGCCCGCGGCTCGCGGACAGCGCTCGACCGCGGGCCTGACCCCTCGCTCCGCTCCGGCTCCCGCGGCGCGAACCTCCTCCCTCCCTCCGGTCGGGAGACTATTCGCGCCGCGAACGAAAGCCACGCTGCCTCTCAAAGGGCCCCCGTTTCGAACCGTCTGGCCGCCGGTCGCGCAGCGACCGCCGCGGCCAAGTCGCGCGGCCGGTTCGATCCCCGTCAGCTCCACCAGCATGTCGCCTTCGCTCTCTCGGGATCTGGCTTCGCCACCGGCTGCAGGGGGCCGTGTATCCTCTCCGGGCAAGGAGGTCGCGTGATCCTCACCCGGAGGCTCGTCTTCATCCACCTGCCGAAGACCGGCGGCACTTTCGTCAGCGAGGTGCTCAAGCAGGTGGTGAAGCCGCCGCGGGGTGGCAATCTCCTCGAGCGGCTCGGGCGGAGGCTGCGCGAGCCGGCCCTCGCGGACGTCCTCAAGCACGGCACGATCCGGGAGATCCCCGCCCGCTGGCGCGACCGGCCGGTCCTCTCTGTGATCCGCAACCCCTACGACCGCCTCGTGTCCATCTACCACTTCGACTGGTGGAAGACGAAGCCGCCCCCGTGGGTCGACTTCCGCGAGCTGAAGCGCCGCCACCCCGCGTGGCCCGAGGTCCCCTTCGAGGAGTTCGTCGAGGGTTTCCAGCTCTTCCGGAAGCTGAAGGCCCCCGCCCTGCCCCCGGAGAAGCAGCCGGGCGCGATGTCGGAGCACTTCGTGCGCTTCTATTTCCGCGACCCTGAGCGGGCCTTTCCCCGAATCGACGACGCCTGGATCGCCTCCCGCGGATGGGAGGCGGACATGGCCCCCGTGAAGTTCCTCCGCATGGAAAACCTCAACGCCGACCTCCACGCCGCCCTCCTCGCGGTTGGCTACCCCGAGGACGACCTCGCCTTCATCCCCTGCCTGGGGCGGATCCTCCCCCCCAAGTCGAAGCGGGGGACCGGGGCCGCGTGGGAGGACGCCTACACCCCTGAGCTGAAGGCCCGGGTCCGGGAGCGGGAGAGGCTCCTGTTCGCGATGTTCCCGGAGTACGACGTTTGATCCGCGAGCGGTCTTCTTCCTCGGCGCCCCGCGGTCGGCCACGACGCTGCTGTTCCAGACCCTGGCCCGCCCCTCCCGCCGGACCGTAATAGTCTTCGAGGGGGGAGCCGCTTCCCCGCACTCGGAGGTGTAGCGATGGCGAAGGCGATGTTCGGCGCGGGGTGTTTCTGGGGAGTCGAAGAGACGTTTCGGAAGATTCCGGGCGTCCAGGACGCGGCGGTCGGCTACAGCGGAGGCACGCTCGATAACCCGACATATGAGGACGTCTGCACGGACCGCACCGGCCACGCCGAGGTCGTCGAGGTGGACTACGACCCCGCGAAGGTCTCCTACGACAAGCTCCTCGACGTTTTCTGGAACGGCCACAACCCGACCCAGCTCAACCGCCAGGGGCCGGACGTCGGAAAGCAGTATCGCTCGGTCATCTTCTTCTACACGCCCGAGCAGGAGGCAGCCGCCCGCGCGTCCAAGCAGGCGCTGGAGAAGAGCGGGAGGTTTGCCCGCCCGATCGTGACCGAGATCTCGCCGGCCCAGAAGTTCTGGCGCGCCGAGGACTACCACCAGCGGTATCTGGAGAAGCGTGGTCTCGGCTCCTGCCACGTGTGAGGTAGTATCCGCGGCTCGTACCCGTAACACTTCGAACGTAACGAAGGAGAAAGCCCCATGAAGAAGGTACTCGCTCTTTCCCTGCTCGCCGCCGGCGTCGTGGCCGCCGCCGCGGCCCAGACGACACAGACCCAGGCCCAGTCCGGCGCCCAGGCCGCCGCGTCGCCCGAGCTCAAGCAAGGCGACATCGACATGCAGAGAATGAACGAGGCGCTGACCAAGAAGCGCCGCGAGCTCTTCGCGGCCGGCATGGGCGGCCTGACGCCCGAGCAGCAGGAGAAGTTCTGGAAGATCTACGGCGATTTCGAGAAGGAGAAGGACGCACTGGGCAGCGCCCGCCTGCAGCTGCTCCAGCAGTACATGAAGAACTTCTCGACGCTTTCCGACGCCGACATCGTGAAGATGGCCAACGCAGCCAACGACATCCAGAAGCAGTCCGCGGACCTGCGCATGAAGTATTTCGGGATCATCAACCAGCAGCTCGGCGCGAAAGCGGCGGGCCGCTTCTACCACATCGACGACTACCTCACGACCCTGTTGCGCCTCTCGATCCTCGACAACATGCCGGCGCTCCAGGTCGGTCAGTAAGAGTCTTTCGACACCTCAACGGCTCGCGGCGAGGCGCTCCCGGATCAGGGCCAGCGCCTCGTCGCGCTCCGCTCCCTCCAAAGGAAGCCGCGGGGGCCGCACGCGCTCGGATCCCATCCTCGTCTCCTGCTGCACGAGCTTGATGAGCTGGACGAACTTGGGCACGACGTCCAGGCGGAGCAGCGGCAGGAACCACTCGTAGAGAGAGCGCACACGGGCAGAGTCTCCGGCACGCCCGAGATCGAAGAGACGCACGGACTCCTCCGGCAGCGCGTTGACGAGGCCCGCGATCCAGCCGGTCGCGCCGGCCGAGATCCCTTCGACGATCAGGTCGTCCACGCCCACGAAGATCGACAGCCGATCGCGGAGAAGCGACCGGATCGCCGCGATCCTCCGGATGTCGCCGCTCGACTCCTTGACCGCCTCGAGGTTCGCGTGGCGCGACGCCAGCGCGGCGAGCTCCTCAGCGGACACGTCCGTGCCGTAGGCGATCGGGTTGTTGTACAGCATGCAAGGGAGGCTCGTGGCTCCGATGACGGCCGAGAAGTGCGCCGCCGTCTCGCGGCGGTCGGGCCGGTAGACGTACGGCGGCAGGACCATCAGGCCGTCGCAGCCTTGGTCGCGCGCGAGCCGGGCCGTGGTCACGGCCTCGGCCGTCGAGAGCGCCGCGATTCCGGCGACCAGCGGCGCCCGGCCGGAAAGCGCTCGGCGACAGGTCTCGAGGATCCTTCCCTTCTCCTCGAACGTCAGCGTCGCCGATTCACCGAGCGAGCCGAGCGGCACGAAACCCGTGCAGCCGGCGGCGAGCATCTTCTCCAGGTGGCGCGGCAGGAAATCCATGTCCACCGAGAGGTCCTCGCGGAAAGGCGTGGTCACCGCCGGAAAGACCCCCTGCCACTT
>JBKOVK010000348.1:0-17404 GCA_046724475.1 Acidobacteriota bacterium | reverse complement strand
GCGTTGTAGACGTTGAAGACCTCCTCGGTGAAGAGGCTCGTCTGGTCGAGCGTCGCGTTGGGCGCGGCCTGGATGACACCGAACACGACCGCCTGGTCCTCGACGGGAGCCAGCTCCTTGGCCGAGAACATGTAGAAGATCGGGATCAGAGCCACGACGATGACCCATAGAACGAACACGACCGGGCGATAGTTCAAGGTGCCCGTAAGGACTCGGCCGTACGTTTGACGGACGCGCTCGAACCTCCGGTTGACGAAGCCCGCGAAGCCCTTCTCGGCGGCGCCCTCGCGCAGGAGCCTCGAGCCCATCATGGGCGACAGCGTCAGGGCCACGATTCCGGACACGATGACGGCGCCGGCCAGCGTGAAAGCGAACTCCCGGAACAGGGCGCCCGTCAGGCCGCCCTGGATGCCGATCGGCGCGTAGACCGCCGCCAGCGTGATCGTCATGGCGATGATCGGTCCGACGAGCTCCCGCGCCGCCTTCATCGCGGCCGGGAAGGGTTTCTCGCCGAGCGCGAGGTGGCGTTCCACGTTCTCGACCATGACGATCGCGTCGTCGACAACGAGACCGACGGAGAGCACGATTGCGAGCAGCGTCAGCAAGTTGATCGTGAAGCCGAACGCGAGCATCAGGAACACGGCGCCGACCAGAGAGATCGGGATCGCCACGATCGGGATGAGCACCGCCCGGAACGACCCGAGGAACAGGAAGATGACGACGATGACGATCAAGAGCGTCTCGGTCAGCGTCGAGAGCACCTCGTTGATCGCGTCCTGAATGTACTCCGTCGCGTCGTAGGGAATGCCCAGCTTCATGCCGGCCGGCAGCTGCGCCTGGATGTCCGGCAGCTCTTTGCGCACCCGCTTGATCACGTCGAGCGAGTTCGCGTTCGGCAGCACCCAGATGCCCATGAAGGTGGCGGTCTGGCCGTTGAACCGGACCTCGGAGTCGTAGTTCTCGGCGCCGAGGACGACGTCCGCGATCTCGCCCAGCCGCACCACGACGCCGTCTTTCTGCTTGACGACGAGCTGGCGGAACTCCTGCGCGGTCCTCAGGTCCGTGTTGGCCACCAGGTTGACCGACGTCATTGAGCCCTTGGTCTGGCCGATGGCCGAGAGATAGTTGTTCTCGGACAGCGCGGTGCGGACGTCGTTGGGCGCGATGCCGAGGGCCGCCATCTTTTCGGGCTTGAGCCAGACCCGCATGGCGAACGTGCGGCTGCCGAGAATGTCCGCGCGCTGGACGCCCGAGACGGCCGACAGCTTCGGCTGGACGACGCGGACGAGATAGTCGGTGATCTGGTTCTGGTCGAGCTCGTCGGAAGAAAAGCCGATGTACATCGACGCGAACTCGGTGTCGGCCGTCGCGAGCTCGATGACCGGCGCTTCGGCCTCCGGCGGCAGGTTGTTGCGGACCTGCGCGACCTTGGCCTGGACCTGCGTGAGCGCGGCGTTGGTGTCGTAGTTGAGCTTGAGGTGGACCGTGATCGTCGAGACGCCCTGTGCGCTCGAGGACTCCATGTAGTCGATGCCGTCGGCGCTGGCTATGACGCGCTCGAGCGGCGTCGTGATGAAGCCGCGGACGAGGTCCGCGTTGGCGCCGACGTATGCCGTCGTCACCGTCACGACCGAAATGTCGCTGCGCGGGTACTGGCGGACCGAGAGCGTCCGGATCGACTGCAGTCCGGCGATCAAGATGACCAGGTTGACGACGATCGCGAGGACCGGTCGCCGGACGAAGATGTCCGTGAACTTCATGTCTTAGCTGTCCTCGGGCTTGGGAGCCGGATTGTTGCCGGGAACTGTCGAGTTGTTGACCTGGACCGCGGCGCCCTGCCGCAGCTTGAAGACGCCGGACGTGACGATCTCCTCGCCGGGCTTGACGCCCGAGAGGATCGCGACCTGGTCGCCCTTGCCCGGCCCGAGCTTGACGAACTGCTGCCGCACGCCCTTGTATTCGGGGCCGCCCTTGGGATCCTTCATCGTCTCGACCACGTAGACCGAATCCCCGTACGGTGCGTAGTTGACCGCCGAGGCCGGCACCGGGATGACATGGGACGCGGAGCCGAGGGCGACGGATGCCGTCACGAACATCCCGGGCTTCAGCCAGCCGTCCGGATTGGCAAAGGTCGCCTGGATCTGGACGTTTCGGGTTGCCGTGTCGATGAGCGAGTCGGTCGCGGTCACCTTGCCCGTCGCCTCGCGCTTGGCGCCCTCCGCCGTCACGCGGACCGTGTTGCCGGTCGTCATGAGCGCGGCCTCCTGCTGCGGCACCGAGAAGTTGACGTAGATCGGGTCGAGCGCCTGCAGCGGAACGATCGGACTGCCGCTCTGCAGGTACTGACCGAGGTTGACCTGACGGATTCCGAGGACCCCCGAGAACGGCGCGCGGATGGTCTTGCGCGCGATCGTCGCCTGAATCTCGCCGATCCGCGCCTCGGCCTGCTTCCGGATGGCGTCGGCGTTGTCCCATTCCGCCTGGGCTGCGATGCCCTTCTGGCGCAGGCCCGTAAGGCGGTCGAGGCTGACCTTGGCCAGATCGTTCTGCGCCCGCGCGGCCGCCAGCTGCGCCTGCTCCTGCCGTGTGTCGAGCTGGACGAGCAGGTCGCCTTCGCGCACCGCTTTCCCCGACTCGAACGCGATCTTCTCGACGATGCCCGGGAGGTCCGAGCTCACGACGACGCCGCGGACGGCGGCCACGGAGCCGATCGAAGACAGCGTGGCCGGCCAGTCGACCGGCTTCGCGATCACGGTCGTGACGGCCTCGGGCGGCATCTTGAACGCCGCCTGCTGGGCCATGCCCTTCTTGATCTGCCCGTACTTGACCGCGCCGATGGCCCCGAGGAACACCAGGGCGCCGGCCAGCATCAGGAACATCCGCTTTTTCATGCCCGAAAATCCTCCCACGCCGGAAAACGGGAAAAGGGGAAACCCCTCATTTCGCTAAATAAGCCGCCAAACGCCCCTCGGATTCCGGGTTTCCGCGAGGGGACGGCCGGAGAGACCAAAAGTTTGTCACATCGTCGCGTCTCTTTAAACCCGTACGGCGGCGCGACGTTCCGGTTTCCAATGACTTTTTTACCTCCACTTAAGAAGTCGAACGGCCGCGTCGGGAATCGACATCCCGAGTGTCGGAAACCGATCGGCCCGGGGTCGTGGTCTAGGCGCCGGAAGACGCCTTCCGGGCCCCTTCGTCCACCTGCTCCCCAGAGTTCTGGCCGGCCGTCTCGTCGGGCAGCAGTCGCCACACGAGGACGGCGAGCGCGGCCGACACGAAGGCGCTGATCCAGGCCACGCGCTGGAACCCGAGCGTGAAGGCTTCCCGCGCGGCGGCGAGAAGCGGCCCGGCGACTGACTCGGGAAGCTTCGCGGCCGCGGACATGGCGCCGCCGAGAGTGCTTCGCGCCGCTTCGGCGGCTTCGGGTGGCACGCCGGGGGAAACGGCCAGGGCCATCACGCCGCGATATGTCGCGACCCCGACGCTTCCGAGGATCGCGATCCCGAGGGCGCCTCCGAGCTCGGCGCTCGTCTCCGAGAGCGCCGACGCCGCCCCCGCTCGCTCGGGAGGAGCGGCGCCCAGCACGATGTCCGTCACGAGGGTGATCGAAGGGGCCAGTCCCACCGAGAAGAGAATCGACGACGTCACAAGGGGAACGAGGCCCGAGCCCGCGCCCACTCTCGTCAACACGACGAATCCAGCGGCGGCGAGGGCCAGGCCGGCCGCCATCACGAGCTCTCGGGGATACCGGCGCACCAGCGCCGGCGTCCACAGCGACCCGACGACGAAGCCCAGCGACCACGGCAGAGTCCAGAGACCCGCTTGGAGCGGTGTCAGCCCGAGCACCAACTGGAGGTACTGGGCGATGAAGACGTATGCGCCGAAGGCCACGAGCAACGAGAGCGTGTACGTCACCAGGGCGCCGCTGAAGGCCGGCGAGCGGAAGAGATCCAGATCGATCAGCGGATCCGCGAGCCGCCGCTGCCGCCGTATGAACAGGGCGCCGAGGATAGAGCCGGCGACGATTGTCGCGGCCGCCGGCCAGGAAAGCCCATGCTCGGCGATCCGCTTCAGGCCGTAGATCACCAGCAGCACGCTCGCGAGCGACATTGCAGCGCTGACGAGGTCGAGCCGGCCCGCGCGGGCGTCGCGGAACTCGGGCAGGAGCTTCGGAGCGACGGCGAGAAGCAGGATCATCACCGGAACCGCCAGCAGGAACACGGAGCCCCACCAGAAGTGTTCCAGCATCACGCCTCCGAGCAGCGGGCCGATCGCGCCGCCGACGGAGTAGCTGGTGATCCACACCGAGATCGCGACGGTGCGCTCGCGTGGATCGTGGAACATGTTGCGAATGAGTGAAAGGGTCGAAGGCGCGAGCGTGGCCCCGGCCAGACCCAGCAGGGCGCGTGCGGCGATCAGCATCCCGGCGCTCCGCGAAAACGCCGCCATGACGGACGTCGCGCCGAACGCCGCCGCACCGATCATGAGGAGCTTGCGACGGCCGATCCGATCGCCCAGCGTGCCCATCGTGATCAGCGATCCGGCCACCAGGAAGCCGTAGATGTCGATGATCCAGAGCAGCTGCGACGCGCTCGGACGCAGATCCCGGCTCAGGGCCGGAACGGCCAGGTTCAGGACGGAGAGGTCCATCGCGTAGAGAAGGCACGGGAACGCGATCACGCCCAGGCCGATCCACTCGCGCCGCGTCGCCTTCGGTTGCTCGTTCACCGCGAGAACTCTCCTTCGAGCCGCCGCCGATCAGGCATTCACGAACACGCGGAAACCGCCGTAGGCCATCCGCTTCACGTCGAACGGCATGTCCTTCGGCTCCATCATTGCGGCGAGGCGTTCGTCCTTCATCACTTTCCGGTTGACGCGATCCCGGTGCGCCTTCGACTTGAACACGATCCAGGAAAACACCACCGCCTCGCCGGGTTTCGTTCGCGCGCGACTCGGGAAGGTCGCCCCCCACTTGTTCCGCAGGTCGTCCCCCACGCACTCGCGGTACTCCAGAGCGCCGTGCTCTCGCCAGATTTTCCCGGCCTTCGCCGACATGCGGCGGTAGGACTCCAGCTTTTTCTTCGGCACCGGAACCAGAAAACCATCCACGTAACGGGCCATGGGGGAACCTCCTCGGGGTAGCGAACCCAACTTCGGACGGGACCATTCCGCCGGCATTACGCGACCTGCAGTCTGCGGTCTGCCGTCTGCGGTCTAGGACCCCCCGCACGCCGCGGCGCGCCCCGCGAGCAGCTCGCGTTCGCGCGTGTTGCGCGTCATCGCGGCGGCGCGCTCGAACTCGGCGCGGGCTTCCTCGAGGCGGCCGAGCTTCTCGAGGAAGTCGCCGCGCACGGCGGGGAGCAGGTGATACGACTCCAGCCACGGTTCCGAGAGCAGTCCGTCGGCGAGCGCGAGACCCGCGGCCGGTCCGGACGCCATTCCCACGGCGACCGCGCGATTGAGCGCCACGACCGGGGACGGAGCCTCGCGGAAAAGCTCCTCGTAAAGCTCGGCGATGCGCGACCAGTCGGTTTCGTCGGCAGTAAGCGCCCGAGCGTGGCAGGCCGCGATCGCGGCCTGGAGAACGTACGGACCGCGTTTGCGGCTGAGCGCCTCGGCGCGTTCGAGAGCCGCGAGCCCGCGGCGGATGAGCACGTGGTCCCAGCGCGCGCGGTCCTGGTCCAGCAACAGCACCGGCACTCCCGAGGGCCCGGTGCGCGCGTTCGCGCGCGAAGCCTGGATCTCCATCAGGGCCACGAGACCGTGGACCTCGGCCTCTTTCGGAGCGAGCTCCGCCAGGATGCGGCCGAGTCGAAGCGCGTCCTCGCAGAGCGCCGGCCGCATCAGGTCCTCGCCGGCCGTCGCGACATACCCCTCGTTGAAGATCAGATAGATCACTTCCAGGACCGAAGCCACGCGCGCCGCGAGATCGGACCCGCGCGGCACCTCGAACGGGATGCGCGCGTCCGCGAGCGTCCGCTTGGCGCGGACGATTCGCTGGGCGATCGTGGGCTCCGGAACGAGGAAGGCGCGCGCGATCTCCTGCGTCGTCAGGCCGCCCAGCAGGCGCAGCGTCAGCGCGGCGCGCGCCTCGGCCGAGAGCACCGGGTGGCAGGCCACGAAGATCAGACGCAACAGATCGTCGCCCACGGCGTCGTCGATCGCGGCGTCGAGCTCGTCGACGGCCGTGTCGCGCTGGACCTCGATCTCCCGGCCGAGCTCGTCTTGCTTGCGTTCCAGCAGCGCGCGCCGCCGGAGCTGATCGATGGCCCGGTGCTTCGCGGTCGCCATGAGCCAGGCGCCGGGGTTGTCGGGAATGCCCGACGCGGGCCACTTCTCCAGCGCGGCCACCAGAGCGTCCTGCGCGAGGTCCTCGGCCAGGCCCACGTCGCGAACCATGCGCGCGAGCCCCGCGATCAGGCGCGGCGATTCGATTCTCCAGACCGCGTCGATCGCGCGGTGCGTCTCGGAAGGCGGCACGGCCCCCGATTAGAACACTGGCCCGCACGGTACGACCTCAGCCTTTGCGCCTTGCCGACTTCTGCATCTCCTCGAAGCCCGCCGCGGCCTTCTGGACCTCCGGTGGAAAGTCCGACATCTCCTGGACCTGGCGAAGCTCGATCGTCTCGTTCTCCCCCGCCGGGCACCGCTTCGCCCACTCGATCGCCTCTTCCTTGGACCGGACCTGGATGATCCAGTAGCCGCCGAGAACTTCCTTGGCCTCTGCGAAGGGTCCGTCGGTAACCTTGGGCTTTCCACCACGAAAAGTGACGCGCGCTCCCTCCGACGGCGGACGAAGACCGTCGAGCGCGAGCAGGATGCCGGCCTTCTGGAGCGACTCGTTGTACTTCATCATCTTCGCCACCGCATCCGGATCGGGCATCGTGCCCGGTGCGGCCTTCTCGTATCCCCCGGGGATCATCAGCATCATGAAGCGCATCGTTTGGTCTCCTTGTTATTCGTTCAGGCCTGCTGGCGCGCGACCGGCAAGAGCGCGCGCAGGCGGTCGTTGCGCAACCAGAGTCCGCCCCACAGAAACAGAGCGACGTAGGACGGGAAGAGAATGTGGCTGAAGAGCGGCTCGCCGATGCGAACCTGGCTCGCTGTGGCTCCGCCGAGGAACGCCGTCCACAGCAGCGCGCCCAGGACGGATGTCCGGGGAATCAGATAGAGGACGAGGCACGGAATCTCGAGCAGTGCGATTACTGGCGCCATCCGGATCGGATATCCCAAACGCTCCATCGCTTCGATGACGGGCGTTGAGCCGGTGAATTTGATGACGATGTCGAAGACCAGAAATGCCACCCCAAGTCCGCTGAGAATTCGGCCTGCCCAGATTCGTTTCTTCATGACGTTCTCCTCGGCCGCTCGTTCATCGCTTCGAGGGGGCCGTGAACTCCGGCACCACAAACATCGGCCGCACCTCGGTCTCGCCCTCCCACTCCGGCCAGTGGTCCTTGTGGAGCTGCATGAACTTCACGGTCTCTTCGATCGCTTCCTTCTTCGAGGGAACTTCGAAGATCGCGTAGCCGCCGACGACCTCCTTGGCCTCGGTGAACGGCCCGTCCGTGACCGTGATCTTTCCGTCCTGAAGGCGCACTTTCGCGCCCATCTGAGTCGGCAAGAGGCCGCCGGTCTCGACCATCTTCCCGGACTGGAACGACTCGGCCCCGAGCTTGGCGATCGCATCCATCAGAGCTTGGGGCGGCTGGCCGCAGGGCTCCTTCGACTTGACCATGGTGAGGAATCGCATCGACGTATCTCCTTTCGTTTCTGAGGGGGACGCCGGCTCGAATCCACCGCCGATCCCTGCCTCTACACACACGACGAACCTGGGGTCCCGAAATCGACACGGGCCCGGAAGAAAGCTCTCCCGAGCAAGGCCTCGGCTCAATGACCACTTTCGGCGGCAACCATGAGACCACTTCGCGCGCCGGGCCGTCCGATATCTTCGGCCGCGCATGATCGTCCACCTGATCGACGGCACTTACGAGCTCTTCCGCCAGTTCTACGGGATCCGGCGCTTCCGTGAGACCGACCCTCCCTTCGGAGCCGTGGCCGGAGTTCTGCACACGGTCGCGCAGATGCTCGAGGGCGGAGCGACGCACATCGGCGTGGCGACCGATCACGTCATCGAGTCCTTCCGCAACGACCTCTGGGCGGATTACAAGACCGGCGAAGGCATCGATCGGGCGCTCTGGGCGCAGTTCCATCCTCTCGAGGAGGCCCTATCCGCGATGGGCGTCGTCGTCTGGGCCATGGTCGAGCTCGAAGCCGACGACGCGCTCGCCTCTGCGGCGCGGCTGGCGTCGGAAGACCAGCGCGTCGAGAAGGTCTGCATCTGGACGCCCGACAAGGATCTCGCGCAGTGTGTGGTCGGCGACCGCGTCGTCCAGGTGGACCGGAAGAGCGGGCAGATCCGAAACGCCGAGGCGGTGAAAGCAAAGTACGGCGTGCCACCGGAGGCGATCCCCGACTATCTCGCGCTGGTGGGAGACACCGCCGACGGGTATCCGGGCCTCGACGGCTACGGCCCGAAGACAGCGGCGCGTTTCATCGAGCGCTGGAGCCGTATCGAGAACTCCCCTCCCGAGGTCCTGGGTCCGCGCCGCGATGAGGCGCTGCTGTTTAAACACCTCGCGACGCTGCGCACCGATGCGCCTCTGTTCGACGACGTCGAGACGCTGCGCTGGCGCGGAACGCGCTCCGACTTCGCGGCGACCGCCGAACGAATCGGCGACGCGAAGCTGCTGCCCCGCGTCGCCGCCCTCCAGGATCGCACCGCGTAGGGAAGGCCGTGCATGGCACGGCGGTGACCCCTCTACGCCTTCTTCTGATTCTGCCGGTGGAAGTTCTCGTACCTCTCGCGGTGCTCGGGCGTGATGTTCTCGCCGAAGTCTTCGACCTCGCCCACCTGCCGGATCTCGACCTCCGTATCCTCGAACGGGGCCCGCTTCAGCCACTCGACCGCCTCTTCCATCGACTTCACCTGCCACAACCAGAAGCCCGCCACGAGCTCCTTCGTCTCGCCGAAGGGGCCGTCGATGACGGTCTTCTTGCCGCCCGCGAAGCGCACGCGCTTGCCCTTGGAGCTCGCCCGGAGCCCCTCCGCCGCCAACATGACCCCGGCCTTCAGCAGCTGCTCGTTGAAGTTGCCCATCTCGGAAAGGAGCTTCGGGTCCGGCAGGACGCCCGCCTCCGAGTCCTTGCTCGCCTTCACCAGCACCATCACTCTCATCGGACTGTCTCCTTTTCTATACGTCCCGAGCCGGGCCCCGGGCGGATTCGACCGGTTCGAACCCTGGCTCTACCCGGGCGACGAACGGCTTGCCGCGGGATCGACAACGAAATCGAGCCTATACCCCCCGCCTCGGACGGCGTCCTCAATTCCCCAGGAGGGAGCGGGAAGTCGGGGAAAGCCGCAGGCTCTCGAGACGCGTCGGGAGACCCTTCGCGGCTCCGCCGTGACGCTCGACCGCGGCGACGTAGTTGTCGTACGCCGCTCTATCCGGAAGCTGAGAAAAGATAACCATGACGTGCTCCCCCTCTCGAACCGGAAGGGCCGGAAAGGTGTTGGGGCTCTCTTCGGTCACGAACCAGCCGATCGTGGCGGCACCCGCGGACCGATGGACGGGAAGGACCTCGCGCTCGAACGAGTCGATTAAGGCCGCATCCGGAGGCGCGTCGAAGTAATAGATCGTGGCGATCACCAGCGTCTTCGGCACCTCCGTCGAGCCGGGCGCGGGGCGTTTGAGCTTCTCCAGCGAGAAGCCGGATTTCGGCCGCGCCGGCCTGAGCAGCAGAACGTTGTCGGAGTCGATCATCGTCGGGTTGGCGGCGTTCCGGTGCGCTTTCCACACGGGGCCGCCGTAGAAGGCGCCCAGAGATCGCGCGCGGCCCGGCATGTCCGCGAATCCCCGGAGCCACACGAACCGGTCCGGGTTGTCGAGATCGCGGAACTGTCCGATGACCCGCATGCCCTCGGCCTCCTGCGTTTCGACGAACTCCCGGTCGAAGAGATCGATGAGCACGTCTCGCTGCCCCGGGTGCAGCGTGTACTGCCGGAGCTCCACGACCGGGCAGCAGACCGGCATCGTTGCGGCCGTATTCCCCTGTTGTCCGGCTGCCAGGTTCGAGCCCACGAGACCCGACATCAGCACCTCCCCGACGAAGCGAGCGCGCCGCCCGGTCAATGAATGGATCCGTTCCTCGCCGCGGCCCCGCTCAACGCGTCCACGCTCCAAGGTCCCGGCCCCGAGGCCGAGAAGAAGAGCCAGAGAAAACAATAGAGGATGGCGTCGCTCCCCTGGTTCAGGACGGGCCAGAGACCCTGCGGGGCGTGGCCATAGAAGTACGCGACCCCCATCTCACCCGAGAGGAGAAAAGCAATCGGACGCGTGAAGAGGCCCACCAGCAGAAAAAAGCCTCCGAACGTTTCGAGAACGCCGGCGATCCAGGCCAGCGACCACGCGGGCGCGGTCCCTCCGCCGGGCATCACGGCTCCCGGAAACGCGAACAGCTTGGCCGTGCCGACCTGCATGAACAGGAACGCCGCGACGATGCGGAGCAGGCTCAGGAGATAGGGAGACCAGGAGCGCCAGCGAGACGGCAGACTGGATTCGTACATCAAACTCTCCACTCATCCGCGGCGAGAGCTTTTCTTGCGGCGCGGCAGCGACGCAATGACCACTCCCGTCGCAAAAAGCATGACCACTCAGCCGGCGCAAAGCCGGCCATCACGACGGGATCGCCACCTCGATGCCGCGCCACCTCTGCATCCGGAACCGCGCCACGGACAGCACGCACCGCGTCATGTGTCCCAGGACGATCGCAGTCCAGATGCCGGCCGGCGTCAGTCCACGCGTCGCTTGAAGGAACGCGCAGAGACCCAGGGGCACCACGATTTGCGAAACGATCGAGATGTAGAGCGGGCTTCGCGTGTCCCCCGTGCCTTGCAGAGCGCCGGTGAAACACAAGGCCACGGTGATGAAGAGGCCCGAGACCGAGAGAAACCGCAGCAGCTGCACGCCTAGGCCGAGCACCACCGGGTCCTTCATGCCGAAGACGGCGAGAAGGAGCCTCGGCACCGCCAGGAACAGCGCACCGATGACCGCCGCCACACCCAGGCCGATCCGCGAAGCCACCCACACGCCCTCGACCACGCGGTCGGGCCGTCCCGCTCCGAGATTCTGGCCGGCGATGGCCGCCGTGGCGCCCATCAGGCCGACCGAGGTCCAGGTGATCAGCGAGAAGAGCTCCGTGTAGCCGACGGCGAAGGCCGCCTGGGCGGCGGCGCTCTGCGGGAGAGAACCGATGAACCGCAGGAGCAGCACGCCCGCAATGTTCATCGCGATCCCCTGCACCCCCGTCGGAAGGCCGAAGCGGAACAGCTCCTTGATGATCGCCAGGTCCGGCCCCTTGTGCATTCCGGGCTCGAAGTGGATCACCGACTCCGGGCGTGTTAGGCGCCACAGGCCGTACGCCGACACGATCGTGCTGCTGGCGATCGTGCCCAGCGCGGCTCCGAGCGTGCCGAGGATCGGGATCAGGATGACGTTGAAGACGATCGTCAGTCCGGTCATCATCAGGCCCAGCCGCAGCGGCGTGCGCGCGTCGCCCGCGGCGCGGAAGGCGCCGCTCAGCATGAAGAAGATCATCATGCCGCAGATTCCGACGAGCATCGCCCGCAGAAACGGCATCGCCTGCGCGCGGACGGCGGGGGCCGCGTTGACCAGGTCCAGCAGGCTCGGGGCGGCGAGCCAACCGATGGATCCCAGCAGGATCGAGAGTCCCGCCGCCGTCAGGAACGACTGATAGACGACGCGGTTGACCTGATGCGGCTGGTTGGCGCCCGCGAATCGCGCCACGAGCACGCCCATCCCGCTGAAGACCGAGCTCGCGAACACGATGACGACGATCACGATCTGCCAGGAGACTCCGATCGCGGCGTTGGCCGTGTATCCCACGAAGTGGCCGACCATCGCGTGATCGATGATCCCCTGGAGACCCGCGATGACGTTCTGGAGCATCGTCGGCCAGGCGATCTTCCAGACGGCCGGTCCGATCGGCCCCTCGACGAGCGAGCGATCGAACGTCTTTCCGCCGGGCGCCGCCGGTGTCGGGATCGCGGCGGACGCGGCAACGGCGCCTTCGCCCGCCGGCACGCCGTCCGCGCCCAGGACCGAGCCGGGATCCGGGACATTGGTCATCGAGGGATCCGTCTCATCTTCCTCCACGGGGCTCCGGAGCCGCCGAAAAGTACTACGAAGGCCCGGGCAAACCGATCGAGGCGCGACGCCCATTCGCCTTTCGGAAGCTGGCAAGGTTCTTGCGCCCGAAAGGTTTCGAGGTGAACACAATGGCGGAACGTCACATGCACCCCGATACCGACGAAGAAGCTCTCGCGGCCGCGAAGGAGGACGCCCGAGAAGGGAAATCCCCGTCGACGCAGGCCGGGGAATTCGTTCGCGAGGAGATGCACCACATTCGGGAGGGAAAGCACGGAGCGCGGTCGACCAAGCAGGCGATTGCGATCGGGCTGTCCAAGGCACGGCGCGAGGGGGTCGCCCTGCCGCCCCCCAAGAAGGGCACGGCTTCGGCCAAGACCCGGAAGTCGGCGGCACGCGCCCTCGCTCGCGGGCGGAAAGGGATCTCCAAGGTTTCTCCCAAGAGATCCCGCGCCACGGAGAAGGCGCTCCGGCGGGAAGGCCGGTCGGCGGCATCGAAGAGAGCCCTGGCGCGGCAGGCTCGCTCGACCGCCCGGCGCCGCGGCGCCGCCGCGCGCTCGCGGGCCGCGAAGAAGGCCGCGCGGACGCGGGCTCGCAGCCGGAAGCGGTAACCCGGACATCCCGCGCCGCCACCGGATCTCAACGGCCGCGTCGCAGGTCGGCCTCGAGTCGGTCCAGGCTCTGCTCCCAGCCCTCCTGCATCGCATCCAGGTTCGGCGGAGCCTCGGGCCACCACCACACGAGCCGGCTGACGAGGCGGAGGATGGTACCGCCGCGGTGCGCCGAGAACGTCGCGGTGTTCTCCATCTCGAAGAGCGGATGGCCGTCGTCGTTCAAGGCGGCCGTGAGAAAGATCAGCTTCTCGTTCGCGACAATCTCGCCGAAGACCCCGGCCATCGGATAGACGGTCCCGTCGGGGCCCCGCATCTCCACCCGCATGGAGCCGCAATCGCGGGCGTCGATCTCGCAGACGGGGTTCGTGAATCCACGAGGGCCCCACCAGCGCGCCAACCGCGCCGGCTCGATCCACGCCCGAAAGACCGTCTCGCGCTCCGCGTCGATCGCCCGCTCGACGGCGAGCTCTCGTCGGAGCGGTGCCTCTTCGGCGCACACGGATCCCCTCACCGCAGGCATGGCGTCTCCTCCTTCGCGCCGGGCCCGGACTTACGCCCGGCTCTCGAGTCCCAGGATGTTTCCGGTCGGATCCTTGAACCAGGCCAGCTTCATCGGGCCGGCGAAGTGCGTGTCACCCTTTCGCGTGGTCTCGGGCAGGTCGTCGTAGTGCTCGAACTTCACGCCCTTGCCCCTGAGCTCCTGGACTTCCTTTTCGACGTCCTTCACAGCCCAGGAGGCGGCCGTGCCCTTGTTCGTGCCGGCGTACTTCGAGACGTACACCGTCACCGTCGAGCCGCCGCTTTCATAGGTGACGGCGCCGCCGTTCTCTTCGTCGATCTTTCGAAGCCCCAGTGTCCCGCCGTAGAACCTCTCGGCCTCCTTCAGGTCCTTGACCGGCAGCATCGTGTGCACTTTTCCATCACTGAGCATTTGGCCTCCTCGAGTTGGATGATTCCTCCCACACTTACCTGACGAACGGCGAGAGCCGAGATCGACATTCCACATTCCGATCCGGCGAGCGCGGACGAAAAATCCGTGCAACATGAATGCCGGCAGTGAGATTGCATGCGCAAAGCGCGGAGGTCTCATGCCAAGAGGAGACAAGAGCAAGTACACGGATAAGGAAAAGCGCCAGGCCGAGCACATCGAGGAGGGCTACGAATCTCGCGGAGTGCCCGCGAACGAGGCCGAGCGTCGCGCCTGGGCCACGGTCAACAAGGTCCACAAGGGAGGCGAAAAGCCCGGGGGCGGAGGCTACGGAAAGCCCGAGGACCACTCGCCTATGGAAAAGGGCGGCCGGCTCGGAGGCCGGAAGTGACGACGCCTCGCCAGCGCGCCGCCGCGCGACGTAATGTCCGCAAAGCGGCTGCGGCGGCCCGGCGCAAGCGCACGATCGCGCACCTGCCTCGGAGGACTCGAACGGCTCTCAGCCGTCAGGCGGCGAAGGTCGCGAAGCGGAAATAACTCGGACTACTTCCGCCGCCTCGGAAACAGATCCTCGAAGTTCGGCCACTCGTCGGAGAGACGCAGGCCGAACCCGGGTCCCGTCCTCGCGCTCCGGACCACCTTGCCGGTGAGGAAGAGCTTGCGCCCTTCCGGCAGGTGAACCGTCAGGCGCACGATCGGGCCCGTGCCCGGAGTGCGCGTCGTCCGCACGAACATTCCGCGCCGCGAGATGTCGCTCGTGACGCCCGTTCCATAGAGGGTGTCCTGCGTGAATTCGACCGCCATCTCGGCGGGACGCCGGCGCGAGGTGCGCTTCTCTCCCGTTCCGATCCCGACGCGCCGCGGTTCCTCCGCGGCTGCTTTCGGCAACGCGTCCGCCGACTCCACGCCGGTGATCCGGCCCGTGACGATCCGGCCGTCCACGAGGACGCGGCAGCGGAACGTCGCCGGAAAGATCTCGGCCTCGCCTTTTCCGAGGAGCCGCCATTGCTTCTCGAGCTTCTCCCGGGAGGGAGCCTCGTCGAACCAGAAACTGACGGGACCCGAGCGCGTCACGATGACCGGCTGCAGGTATGCGATCCCGGTGTCGTCCGCCGGAAAGCAGAACCCGAAATGCTTCGTCGTGTCGAAGAGCTCGAAGTCCGTCCCGGCCAGGAAAATCTCGTCGTCGCTGCGGGAGAGCGTGGTCTTCGACGCGGGAACCACGATCGCGTCCCGCCCGACGCCTCCCTCGTAGCGCCACACGGGATGCGCGACGAGGTCGTCGGCCGAGAGGTCTGCCAGGCGTTTCACCACGCCTAACTTATCGCAGGCCCGGGCTTGACGCGCCGGGTTCCGCGGCGGAGACTTCGACCGGGGTCCTCGCAGGACCGCTGCCGATGCTCTTGCCTCTGATCCTTCTCGCGGCCGCGGCCGACGCGGCGACCGCGCCGGCTCCGGCTCCGGGCGCTCCGCACGTTGCGGGCGTCGAGCTTTCGACGCCCGGATTCCGCTTCTACAGCATCGGCGATCGCGCTTTCTACTACCCGGTGGACTACACGCTCGTGACGTGGCCGCTGCCGGGACTCGACCGCGCGGACGAAGCGCAGGTCGTGGCGAAAGACCACGCCTCCGATACGTGGGAGAGGAGCGTGACCTTCGCGGCGCCGGTCGAGTCGGATCCAGCGGCGCGCACGGTGCGGTTCGCCCTGGCTCCCGGCGCCCGGGACCTCGCGATCCTGGTTCCCGGTTTCGCACCGTCGTTTCTGTCGAACGTTCGCCCCGAGGGGAAGACGCGAACGCTCCCTCCCGCGAAACTCGCGCGCGCCGCGCGTTTGAAGGGCCGGATCCTGGACGCGCGCAGCGGGAAGACGCCCGCGAAGTGGTCCGCGCGCGTACGGCGCGTCGGTATCGATGACGCCGGCGACGAAGCGCGTTTCTTTGCCACACGGCCGATCTCGTTGGACGGCGCCGTTCTCGACTTCGCGAGTCTCCCGCCCGGCGCGTGGGAGCTCGACGTCGCCGCCCCGGGTACCGGCAGGCGTGGGACGCTCGTCCGCGCGCCTAAGCCCGGAAGCGTAGCGGACCTCGGCGACTTCTATATTTCTCAGGCTGGCCGCGTTCTCGTCACGCTCGCCTTTCCGTCCGAGGTCCCGGCCGAACCATTCGTCGTCCGCGTCCTGCGGCAGGCTCCGGATACGGACCAGCAGGAGATCGAAGTCGGGAAAAAGACCGTCGCGCCGGAGCCGGAAACGCACCTCGAGTTCGACAACATCGAGCCGGGCCCCGTCACCGTTCGGGGTCAGAACAAGACAGGCGAGATCGAGCGGGCCGAGGGCGCGGAAGTAAGGTCCGACGAGACGGCGGAGGTGCGGCTGACCTTTTATCCCGTGACGCTGCACGGACGCGTCTGGCGCGGCGACGCCGGAGTGCCGGACGCAACGGTGCGGGCCGCCGTGGGGATGATGGGCAGAAACCCCGCGGCCACGTCGGACGAGCTCGGCGACTACTCGCTGCGGTTCTGGGCTGCAGGCAACGACGTCTTCCTGACGACGACGGCCGCGGGAAGCGACCTCCCGTTCGACGAGTCGATCCCGCTCGAGCCCGGCGCCACGGAGGTCGAGCACGACGTGGAGCTTCCCGCCGGAGAAATCCGAGGCGTCGTCCGGGACGCCGAGACCGGAGCTCCCATTGCCGGCGCGTCGGTCCACTTCGCAAATGCCGTTCCACGGGAAGGGAAGAATCGAGCCGTCCGTTTCAAGTCCGGGACCGATACCGACGCCGACGGGCGCTTTTCCCTGACCAACCTGTCGTCCGACCCGGTCGACGTCGAGGTCAAGAGCGAGGGCTACTCCCCAGCGAAGCTTGCCAACGTCGTCCCGACGCCCGAAGGCGCGGAGCTCGATGTCCGGCTGGCGAAGGGAGTACGCCTGTACGGAACGGTCACCGATCAGGCCGGATCTCCGGTGGCGGGAGCGACCGTCGGGATCGATCCCGACGCCGAAGGCTACTTCTTCACCCAGACGACCTCGACGACCGCGGCCGGCGAGTTCGAGTTCCGGAACATGGGGCCCGGCCCGCACTTGCTCGGCGTTCTTCAGTGCGGCTTCACGCTGGCTCTGAGAACTTTCACCCTCGAACCGCCGAACGCCGACTCACAGGATCCCCGCGCCGACGTGCGCCTGCTCGCCGAGCTCGCCCCTGTCACGCTCCACATGGAAGACGAGACCGGACGGCCTTCTGTCGGCGTGTCGACCTGGCTGGCCGTCGACGGCGTCATCCTCCCCCTCTCCGACTTCGACCGCGCGGCTCGTCGCTGCGGCCAGTCCCCCACGACCGACGCCGACGGGAACATGACCCTGCGGGGCCTTCCGCGGGGGACCCTCTCCTCACTCGACTTCGACACCCACCAACCGATTTCGTCTTTCGCCAATGACGGCACCCAGTCGGTCTGGACGATTCGGACCCCCCGAGGCAATAATCCGGGCGATGCGACCGCGTCCCCGGTCCGGTGATCCACCGTACCCGCGGAGCGTCCGCCTTTTCGATCCGGCGACGCTCGCGAGGCTGTGTCGCGCGCGGGACTTTCTCGCCGACCGATTCCGGCGGCGCGCGTCGCTCGAGGACGCGGCGCGCGA
>JBKOVK010000315.1:0-7577 GCA_046724475.1 Acidobacteriota bacterium | reverse complement strand
CTCGAGCGCGAGCTAGAGACGTGGTCGCTGAACTGCACGAAGTGCGGCCTCGACGTGCATTGGGTGTTTGGGCTCGGCGTGTCACCGGGGCACTGGGCGCACCGAGAGCCCGCGCCGCACGGCGAGCCGGCGGTCTAGCCGAGGAACTCGAGCCGCTTCTTGCTCGCCGCATCCCGCCCACCGATGATGCAGCTATCGCAGGCACGAGGAGGAGTCATGCGCGAGGGAGGCAGCCAAGGGGCAGGCTCTCAAGCCGACGCCCGGAGGCTCAGCGGCGGGGCGATCGCCTCGCTCACCGGAGTGGGCTTGCTGCTCATCTTCATGGTCCAGAACACCGAGAACGTCCGTCTCGACTTCCTGTTCTGGGGCTTCACATGGCCGCTCTGGCTCCTGGTGCTGGCCTCCGCCATCCTCGGGGCGTTGGTCTGGTTCGGGCTGGGTGTCATGCGCCGTCACCAACGCCGCAAGGAGCGCCGCCAGGACAGAAGGGGCTGACACACGGGGCGACGGTTCGACCGCGTAGCCTGCGGCCATGAGACCCGGACGAGCTTGAGCGCCGAATCCGGAAGCGCCTCGACGTCCTCGGCCCCGCTCCCCGCGCCGAACTGCTTCACGTCCTCATGCTGCCCGACCGATGACTACTCTGCAGCGGAGAGCAGGCTCCCTGCGGGATTAGGTTCTCGACGGCCCCGGCCGTCAGTTGAGCTCGGCGCGCAACAACTCCACCGGTGTCGCCACTCCCTTCAGCTCCACAGGGCCAATCCGGGAGAACGCGAGCCCGGGGTCCTCCCCGCACGCATCCGCGACCGCCTGACTCACGAGCACCTCGCCCGGGCGGGCGTAGTCCGCGATTCGGGATGACAGATTCACGGTCTGCCCGAAGTAGTCGCCGTCCTGGAACAGCACCGTCCCCGCGTCCAGCCCCACGTGTGCTGGCGGCAGCCCGGCTGAGGCCAGGTCGTCGATCATCTCCAGCGCGCAGCGCACCCCTCCCCGGGTCTCGGGGAAATAGAACATCACGCCGTCGCCCAGCCACTTGATCGGCTTGCCGCCGTGCTTGACCGAGCTCCGCTGCACCAGCCGCGAGAGGGTAGAGGCTAGTTCGGCTGCCGCGTCGTCGCCGCGCTCCTGCGTCAGGCGCGTGTACCCGGTGATGTCCAAGAAGCAGATCGCTGGCACCCGCTCCAGGCGGCTGTGGATTCCCGCTGCCTCGAGCGTCCGCTCGAACCCCTCGAGGATGCTGGCGGTCCAGGCCTGCGACTGGAGGGCGTGATACATCGCGACGACGTTCTGTTCCGCGAGGGACGCGACCCGTCTGGTGAGCTCGGGTCGCCCGAACTGGCCTGCCGCGTCGATCCCCTTCGAAGGTGCGACCACCTCCGAGAGCCACCAGGCTCCCTCCTGCTCGGTGATGCGACGCATGCTGTCACCGGTTACCCGCAGCAGGCGTTCGGTCGCCGCGGCGCTGAACCCCTCCTCGACCTGGAGCTGGAGGAACGGAACGATGAGCTCCTCGTCTTCGCGGAGCCTGTCGTCGGGATCGGGCGTCGCTAGGCCGATCGCCTCCCGAATCGTCATCACGAGCTCCAAAGGGACGCCGGTTCGGTCGCTGACCTGCCGGAACGTCTCGGGGCCGAGGGCGGCGAACCGCTCGTAAGAGGGCGCGTCCAGGAAGTCCATGTTGATTGCTCCGCGCCGGATCCCCTCGGCGAGCCCCTCTATGGGGATCCCGGCGCCCTCTAGCGTTGCTACCAGTCGGGCGCGTCGGACGTCGCCGGCCGAGAACTGGTCCGGCTGGCCGGGGGCGAGGATCCCGAGTTCAAGGAGCCGCTCGAGGTATGCGGGGTGGAGACCCGTGCGCTCAGCGGCTTCGGCTCGTGAGCGGTCGGTCACGGGGAAAGCCTACGCCCCTGGCCGAACGCGAGGGTTCGAGGCGCCGGCTCCGGGATTGCCTCGACGCGCTCGGCCCCGCTCCTCGTGCCGAACTCCTCCACGTCCTCTTGCTCCCCGACTTCGACCGAGCCGACCGGATCGGAGAGTTCTGGGGCTACCCCGAGACACGGACCTTCGGCGAGTTGCTGATTGACCTGGAGGAGGAGCCAGCTGCCAAGGCGGTGGTCTGGGGCTTGCTCAGGGAGATGGAGCGGAAGTAGCTCATCGCACAGCGGAACGCTCCGCGTGAGGACCCCTTACGCGAGATGAACTACGGCCCGTCCCGGTGCGGCAACAGGACGAATATGCCACTCAAAGCGAAGCTGTCCGCTTCCAATCTCTCGGCGAAAAGCCCCAGAGCGAACTCCGCTCTGGCTCGCGTGTTGAGATCCGCTACCTCGAACGCCGCCATGCGCCCATCCTGAATCTCAGGGGTCTCACCTTCGAGATACCTGAACTCGTCTTCCTCCTGGACGTAGTAGCCCTGCCGAACATCGTTCTCATGACCCCGGTTTGCCCATTCCTCGAAATCCTTCAGAATCCGCTCGTCTCTGCCCGGGATGGAGTACAAGGTCAGCACCTGTTGGTGATCCATCACGCGACCTCCTGGTACACGAACCACATATCGGCTGCGGCAAGTCGTTCGTAGAGGTGGCGACTTCGGCAATCTCGTGATCGACTGCGAGGAGGATCGGACACTCCGGGCGGTGCTGGTCGGGGATGTTGCGGGCGATGGACTGTTGATCGAATCGGTATGAGGCCGGTCTGAGAGTCGTCCCCCGGGGCGGCGGCCCGAACTAGCCGTTTGGCCACTCGCGTTCGTGAGGCCGTCCGGCCGATACCGCCCGAACTAGCCGTTCGGCCAATCGTGTTCATGGGCCGTCCGGCCGATACTGAGCCCATGAAGCTTCTCAGGATCCTTCTCATCGCGTTTGCCGTGCTCATCGTGGGCACGCTCGCCAACGCCGCCACCGGCGGCGTCCACGGCAAGCCCACGCCAAGCCCACATGCCACCGTTTCAGACTCACCGGAGCCCACCGAAAGCGAGGCCCCCGAGGCCGACGCAGAGACCTCGGATGAGACCGGCACCGCACCTGACTTCTCCGCGTGCGACGGCCGGACCGGGCTCGACAACGCGATCTGCCGTCACGAGGCGCTGCTGAAGGTCAAGCCGGACAACCCTGGCCTTACCAACTCGCTCGCCCACTTGCAGGCGAACCTCGCCTCGCATGCCGCCAAACAGGCGGCGAAGGACGCGGGCACGCACGGCAACTCGGGCACCCATGGGAACTCCGCGTCATACGGCTCGTCAGGTTCGTAACGGCAGCGCGGTTCGAGCTAGCGAAGAGGCCGGGAACCCCCCTTACCCGGCCTCTCGCTCTTGTCGGCAGACCGTCCCTCCACTTCGAGGTCTACCCAAACCGTCGTGACGTTGGGCACGGCTCTGTCCCCATGAGTCCATGTAAGGAGTGAGAGGGAGAGCCGTCACGCCCGGCCATGACCTTTACCCGGGCGCATACGATGCATCGACAGGGATGGCCTCCCGCTTGAGAGCAGTCCCGGTCCCTCAGTTCTTCGAGGAAGTGGAAGAGCGGGCCCTTGCCCCGGAGGTGTCGGAGGATCGGGCCCGTTGACCTCCCACCTTCACACCCGCTGAGTGAGAGACGGGTGCGGTGCGGCTCCGTCGGATGCGAACGACGGAGCGCAGCGGTGCGGCCGGTTCGGTAGGCCCGAGGCTGGAGTCACCCGCCACCCGGCACCGGCCGCACGCTGTGTTACTTAGTCTTGGGCGTATTCGGTTGGGCGTATTCGTCGGCTGCGGCTTGGGTCCCGACGGTGCAGGGTGCGGCCAATCGACCTTGATGGTCTTCGGTGTCGGCCGTTGGATGTCCGGTTTCGGCGTCGCCGGCAGATTGTCCTGCTGGTCTACGGGTCGGTTGCTTCCCATTCTGACTTCACCTCCTCTTGGCTTGAAATGACTCAAGCTCCTTTACGGATGCGCTTGGCTTCTTCCTTCAATTGCTTAAGCCCAGCACGCCGCCGCGCCGTTCACTTCGGAGGTGCCATCAGGCGCATCTGAGGCTGGGGGTAGTGCGGGACCTGCCAGCCGTGTTCGCAGGTGGCGCATTCAACCCACCAGTAGCCCCCACCCGCACCGTCCTTGACCTTCAGGACGAGCCGGAGGAGGTCGGGATCGGTCGTGTCACGGTGCTCGCACGAACCCGCGTGACGGAAGGTGGACGGGTCGTAGGGGTCGAGCCGCTCGCGGTCGTCGGTGAAGGGCTCATGGAAGTACTCGGTCCCGCACTGGCAGACCGCCTGCCAATGCCCGGTCTCGACCTCCACCCACTCGATCTGGGTGGTGGGATCGGCCTTCAGGATCGGGCAGTTTTCGCTGTGGCTGAACGGCTGGGCCGGGCCCCTCTTCTTCTTGAGACCAAACATGCTTGCTCTCCTTCCGTCGTGCAGCGGCTCGCTTCGCGCCTTCGTGGGACTCTCGAGCGGTCTTCTCGCGGTGGTGCGGCATACAGAGGCTTTGGAGCGGGCCGTCGAAGCCACCGCCGGCGGCCAGGTTCACGATGTGATCGGCGGTAGTGGCCTTTCGGCCACAGACGACGCAGTCAGGGTGGGCGGCTAGCTGCTCTGCTCGGCGAGCTCGCCACGCTTCGCCGCTGTAGAGCACGGCGAGATCCGGGCGCGACTGCCGGTATCTGGCCCAGCCTGAGGGGAACTGGTCACGGCCCTCGTTCTTCGGGTTGAGCCATCGGCGCTTGGCGGTCATGGCTTGCTCCTTGCGAGTTGTCGTTGTCGCTCCCGGTGGTGCCGGCGCAGTTGCTCGTTGATCTCGAGTTGCTTGGCCCACCGAGCCTCGTCCTCCTCGGCCTTGCGGGCGTTGCGAGCGGCCTGGCCGGCCTCTCTCTTGCACACCAGGCAGCGATAGGACGAATCCCGACCGACCACGAAGGTGTCGTGGCCTCGAGGGCAGAACTGGCGTCTCTCGGTCATTTCTCGCTCACCTCACAGCCCCGCCACCCAGCCCAGCCACGGAATTTCTTGCGAAGGCTCGGGACGTACCAATGTGGAGACGCGACCGGGAAAAATCGCTGTGCGGTCGGCTGGGTGGCAGTTGTTGGCGGTGACCTGCCTACTCGATGCCCCCCCATCACGATTTCGCTCCCCCCACAGGAACGGGCCTCCAGTCGGCGCCCCAGGACGCGATGTGTTCCCCAGCGTGGTCGGGCCCGTACCGGTCGCACCGGACGCAGGGCTCCTTAGCAACATCTGGCCTGTCCCCTTCGGGGGCGGGAGAGACCGTTTCCGCAGGTCGGAGCGAAGGGGACAAAGGGGATAAGGTGGCGTGTCCCCTTCGCGTGTCCCCTTCGGTGAGCGGCCCCTCGTTCGGGCGCGGGCCCCACATCCAGCCCTCGCGAAAGCCGGCCTTCCATGCGGGGATCCCAAGGACCTCACGGGCTCGCCGGAGCGTCCGGCGATTGAGGCCGAGCCCCTGTTCGGCGTCCCGCTCGAGATCTTTCGCGGGGAGGGCACGCGAAAGAACGCCGGCATCCCGGAGGAAGTCCACCGCCTCACCGAGAGCGGTCCGCGCCTCGAGGTCCCTCGGTGCCAGGAGCTCCCGCACGTCCACCTCCGGCGCCTCTCCGAGCCACTCCACCTTTGAGGTGGAGATGCCACCTTGCAGCGCCACGCCGTCCAGGCGGTAAGCCAGCGGGGGCGGCATCTCGGCCAGGTTGCTCTTCACGACGGCGAGGATCCGCCGGCTCTCGTCCTGAGGATCGTCGGCCGCCAGGAGCACCGAGCGGGCGGCACCGGTGAACCCGATGGAGCCCGAGATCCGCATGAGCGGCTCTGTATCGCTGCCCTTGTTGGTGTGGATCACCACCACGATCGCCGCCTTCGTCTCCTCGGCCAGTTCGGCGAGCGGGGCGAGCACGCGGCGGACGTGATGGTCGCGGTGGCTGTTTACCTTCTCGGAGATGAACGCGACTAGGGGATCAAGGACCACGAGCGCGACATCGAGCTCGGTCACGATCTTGCGGAGTTCGCCGATTCCGTCGGGCAACGTGATGTCGACATCCACCACGTGGACGAGGTCGAGATCGGCACCCGCTGCCTCGAGCCTCGGCCGGACCACGTGGGCTAGGTGATCCTCGGCCGTCGCGATCAACACCGCTCGGCCCTCGAGCGATATCCGCGCACTCAGGTCGTACAGGATCGTGCTCTTGCCAACGCCGGGGAAGCCTGCGAGGACAGATGTCATGCCGAGCGGCACGCGGTTGGGCCAGAGCCACTCCACATTGCGGCCGACGATCTCCGAGGCTCTGATCGTGGTGGAACGATGTCCGTTCCCGGCAATCTGTTCCTCCAAGCGGCCCTCGCCGTTCGACTCGAACCGCGATTCGACGCGCTCAATAACCTCGTCGATCGGGCGCCAGCCTTTCGGGGAGGACTCGAATCGGCGTCCGGCGGCGTCGGTGAAGACCTCGGCGCTCACCCCGACCACCGCCCCTCGCGAATGCTGCGGATCCACCAGTGCCGATGACGTTCGAGCCATCGGATACGCCAGGCCATGCCGAACATGGCGAGGTCGTGCGCGGTAGACTGCGGGTAGTTGGGCGTCTGGCCCTCGGCCTCGAGCCGGGGGCCGTCGTCGTTGTAAGGGCCCATCACGACGCCACCGCCTTGCGATCCTCGAGCCAGCGGAGAACGGCGTCACGGTCAAAGCGACGATCTCCACCCCTTGTGAGGGTGAGGTAGGGCATGCCGTCGGCCATCAGGTTGTAGACAGTGCCCCGTGAGCACTTGAGCCACTGTGAGAGTGACTCGATAGTGTCGAACGGTCGCTCGGCAGGGGTCATCGGAATGACCTCCCATCCGACGCAGCAAAGCGTCGATCAGGGGGTTCATCCCGACGGCCTCCCCAGTGAGGCGCTTAGGGCCTCGACTGGGCCTCCACCTATGGAGGTCGGTTGATGTTGTTCAACCGTCGGGGCTTCGCGGTCCCCGGTGTACTTATGCCCGAGTACCGCCACCCGCGTTCTGTAGTGCTCGCGCCAGTATAAGGGCGATCGCCGACGGTCGAACAGGTGTTTGGTTACGGGGTGTTACGACCCTCCGAGCTCGGCAGGCCCTGGACAAACAACGGGCAAAATCACGTATGTCCAACCCTGTCCACGACCGTCTAATCAGGCACGATAGTTAGGCACGTGGGCGTGCCTGAGCGGGGCTTTTAACCCTCGTGTCGCGGGTTCGAATCCTGCCCGCCCCACCACCCGATCGAGAGCCATCCCCGGGTGTCGTCGCGTAGCGGTACGGTCGCTCGATGCGAGTGGGTCGATTGCTCGGTCCGCGGGGTCTTGCCCTTCCCGTGATGGTCCCCCAGACCCGGCGAGAGCGGATGCGTGGGCTTCGCGGATGTCCGATGCTGGCCTTCGATCAGCCGCTGCTGCTCGAGCGCACCCGTTCGATCCACACGTTCGGGATGCGCATGCCGATCTCGGTCGCTCTGCTGGATCGCGAACTCGTCGTGCGGTCGGTGCAGCCGGTTCGGCCCGGCCGGCTCCTTCTCCCTCGGCCTCGCATCCGTCACGTCCTCGAGTGCGCCGAAGATCTGGACCTGCGGCCCGGCG
>JBKOVK010000088.1:0-17708 GCA_046724475.1 Acidobacteriota bacterium | reverse complement strand
GGTCTCGGCCGAATCGGCCGCGTCCGCGAAAACGACCCCCTCGGCCTCCTCACGCGCGCGACGCTCCTCCTCTTCCCGGCGCAGGCGCTCCTGTTCGCGCCGGCGCTCCGCCTTCTCGAAGAACTCCTCGTTGAGCTCTTTGAGTCGGCGGCGCCCGTCGTCGGCCAGGCCGGGATTGGCGAGCAGGGCCTCGATCAAGGTCGGCTGACGCAGCAGCCGTACCTGGTTGACGACCAGCGCATCCTGGGGCGCCCCCGTCACGGTGGATGCCAGGCGCAGGAGAGTGGCGTCGCCCGTTCCGCGATGGCGCACGATGCGCTCGAGGACCCAGACGTCTACGCTGTGGCGGCTGAGAGCGTCGATCTCGTCGGCCGTGGGACTGCCCGCCTCGAGGAACCGCACGAGGTCGTCCGGCGGCAGCTGCGCGAAGGTCTCGGCGGCGTACCCGCTTATCTCCGGATCGGTGTCGTCGACAACCGCCAGCAGCGCCCGCATCCAGTCGTCACGCTCCAGCGGCAGCAGGCCGCGCGCGGCGAACAGGCGGAGGTCGCGCGGCGCCTCCGCCGATCGAACGATCGAGACCAGATCCTGTGGCTCGGCCGAGGTGGGGGTATCGGTATCGGCCAAGGGCGATGGAATCGCGGACTAGCTCTGCGTCAGCCGCGGGCCCGGAACGGCGAGGTTGCGCACGACCTGGCCCGAAGTGCCGAGGCGTTCGAGCGCGCGGCCGTCGACCGTGACGCGGACTCCACCGGCGTTGCCGAGCGTCAGACGGAATCCTTCACGGGCTTCGAAGCGGCGCGACTCCCCGCGGCGAATCAGGCCCGAGAACACCGAGGAACCGTCGGCGGAGACCTCGGTCCACGAATCCTGGTCGAACTCCAGGATCATCGTGACTCCGGCCGGGGTCGCCGAGGGCTGCGGCGCCGGGACGTCTTCGGCAATCGACGGCGCGGGACCGGGAGAGACGGCGACGTTCTTGAACGACACGGATTCGACCGGCCGCGCGACGAGCGGCGCGACGGGTTCGCTCCTCCGCTGCGGACGCGCGATCAGACCCAGGAGCAGCAGGATCCCGGTGACGCTGACGACGATGGTGCCGGCCGCGGCGCGGCGGCCGCGAAAAAACCGCGAGCGGATCTTCCCCTTGCGCGAAGGCGCGTCGCGGCCCTTGTCCGGCGCGACGTCGGCGAGATATGCGTTGACCATCTCGTCCGGATCCAGGCCCAGGTGCCGCGAATAGGCGCGGATGAACCCGCGGGTGAAGACTGGCGCGGGCAGTTTCGCGACGTCGCTTTTCTCGAGCGCCGTCAGCAGGCGCACCGAGATCTTGGTAGCCGCCGAGATTTCCTCCAGCGAGACGTCGCGAATGAGCCTCTCCCGACGGAGTTCCTCTCCGAAAGTCAGGATCGGTGTTTCACCCATCGATCGTCTCCCCGAGAAAGCTGGTCTTTGATGCTAGCCCTCCCCGACGCGCTCCGCAAGAACTCTTTCCGCGCACGCTTTCATCAGCGCCGACGATCGGGACGAGTCGCGCACTCCCTTCAGATCCTCGATCGACGCCCTCGGCAGCAACGCCAGGGCGAGGCCCTCGGGCCGATTTGTGCTCCTGAGCACAGCACTTCGCACCGCCGGACGCATGCCCCAGCGCGGATGCGCCGCGATCAGCGACAGAGTGTCGGCCGTTGCGACCGGTTGGAGCGCCGCCTGGACCACGTCCGCCTCGATCGTGTACCGGTTTTCGAGGACCGAGGCCAGGACCCGCGTGTCCGGATCCAGCCGGAGGGCAATCAGCGTGCCGCGGCCGACCGTCCTCGCGAGGTCCACCCGTTCCGCCACGGCCATGTCGCCAACGCGGCGGAGCAGATCCTGATCGGCGGCCCGCCGGATGGCGGGATGGACGCGGGCGTCCGCCGACAGGTGCGCCAGGTCACGCCAGAAAAGCGTGGCGACCAGAGCCAGCGCGTCGCCTCGCGGAGTCTTGGGATGGGCGGCCAGAGCTCGTCGAACGGCGTGGAACTTCCGCGCGCTGCGATCAGAGAGGATCTCCTGAAGCGTCTCGACCGCCAGGTTGGCGCGGCGCAGGAGCTTGAGGCACTCTCCCTCGGTCCTCATCGCGCGGCGCCCGCCTCGCCGCGCCGGCAGGCCGCGGCGAGAGACTGCGCCAGGCTGCGGACCGCTTCGACCCTACGATTTCCGGCTTCTTCGGCCGCGCGTACGAGGGCGGAGCCGACGACGACCCCGTCCGCGAGCCTGGCCGCCCGCCGCGCCGTCTGCGGAGTGGAGATGCCGAATCCGATCGCGATCGGGAGGTCTCCGGCAGCCTTGCGCGCTCGGCGCACCGTTTCGGGAAGCTCGCGTGCGAGCGCGGAGCGGGCTCCGGTCGTTCCCGGCCGCGAGACCACGTAGAGAAAACCGGACGAGAGCCTCGCCGCCGCCTGCATCCGCGTTGCCGGGGACGTGGGCGAGACCAGAAAGATCGTATCGAGCCCGATGTCGGCGAAGGGATCCCGCACGAATCGCGCCTCCTCGGGAGGAACGTCCGTCAGGAGCACGCCGGCGAACCCCGCGGCGCTGGCCTCTTCGGCCGTGCGCGGCAATCCCCGCCGAAGGAGTGGATTCACGTACGAGAAGAGGACCATCGGAAGCCGCGCCGACTCGCGGATGCGTCGCGCGATCTCGAAGACCGTCGCGACGGTGGTGCCGTTGGCGAGCGCGCGGGATCCCGCCCTCTGGATCACGGGACCGTCGGCGATGGGATCGGAAAAAGGGACTCCGAGCTCCAACACGTCCGTCCCCGTCTCGGCGAGAGCGCAGGCCAGCTCGACCGTGGCCTCCGGGGTCGGATCGCCCGCTGTCAGATATGCCACGAAGGCCGCGCGATTCTCCTCACGCGCCCGCGCGAAGGCGTCCGCGATTCGACTCACCGCGCGGAGTCCGGCCGGAGGCGGAAATACTCGTCGAGATCCTTGTCGCCGCGGCCCGACAGATTGACGAGGATCCAGGCGGCGCCGGGAAGCCGCCGGGCGAGACCGACGGCGAAGGCCAGAGCGTGCGCCGACTCGAGGGCCGGCACGATGCCCTCGGTCTCGGAAAGTAGCGCAAAGGCGTCGAGGGCCTCCTCGTCCGAGACCTTCGTGTAGACGACGCGCCCGTCGTCGTGCAGGGCGGCGTGCTCCGGACCAACGGCCGGATAGTCGAGCCCCGCGGAGACCGAGTGGGTCGGAAGCGTCTGGCCGTCTTCGTCCTGGAGCAACATCGTCCGGGTCCCGTGCAGAACGCCGACTGCTCCTCCCGCAAAGCGCGCGGCGTGCTCCCCCGGCCCGGCTCCGCGTCCTCCCGCCTCCACACCGTAGAGCTTCGCCCGGGAACGCAGGAACGCCGAAAAGAGCCCGATCGCGTTGGATCCTCCGCCCACGCACGCCACGATCGCCCTGGGGTCGCGGCCGCCGGAGAGCTTCCGGAACTGGGACCGGGCTTCGCGTCCGATCACCGACTGGAACTCGCGCACGATCGTGGGATAGGGGTGAGGCCCCAGCGCCGACCCCAGCACGTAATGCGTCGTGGCGACGTTCTCGGCCCAGTCACGCATGGCTTCGTTGATCGCGTCCTTGAGCGTCTTCGAGCCCGAGTCGACGCCGACGACTTCGGCGCCGAGCAGCCGCATGCGCGCGACGTTCGGCGCCTGGCGAGCCATGTCCGTCTCGCCCATGTAGACACGGCACGGAACCGACAGCTTCGCCGCGGCCGCGGCGGTCGCGACTCCGTGCTGCCCCGCCCCGGTTTCGGCGACGATGCGCGTCTTGCCCATGCGCTTCGCCAGCAGAACCTGGCCCAGGGCGTTGTTGAGCTTGTGGGCGCCGGTGTGGAGGAGGTCCTCGCGCTTCAACGCGATGCGCGCCCCGCCCGCGCTCGCCGTGAGGCGGTCCGCGAAGGTCATCGGCGTAGGCCGGCCCGCATAGTCGCGCAGGAGGGCGTTGAGCTCGGAGCGGAAACGCCGGTCGCGCCGGAGACGCTCGTACGCCGACTCGAGCTCCTGCAGAGGAGCCATCAGCGTCTCCGGCGCGAAGCGGCCGCCGTACGCGCCGTAATACCCGGGGCGGCTACGCGGCGCCATGGTCCGCCTCCCGCACGGCCGCGAAGAAACGCTCGAGCCGGACGGGGTCTTTGATTCCGGGAGCGCTCTCGACCCCGGAGGCAACGTCCACGCCTTCGGGCCGGAGACGCCGGATCGCGTCGCCGACATTGTCGGGGGTCAGGCCGCCCGCCAGAAACTGCCTCACCGGAAGACGCCGCCGCGCAGCGAGTGCGCTCCAGTCGCCGACGCTCCCGCGGCCCGTGCTCGCGTCCCACAGAATCGCGGACAAGCGAGGGAGCACGTCATATTGCGGCGGATCCTCGGCGCCCACGGCAGCGATGATCGGAACCGGAGACCACACGACGTCGGCGAGATGCACGGGACGATGAAGCTGCACCAGGTCGAGCGAAGCTTCGAAGACCGCGCGGGTGATCGCGTCGCGGTCCTCCCGGACGAACACGCCGACCTTGAGCGTCCCCGGCGGAACTCCGGCGGCGAGCTCGCGCGCCTTCTCGACACTGATGCACCTCAGAGACGAAGCGGCGAAGTTGAAGCCAAGCAGGTCCGCTCCGAGCGCGACGGCCGCCGCGACGTCCTCCTTGCGGGTGAGCCCGCAGATCTTGACGGCCGTCATGCGCGCAAGGCCCGAAGATCGCCCTCGGGATCCTCGGACCGCAGCAGCGCCTCGCCCACGAGGAAGGCCCGGTATCCCGATTTCGACAGCCGCTCGATGTCTTCGCGGGTGCGGACTCCGCTCTCGGCCAGGCGCACGGGCCCCTCGGGAATCGCGCCGGCCAGCGTCTCGAGGACGCCGATGTCGGTCTTGAACGTGGCGAGGTCGCGCGCGTTGACGCCCAGGATTTCCGGCGAAACGGCAGCGGCCCGAGCGATGTCCGACGCGTCGTGCACTTCCACGACCGCCGCCAGGCCGCGCTCGCGGGCACCCCGTGCGAGAGCGGCGAGCTCCGCGTCCGTCAGTGCGCGGAGGATCAGGAGAACCGCGTCGGCACCGAGATCGACGGCGAAGTCGAGCTGGCGCTCGTCCACGAAGAAGTCCTTCATGAGAACCGGTAGACCCGAAATGCTCTTGGCTCTCGGGAGCCACTCGGGCCGGCCGCCGAAGTGGTCCTCCTCCGTGACCACGGAGATGGCCGCCGCCCGCCCGCGGCGGTAGTACAGCGCGTAGCTTTCGATCTTGCCGTCGGCTCCGGGAAGGATCTCGCCCGCCGACGGCGACTTTGCCTTGATCTCGCCGACGATGCGCGTCCCCGGCTCCTTGAGCGAGGCTACGAACGCGGCTCCGTCGGTCGGGCGGTCGGCGGGCTTGCGGCGCGCGTACTCTCCTCGGGCGAGGCGAGCGCGCTTGTCTGCGACGATCTTCTGGAGGATGTCGCTCATGCCGCGGCGGCGCGGTCCTTCATCCGCTGGAGGCTTTCGCGAGCCGCGCCGGAATCGATGGCGGCGCGAGCCCGCTCGTAGCCCTCGGAGACGTCTCGCGCGCGGCCTTCCACGATCAGGGCCGCGGCGACGTTGACGAGCACGGCCTCGCGGCGCGGGCCGGGCTCTCCCTCGAGCAGACGCAGCAGCATCGCGGCATTGGCCGCGGCGTCTCCGCCGGCGAGCTCGGCGAGCTCCACGGGCCGCTGTGACAAAGACGACGGATCGAAGCGCCAGGGACGCGTCCAGCCGTCGCGGACCTCGACCCCGAACGCGGGCACGCCGGGCGTGAGCTCGTCGAGCCCGTTCTCGGAGTGAAACACGACCGCGCGCTCGCTGCCGAGCGCTGCGAGCGCGTCGGCCAGCAAGCTCACCAGCTCCGGCCGTCCGACGCCGATGAGCTGCCGGGTCGCGCCGGCGGGGTTCGCCAGCGGTCCGAGCGCGTTGAAGATCGTTCGGATGCCGAGCTCGCGCCGCACGGTGCCGAGCTCCTTCATCGCGGGATGGAAGGCCGGGGCGAAGAGAAAGACGAGACCCGTATCGTCGAGAACGCACCCCGCCTTCTCGGGATCGAGATCCACGCGCACGCCCGCGGCCGCGAGCACGTCGGCCGATCCGACCCTCGAGGAGATGGAGCGATTGCCGTGCTTGGCGACCGACGCGCCGGCGCCGGCCGCCACGATGGCCGCGGCCGTCGAGAGGTTGAAGAGATCGCGGCCGAGGCCTCCCGGTCCGCACGTGTCCAATAGCGGCGCGCGGCGGGTCGAGACGCGGCGCATACGGCGGCGGAGCGCCTCCACCGCGCCCGCGATCTCGTCGGCGGTCTCTCCACGCGTCGCCATGCCCAGGAGGATCGCGCCCTTCTGGGCCTCCGTGGCCTGCCCGTCCATCAGATCGCCGAAGGCCGCCTCGGCCAGCGCGCGCGGCAGGGGCTTGCGCGCCGCCACGACCCTAAGCGCTTCGGCCACGTTCGGCGTCATCGCCACTCCCGTGTCATCCCGAGGAGCGCAGCGACGAGGGATCCCGAGCTTTTTCGGATATCCACTCGCATCGAGTCCGGGATCCCTCGCTGCGCTCGGGATGACTGGCGTATCGGCGTCATCGCGTCAGCTCCAGGAAATTCGCCAACAGTTTCTCGCCTTCGGGGGTCAGCACGGATTCCGGATGGAACTGCACGCCGAAAACGGGCAGTGTCCGGTGTGCGAGCGCCATGACGAGCCCGTCCTCGCTGCGGGCGATGACGGCGAGGTCCGCCGGCAGAGTGTTCTCGTGGACCACCAGCGAATGGTATCGCCCGGCCTCGAACGGCCGGGACATCCCCGCGAACAGTCCCGTGCCGTCGTGCGACACCCGCGAGCTCTTCCCGTGCCGCGGCTCGGGCGCCCGGTCCACGAGGGCCCCATGGAACGCTCCAATGGCCTGATGGCCGAGGCAGACCCCGAGGAGCGGGATGCCTTCGCGCTCCGCGGCCCCGATCGTCTCGAGACAGCGGCCCGCCTTTTCGGGCCGGCCCGGTCCCGGCGAGAGCACGATCGCTCGGGGCCGGTCGGACAGCGCTTTCTCGGGATCGAAGCGATCATTGCGCGCCACCCTCACGTCGCGGTCGAGCTTGCCGAGCGCCTGCACCAGGTTGAACGTGAAGGAGTCGTAGTTGTCGACGACAAAGATCACGCCAGCCTCCCCTGCGCGATCCACTCCCGCGCCAGCGCGATCGCTCGGAAGAGCGCCTCGGCCTTGGACTCGGCCTCGCGGTACTCGTTCTCCGCGACGGAGTCCGCAACGATTCCCGCCCCGGCCTGGATCCTCCACAGGCCTTTCTCGACTACGGCCGTGCGAATCGCGATGGCCATGTCGCAGTTGCCGGCGGCGTCGAAGTAGCCTACCGCGCCGCCGTAAATCCCGCGGCGGCACGCCTCCAGCTCGTCGATCAGCTCCATCGCGCGGATTTTGGGCGCCCCCGTCAGCGTCCCCGCTGGGAAGCAGGACGCCAACGCTTCCGCCGCTCCGGCGTCCGACGCGAGCGTCCCCCGAACTTCGGAGACCAGGTGCTGAACGTGCGAGAACTTCTCGACCGCGGCGTAGCGAGCGACGCCGACGGTGCCGATCTCGCAGACGCGGCCGAGGTCGTTGCGCGCGAGGTCCACGAGCATGACGTGTTCTGCGCGCTCCTTCGGATCCGCGAGCAGCTTCTCCGCCAGCGATGCGTCCGCATCCGCCGTCGAACCTCGCGGCGCCGTGCCGGCGATCGGCCGCGTCTCGACCTGACGGCCGCGGCAGCGAACGAGCATCTCGGGAGACGAACCGAGGACGCTCGCCTCCCGCGTCTCCAGATAGAAGAGGTAGGGCGACGGGTTGAGCGTCCGAAGCGCCCGATAAACGTCGAAAGGATCCAGGTCCAGCCGCGCGGTCCACCGCTGCGAGACGACCGCCTGGTAGACCTCTCCGGCGGCGATCGCCTCGCGCGCCGCGTGGACGGCCGAAAGGAAATGCTCGCGCGGCATCACGGGCTCGAACCGGCCGGGCGCTCCGTTCGAGGGGATACGCCCGGGATTCGGCGCTGCGAGGAACCGCTCCAGGCCGTCCAGCCGCCGGATCGCGGCGTCCACCACCGTGTCGGCGGCCTCGCCTCGCGTCCGGTCGAGCGTCGTCAGGAGAAGAAGTCGCTGGCGGGGATGGTCGAACGCGGCCACTGCGTCGAAAAGGAGAAAGAGGCCGTCCGGAATCGCGCTCTCGCGCGGATGCCGGTCCGGGATCGCTTCGAAGAGGCGCACCGCGTCGTAGGCGAGGAATCCGACCGCGCCGCTGGAGAGCGGCGGCAGCTCGGGATCCGGAACGAATGGCTCTCGCGAAACCAGCCGCGTCAGGGCGGGAATTGGCGCTCCTCCGACAGTCTCGGAGATGCCGCCTCGTTGGATCGTCGCGCGTCCGTCCCGGAGCGTCCAGCGCGCCGAGGGCGCCGTGCCCAGAAAGGTGTATCGCGCGACGGACTCGCCGCCCTCCACGCTTTCGAGCAGGAACGACTCCTCGCCCGCCGCGCGCATCCGGCGAAAGAGCGTCACCGGAGTCAGCGAGTCGGACGGGAAGACGCGGGCCACGGGCACGCACACGCCCTCGCGGGAGCGTTCGAGGAACCGGCGGCGCTCTTCGTCGCGAAGGCTCACGAAGACGCTCCCGTCAGGATCCGCCGCACCTCTTCGAGAGTGACTCCCTCGACGCCGAGCAGCGAGGCCTGCCGCACGGCCTGAGCGGCGAGCATCTGCAATCCGTCGATCGTCGGGCAGCCCGCGGCGCGCGCAGCCCTGATCGTGGACGTCTCGCGGCCGTCGCGTCGGTAGACGCAGTCGAAGACCAGCGGTCGGTTTTCAAAGAGGTTTGGAGGGATCGCCGACGGCTCGCCGTCCTTCCAGCCGACGGGTGTCGTGTTGACGTAGAGGTCGGCCTCGCTCTGCGGCACGTCGGCCCAAGCCATCGAATCGAACCGCAATTCGGACGCGAGGCGGTCCGCCTCGGCGTCCCGCCGCGCAGCGACCACGACCTCGTAGCCCAGCCGGCGCGCCGCGACGACCGCGGCGCGCGCGGCGCCTCCCGCCCCGAGAACGACAGCGCTCCGTCCCTCGCCCGTGTCGTGGTCGGCCAGCGGATCGAAGACCCCGTCGACGTCGGTGTTCTCGGCGCGCCACCGTCCGCGGTCCAGGAAAAGCGTGTTGGCCGCGCCGACGGCCGTCACGTCTTCCGAGGCCCGGCCCGCGCGCGCCGCCGCCAGCTTCCACGGCTGCGTGACGGCGAAGCCTCGAAATGGCGGATCGTTCTCGAGCGAGGTCGGATCCTCCCGTTCGAAGTCGGCGATCGGGAGAGGCAGGTACAGCCAATCGAGAGCGCGCGCGCGGAAAAGTGTGTTGTAGAGACGCGGGGACAGGGACCGCGCCGGACTACCGCCCACGATGCCGTAGAGCGCCTCGACACGCCGCGGCCGGGCAATCTCGTAGACGTCGAGCAGATCGGACAGCGGGATCTGCCCGGACGCCGTCTCTCGTTCCACCGGGCCGTAAACCAACGCCGCCCCGAACAATGCCGACAGCACCCGGCCGGGAGGGCTCGCGGGCCCCATCGGGAAGATCGCCGCAGCGCCGTCTTGCGTCTTCTGAAGCTCGGCGATCCGGAGGCTCGCCGAAAGGTCCACGGCGCCCGCCACGAGCTTCACGACGCGCGCCTTCGTGGCGCGCATTGCGGAAAGACGCGCCTGCCAGTCGTTCGGCAGCGAAAAAGGAGCGTGGTGCGACACGATCACGCGCTCGCGCTTGGGAAGCGCGGCCGGGTCGTCGAGCAGCCCGCGAGCATGCTCGACGTCCACGATCGCGCCGGTGTCGTACGCTGCGGTGACGAGGCGGCGATACTCCTCGTCGCTTCCGGCGAAACGGCCGCCATCCGAGAGGGACCGATACGTCAGGATGGCAGGGCGCGCGTCGAGCGACAGGAGCGCCGCAGGAGGAATCACTTCCTCGGCGAGATCGAGGCGGTATTCGATCGCGTCGGCTCCCGCCGGAACGCTCCCGACGAGCCGCCGCGCGTCCTCGACCGAGCGGGGCGCCAGCGTCGCCACGCGGGCCGGAAGAGAAAGTTGTCTCGCCATCAAATCAAAAACCCCCGAGCCCTCTCGGGCCGGGGGTCTGAATTCTGTCTCTGACTACCTCGCCCCGCCCGACAGGCCGTCGGCAGGGCGTGCTCCGCCCTACCGGGTTGCCTCCCGCCACCACCAGTTACGGTTCTCGCGCGACACGGTCATGGGAGGGCGATCATTGCGCCGGGGCGGGCGGACTGTCAAGCGTCGCGTATTCGAGCGGCAGGACGACACCGGCCTCGGGATCGTCCACCGTGCCCTCGAAGCGAATCCGCATGCTCTTCGCATCTGCCTTGTAGGCGTAAGTGGCTCCGGGGCATACGGCGGATGTCACCTCCGTCTGCTCGGGCCAACGGTTGTCGCGAGACGCGGCGCGGGCCAGGCGAAGCTGGAGGATCTTGAGGGTCAACTCGCGATCCACCGTCAGGCGCGCGGTGCGACGGACCATGGACTCGATGTTGGGCATGGTGATGTCCCGGTAAATCGTGGTCCAGGGCTTCGCCTCTTCGCCGCCTTCCACCTCGAACACCGCCGCGGCGGGCCGAAAGAGGGCCTCGGAGCTCAGTGCTTCCCGTTCACACGGCGAGACCTTGAGAAGCCCCTCACCGATCGCGGCCATCGCTTTTGCACGAAGGTTCCGGGAGTAGGTCGGTTCGGGTTCTGGCTGCGCCGGGAAGACGATCCGCCCTTCGGTCTCGATCGCCTCGGCGATCTTCTGCCAGGGTTGGTCGGCGTCGAGGCGATCCATCCAGGCTGGAGGCGGCACTTGGAACTTCCGCAGAACGCCGGCCTGCCAGCGCTCGACGGCCACGCAGATCATCCGGGCGATCAGCGTCTTCTCGTTCTCGAAGGCTTGGCCGAGCGACCAGGACGCCTCGAGGGCGCGCTCGGCATCAATCGCATTGCCGTCGTGCGCCGCGACGAGCGCCGTGGCGAGAAGCACCTTATGTAAACGGATCCACGGCAGCAGGCGCGGGATCTCCTCCTCGGACTTCGTCGCCTTCCATTCCGGTGCGCCTTTCTCGAGTGCCGCAACGATTGCCCAGACGGGCTCGCGGCGTTGCTCCAGAAAGTCGCGAAGTTCCTTCGGCGGCTCGGCGATGGAATCGTCGGCGACTCGGATCTGCGCATCGAGCCAAGAACCCGCTGCGTAGCCCGGATAGGCCTTCGTGTTTTCGGGCGCCGCGCGGGTCTGGCCCGGTCCGGGCGGATCGAAATCGATCCCGAGTGCCAGAGATTTTTCGACGACGGCATCCGCTGTCGAGTTTCTGGCGGAAGCCTTCGGCGGTGTCCCCGGAGCCTGGGCCTGGACCAGGGCCAACAACAGGGCTACTCCGGCCATGGCCAATTCTAGGCCCGCTTCCACCTCGTGCCGGCGGGACTGTCCTCGAGGAGGATGCCGCGCGCCGCGAGCTCGTCGCGGATCCGATCCGACTCGGCGAAATCGCGTCGCTTGCGAGCGGCCGTGCGCGCGTCGATCCGGGCCTGGATCTCGGCGTCGAGAGCGCCCTCCTTTGCCGGCAGGACGCCGAGCACGGAGTCGGCGCGGCGGAGGGCGGCACCCGCAGCCGCCGCACCGGTCGCATCGAGGGTGCCTTCCGCGAGCGCGGCGTTGAGGTCTGTCACGAACGTGAAGACTGCGCCGAGCGCCTTTGCGGTGTTCAGGTCGCTGTCCAGCGCCGCGGAGAACTCCTCCGAGAATTGTCGCGCGCGGTCGGCGGCCGGGAAGGCCCCTGGCTTCGCGGCTCCCGCGGCGGCGACCTCGTCTACCCGGAGAAGAGCGGACTTGATGCGTTCGATCGAGGCAGCCGCTTGCGTGAGCGCGTCCCACGTGAAGTTGAGCTTCGTGCGGTACGGGACGGAAAGCAGCAGGTACCGCACCGCAATCGGGTCGTTGCGCTGCGCCAGCACGTCGTCGAGCGTGTAGAAGTTCCCCTTGGACTTGGCCATCTTCTCGCCGTCCACGATCAGGTGCTCGGCGTGGAGCCACACGTCGACGAAGGGCTGACCGGTCGCCGCCTCGCTCTGTGCGATCTCGTTCTCGTGGTGCGGAAAGATGTTGTCGACGGCGCCCGTGTGAATGTCGAAGTGCGTTCCCAGGTACTTCATGCTCATCGCCGAGCACTCGATGTGCCAGCCGGGTCGGCCCGGCCCCCACGGCGATTTCCACGAAGGCTCGTCCGGCTTGGCCGCCTTCCAGAGGACGAAGTCCTTGACGTCCTCCTTCTCGTACTCGTCGTCGGCGACACGCTCCCCACGCCGCGCCTGGGTCAGGTCGATTCCCGACAGCTTCCCGTAGTCCGGGAAAGTCGAGATGCGGAAATAGACCGAGCCCTCCGACTCGTACGCGTGTCCGCGTTCGAGGAGCTTCGCCGTCAGCTCCTGCATCTCGGGAACGTGTTCCGTCGCGCGCGGGTAGAGCTCGGCGCGCTCGAAGCCCAGCCGGTCGATGTCGCGGAAGAAGAGCTCGCCGTACTTCGTCGTGAAATCGCGCAGCGGCAGTCCCGCCTGCTGGGCGCCGCGGATCGTCTTGTCGTCCACGTCCGTCAGGTTCATGACCTGCGTGACGCGAAGGCCTCTCGCCTTCAGGTGCCTCCGCAGCACGTCTTCCCACAGGAAGGTCCGGAGGTTGCCGATGTGGACCACGTTATAGACGGTCGGCCCGCACGTGTACATCCGGACGTGGCCCGGCTCCAAGGGCGCGAGCTCGACCTCGCGGCGGCCGAGCGTATTGAAGACCTTCAGGCTCACCAGATCCCCTTCTCTTTCTGCCGGCGGATCTTTCGCCAGGTCAGTTCCCGCTTCAAGCCCCGAAGACGATCCACGTACAGGCGGCCGTCGAGGTGATCGGTCTCGTGGCAAAGGGCACGGGCGAGAAGCCCCGTGCCCTCGATCTCGCGCGGCACCCCGTTCGCATCCAGCGCCCGCACTCGGACGTGGGCGGGACGCACGACTTTCTCGGACAGATCCGGGACGGAAAGGCAGCCCTCGTCTTCCTTCTGCTCCCCCGACTCTTCCACCACCACCGGATTGACGAGGACGATGACGGCGCCCGGGTCAGCCCCGACAGAGAGGTCGATGATCGCCACCTTCTTGTTGACGCCGATCTGCGGCGCCGCCAAGCCTACGCCCGGAGCCGCGTGACAGGTCTCGACCATGTCGGCGAGAAGCCCCGAGATGTTCTCGGTGGAGGGGTCGACCTCGGCGTTCTCCGCGGTCAGCCGCGGATCCCCGTACCGGAGGATGTCGCGGATCAATGGCGCCGGGCCCCGGGCTCAAGGTAAACGCCGGCTAACTCCGTGTCCTCCGTGCCCCGGCGGATGTCTCCCTGACGTGACACAACGACCCACAGCCGAGCCCGACCCGTTACCATAAGTACTCCATTTAAAGCACATTCTGCTCGGAGCGGCAAGCGCCCGCCGTGGCACATGGCTCGCAGTTCGTTGGAGCGGGGAGAACTAGAAAGTCATGAACTTGAAGCGTCTCGTTCTACTGGCAGCCGCGGCCGTCCTTCCGGCGAGCGTGGCTCTGGCGGACAACGGGAGGAGCGCGTACACCTACATCCGGGAATCCACCGGGCAGGTGACGGTCGACTCCAGCTTGAACGGTGAAGTCGAAGCGCGCCGCAACATGCCGATCTCGACCGGCGACCAGATCCGGACCGAGGATCCCGCCCGGGCCGAGGTCGCGCTGGCCGACGGGAACGTCCTACACGTCGGCGGCGGCACGAAGGTCAAATTCGAGTCTCTTTCGGGGCAGCAAGGCACCGACGACGAGGTCTCCGAGATCACGCTGTCGGAAGGCTCGGTGATTCTTTCGGTCCTGGGATCCGACGAGCATTCGGTTCCGCGAATCGACACCGAGGACGCGGCGGTTTACGCGGGCTCGGGCTCGCGCGTTCGCGTCAACGCCGACGCGCGGCGTGGAACCTCCGTCGTCGTGCGCGCCGGCTCCGTCGAAGTTCGCGCCCGTTCGGGCTCCTACACGGTCCGGGCCGGCAACTACCTCGTCGTCCAGGGCGACCAGGAGCCCGAGATCGCCCGCGGGAGCTTCTCTCGCGACAGATTCGATCTCTGGGCGTCCGACCGTCTCGAGGTCACGTACGAAACGCCGAGCGCCTCGGGCCGGTACGTCGGCGACGACCAGTACTCGGGAGATGTCCAGTCGCTCGACGGTTATGGAGATTGGGACTACAACTCGACTTATGGGTCCTACGTCTGGCGTCCCAACGTGGCCGCGGGCTGGAGCCCGTACTCGTACGGCAGCTGGTACTACACGCCGGTCGGCCTGACCTGGTGGTCGTGGGATCCCTGGGGCTGGTACCCGTTTCACTACGGGAGCTGGTTCTGGGACGTCGGCTGGAACAGCTGGTGCTGGTCCCCCGGCTACATCTACTCGCCGGCATGGTGCTACTGGGGCTACTCGGGTGGCTACTTCGGATGGTGCCCCGTCGGGTTCTACGGCGGATGGCACGGCTGGCACGGCGGCGGCGGTGGCCACGGCTGGAACGGCGGCCACGGCGGCAACTGGGACAACGGCGGCCAGGGAGCGCCCGGCGGCCCAGGCAACACCCGTCAGGTCTCCTACGCGATCAACGGCCGCTTCTCGACTCGCAACGTGGACATGCGCGGCTGGAACTTCACCAACGCGAGCAACGTCGGCAACGTGAGCGGAAGGCTGGCCGTGACTCCCGGAACGCGACTCGCGGGCCGTCTGGGCGACCAGATCTCGGTCTCCTCGCGGCCGATCGTCGTGGACCGTGGCGCGGCGACCGGCGGCGTGCGCGCCGCGCTCCAGGAGCACATTCGACAGGCGCCGCAAACCATCGAGAGAACGGCGGGCCGCGACTCACAAGCTCTCGCCCCGGTCCTCGCACGGCAACAGAACCTGCCTCGCGAGACGGTGGACGCTCTCGAGCGGCGCACGGTCGTCGCCGACCGCAGCGGCCTCTCCGGCCCCGGAGCGGCGGACGTCGCGCCTCGCGGCGCCACGATCATCGACCGCGGCCGCGGAGCCACGTCAATCGACCGGTCCCAGGTCGGGGCGACCGACCGCTCGGGCGGGCGTGACGTCGAACGCGCGCAGCCGCGCGACATCCAGCGCGCGCAGCCGCGCGACCGCAACGACAACTCCGGCGACGCCCGGACCGCGCCCGCGCGTCCCGACACGAACGCCCCGGATTGGCGGGGCCATTCGTCCCGCTCCGCGCCGGACCGTCCGGGGGACGCACCGCGCTCGATGGAGCGCGTCCCGGCCGAGCGATCGGCCCCCGCCGATTCCTGGCGAGGTCGTCCGCGGGAAAGCGCCCGGGACTTCAACGACCAGCCGTCCCGCCGGCAGCCCGTCGATCGCCGCGGAGAAGAGTGGCGCTCCCGCTCCGAGGTTCCTCCGGCGCGGCGTGTGATCGAGGGCGCCGTTCCGGGCCGACGCAACCAGGGCGAACAGGATTTCGATCGTTCTCCACGTTCCGGCGTCGAACGGTCGCCCCGCAGCCGTGATGACTCCGCTCCGTACCGCGGCTACCCCTATCGGAACCGCGAGCAGGGCCGCAACGACTACGGCCCGCGAACCTACGATCGCGCTCCCCGCGACTACGCGCCGCGATCGGCGCCTCCGCGGTCCATGGACCGGGGACCCGCTCCCCGCTCCTTCGACTCGGCTCCGGCGCCGCGCTCGGCGCCGCCGCAGGCCGCTCCCGCGCCCCGGTCCGCACCCGCGCCGCGCTCGGCCCCGTCCGCTCCGCCATCCCGCGGCGGATCCGGTCATTCGGGCCGTCCGGGACGTTCCTGAGTCTTCCTGAGGTTTCCTCCTCCTTTGGCCGCGCCACCAGGCGCGGCTTCTTTTTTTCGTAGAATCGCGCCACGTGCGCCGGCTGCTCACACTCCTCGGCAATGCGCTCTTCGTCTTCTACTGCACGGCGGTGGGGGTCTACCTGGTGCTGAGCCCGTGGACCGGGCGCACGGCCGTGCCGGGCCTGTTCGGATCGGGCTTCTTCCGGGGGTTCATCTCGGGCCTCGGCCTCGTACACCTCGCCGCCGGCGTGGCGGACCTCCGTATGCTGTCCCGGACGTTGAACGAGGAGCAGACGACGGCTCCGGGGCCCGAATGAAGATGCTTTACGTGACCGACCGCGCCGCCATCGGCAACACCGCCTTCGCGAAGACCCTGGACGCTCTCGCCGGGGCGCCCAACCTCCTCGTCCAGCTCCGCGAGAAGAACGCACCGGATCGCGAGGTCTTCGAGCGCGCCCGCGCCGCGCGGGAGAAGCTCGGCCCGGATGTGCTTTTCGTCAACGGTCGCTTCGACGTCGCGCTCGCGGCCGGAGCGGCCGGCGTCCACCTGCCGGCCGACGGCCTCCCGCTGCCGCGGATTCGCTCCCACACGCCGAGAGGCTTTCGGGTCGGTGTGTCGACGCACGCGCCCGACGAAGCCCGTGAAGCGATCGCCGCCGGCGCCGACCTCGTCGTCATCGGTCCGATCTTCGACACGCCCTCCAAGCGCGCCTATGGAGAGCCCCTCGGTGTCCGGGCTCTGGAAGCGCTTCCCCGTCTCGAAGAGCACAGCGCCGCGGTCTTCGCCATCGGAGGCATCGACGAGGCGCGGCTGTCGGATCTGGAGCCCTACACGGACCGGGTCTCCGGAATCGCGGCCGTGCGTCTCTTCCAGGAGGCCGGAGACCCGCGCGCGGTCGCCGAGCGAATCGCCGAGCGATGACCGTACGGCTGTCCGATTTCGTCTCCGGCACGCGGCGGATCCTTCCCGCTCTCGCTCTCTTCGTCCTCGTCACCGCGTGTGTGCTGGCGCTGTCCGGACTCGGCGTGCCCATGAGGGATGCCCACGCGCGTAACTACGGGCTCTTCGCCATCGGCCTGGCGGGAGGGTTCCTCTTCACGCGCCTGCTCGACTATCTCGTCTTCGACGTCGGATACCGGCTCCGCCGCGGTGCGGCCGCCCCTGCGCTGGTTCGCCAGATTTTCGACATCGTTCTTCTCGCCATCGTCGTGGCGGTGCTTCTGCAGGTCGCCCTGGGAGCCAACCTCGGCACGATCCTGACGACCTCGGCGATCATCACGGCGATCATCGGTCTCGCTCTGCAGGAGACTCTCGGAAACCTCTTCTCCGGCCTCGCCCTCGCGCTCGAGCGCACTCTCCACGTCGGAGACTTGGTGCGCGCCGGCACCCAGATCGGCCTCGTGGAACAGCTGACGTGGCGTGCAATCAAAGTCCGGACCATGGACGGCAACGCGGTGCTGATCCCCAACAGCGTCGCCAGCCGCGAGCGCCTGGAGGTGTTCCGCCGGGGAGGCCTTCCGATGGCCCGCAGCATGAAGATCGGCTGCGAATACGATGCGCCTCCTTCCGTCGTCCGGGCGGAGCTCGAAGCCGCCGTTCACGACGTCGCCGGCATCGCAGCCCACCCTGCGGCCACGGCCGACATCTTCGAGTTCGGCGACTTCGCGGTGATCTGGGAGCTGCGGTACTGGTTGGACGACTACGCGAAGTTCATGGAGATCGACGCCGAGATTCGCGAGAGGATCTGGTACCGCTTCGAACGCTCGGGCGTCTCCTTCGCAT